>NZ_JBQEPG010000026.1:0-85535 GCF_052045635.1 Pseudomonas sp. 22189
TCGACTCGTTTCCTGTGGGAGCGGGCTTGCCCGCGATTGGATTTACGCTTTGGCGCTGACTGAAGATCAGACGCGGAAGTGGCTGACCATCTGCTGCAACTGACCGCCCAGGCGTGCCAGTTCAACGCTCGACGCTGCGGTTTCATCACTGGCCGCGGCGGTCTGTTCCGACACGTCGCGCACGTTGATGATGCTGCGGCTGATTTCTTCGGCCACGGCGCTTTGCTGTTCGGCCGCGGCGGCGATCTGCTGGTTCATCGACTGGATGTTCGACACCGTGCGGGTGATGTTTTCCAGGGAGTCGCCAGCCTTGCGGGTCAGAGCCACGCTGCTGTCGGTCAAGGCGCGGCTGTTGTTCATCACCGCCGCCACTTGCTGGGTGCCGTTCTGCAGACCGGCGACCAGACCTTCGATTTCCTCGGTGGATTTCTGCGTGCGTTGCGCCAGGCCACGGACTTCGTCGGCGACCACGGCAAACCCACGGCCGGCTTCACCGGCACGCGCGGCTTCAATCGCTGCGTTGAGTGCCAGCAGGTTGGTCTGTTCGGCCACGGCCTTGATCACGTCCATGACGCTGCCGATCTTGTCGCTTTCCTGTTGCAGCACGCTCATGGCTTCGGTGGAACGCACCACTTCGCTGGCCAGTCGCTCGATCTGGGCGATGGCTTCATTCACTACCTTGTCGCCTTCACGGGCTTCGCCGTCAGCGGCCGCTGCTGCTTGCGAAGCTTCTTCGGCGTTGCGCGCGACTTCCTGCACGGTGGCGGTCATCTCGTGCATGGCGGTGGCCACCTGGTCGGTCTCGACCTTCTGGCTGTTCACCCCGGCGCTGGTCTGCTCGGTCACGGCCGAGAGTTCTTCGGCGGCGCTGGCGATCTGGGTGACGCCGTCGCGGATGCCGCTGATCAGGTCGCGCAGGGTCACGCCCATGCGGGCGATGCCTTGTTGCAGCACGCCGAGTTCATCGCGACGGGTGACCGTGACGTTCTGGGTCAGGTCGCCGCTGGCAATGCGCTCGACCACGGCCAGGGTTTCTTGCAGCGGACGGGTGATCTGACGGGTGATGATCACCGCAGCAATCACACCGACCAGCAGTGCCAGCAGGGTGCTGATCAGCTGGAGCGTACGGGCCTGGGCGCTTTCGATGTCGCGACGGTCGAGCTGGATCTGGTACAGCTGCTCGCTGGTGGTGACGATGGCCGCACCCTGATCGGTCATCTCCTTACGCGCCTGCACCGCTTCGCTGTTGGCGTTCTTGTAGGCCTGCAACGCGCTGCGGTAGTTGGTCAGGGCGGTTTCCAGCTGACGCAGAGCGTCTTGCTGGGTCGCGGCGAAATGCACGTTCAGTTGCTTGAGGCTGGCAATTGCCACGTCCAGTTGGCCGACGGCTTTCTGCTCGGTTTCGGCGTTGGTGGTGGCGGTGTAGCCGCGCACTTCATAGCGCGCGAGGATGAACGCTTCCTTGGCCTGGGTGATAGCCTGGAACTGCTCGAAGCGCTGCTCGCTCATGTCCATTTGCTGCACGCGCTTGCTGATCGCTTCGATCAGGTTGTAAGCGGTCTCGGCGTTGCTGCCCATCACGTCGCGGGCGCTGTTGCCGGTGCGGTAGGCGTTGCGCATCTTGTTCAGCGAAGTCTGGTATTCGGCGATGGTCGCGGCCTGCTCTTTCAGCAGTTTGACGTTTTCCGGGCTCTTGAACTTGTTGATCAGCGCTTGTTGTTGCGCGGCGAAGCTTTCGAGGGTGGTTTGCACATTCTGCGCGGCGGTTTCGTCGCCGTTGGTCAGCATGTATTGCAGGCGCACCACGCGCAGCTTGGTCAGGCCGGCATTAAGCTGGGTGATGTCGCTCATCCAGTTGCTGCGGTCAATCAGGCCGCCGAGGCTGGTCCAGCCAGTCAGGGCGAGGACGCAGGTCAGGGCCAGGACCAGGCCGAAGCCCAGACCCAATTTCATGTTCACGCTGATGTTGCCGAACCAGCTATTCATCACAATTCCTCCAGGAACGTTGAGCTACTTGATCGTCGGTCAGGCTGGAAGATTGTTGTTTTTTTGAGCCAGCAAGGGGGTTAGCAGGTCTGTATCGGCCGCAAACACGAGAGCTGAAAGGATTTTGTCCGACGGAATTTGTAACAAGGGCATTTCAAGACTTTTTTCACATGCGTTTCACTCGCCACTTACGCCCGCTTCTCTACCCTCGCCGCATCGTATTGACTGTGATGGATGCCGACGAGGCGGCCCGATGTGGAATTGAGACTGAGTCTGTTCGGCGTCAAACGCTCGATTTCCCTGAGTAAGCTGGCCCGCTATCGCAACACGTGGGTGGTGCTCGGTGCGTCGCTGCTGGTGATCCCGCTGACCCTGTGGCTGCTCGCCCCGGCGGCGGTGCCTGACCTGGCCCACGGCAATGTGTCCGGTGCACGCGCGCTGGCGGCCGGGTGGGCCAAGGGCGAGATGATTGTGCTGGTGCGTCACGTCGAGCGCTGCGATCACTCGCCGGCGCCGTGCCTGAGCGGTGATGACGGCATCACCGACCGCTCGCGCAGTGTCGCGGTCGGTGTCGGCGCACAGTTCGAGCATTTGGGCCTGAATAACGCCGATATCTACAACAGCCCGATGCTGCGCACTGTGCAGACCGCCGGTTACATGTTCAATCGCGCGGCCAGCGGCGAAGACTGGCTGATCAGCTGCAAGGGCCACATCCTGCAGGAAGCGCTGGCGCACAAGCTTGCGGGGCGCAATCTGATTCTGGTGACCCACAGCGAATGCATGGCGGAGCTGGAAAAGGATCTGAATTCGCCGGTTTCGGACCCGGGCTATGGCTCCTCGCTGTTTGTTTCCGCTGCGAACAAAGCGGCCCCGCGCGTGCTTGGCTTCATCGAAGCCTCCGACTGGCAGTCAGTGAGCACTCGATGAACTGAGGTGGGCAAAGCGTCGGCCCAAACAAAACCCGCCAGTGACGGCGGGTTTTTTATTGGCTGGCGCGAAGGGCGTCAGTAGCCGACGAAGTAGTACGCCTGGCGCCCGACCATCATGGTCTTCAGCACTTTGAGTGGTGCGACGGGTTCGCTGTCCGCGGAGATCACCGCGACGTTCGAGGGCGAGGCACTGAGGAAGTCATGCAGTTGCGCGTCGGTGTCCAGTCCCTTGAGCACACGTTGGGTGTAGAACACGCTGGCGCCGCCGACCCGCTCATTGGCCTGGAACAGCGCGACCTGCTGACCGTTGGCTTGCAGGCTCTGAATATGGTCAGTCAGCGGCAGGAACGACAGTTCTTTATCAGCGTTGGGCAAGGCCCACTGGGCCGCGCCGAGGTAGCTGGCGATCACCATCGTGAGCAAGCCGGCGGCAATTGCCTGACGATGACGGGCGACTTTTCCGATAAAGCGGTCTGCGTTTTCACGCGCCTGCAAGCGCTCGAACAACACGCGCGCATACTCGGCGGCGATCACCGCCGCAGCCGGGGTCATCGACATCAGGTACACCGTGCGCTTGCTTGAGGCCAGGGTCAGCATGATGAACTGCGCGACGATCCACAGGCTGAAAAACAGCAAGTAACGGTTGGCCTTCAGCTCCTTGCGGAAATGCCACAGGCCCAGATAGACCAGAATGTTCCACGGCAGGAACGCTTCCGGCAGTTTGGCCAAGTAGTAATAGAACGGCTCGTAATGCCCGGCCTCGACGAACGAGCCGCTGAAGCGACCGACGCTATTGGTCAGCAGCACTTCAGCGACGGCGTGCGAGCCACCGCGCTGATAAAGCACGACGAGCCAGATCAGCAACGGAATCAGGCCCACCGCCGTGAGCAGGCCGGGTCGCAGCCACGCTCCGATCTTCAGGCGTCTGTCGATCAGGTTATCCGCCAGCAGGTAGGCGAAAATCACCACGCCGGGCATCGCCAGTCCAAGTACGCCCTTGCTCAACGTTGCGATGGCGATGCCGACGATAAACAGCAGCGAGTTAGCCGCGTTCGGTGCGCGTTGCGCCTGAAAGAACGCCAGCAGCGCCGTGGTCACGCCGAGCGCCAGCAGCGCATCTTCGCCGACGCCGCGCACGTTGCTCCAGTAACTGGCCATGGTCGCCAGCAGAATCCCCGCCGTCCAGGCCAGCGCTTTCGGCCGACCGAAGCGGCGCAACATGCCGTACAGCAGCATCACACTGAGCAACCCGGCCACCGCCGACGCCAGCCGCACCGCCCACGGCGAAACGCCGAACACGCGCATGGCGCCGGCGTCCAGCCACAGGCTCAGCGGTGGTTTTTCCAGAAACGGTTCGCCGAACAGGCGCGGCGTCACCCAGTCATCGTCCAGGTGCATCTCCATGGCGATCCCGGCGACCCGGGCCTCGGTGGAGCCTTGCAGCTGGTGGTTACCCAAAGCGAAAAAAAACAGCAGGGCGGCGAGTAGAAACAGCGAAGTGGCGGCACGCGGCATGGATTTCAGGCAACCGGAAAGGGCAGGAGCCTTGAGCATACTTCGCCAATGCTTAACAAATTGTGAAACTCACGCCAGTTGTCGTGACCAACGCTTTTCCGGCGCCTCGAACACCGGATTGACCAGCGCCGTCAGCACATGGTCCTGCCAACGCCCGGCGATGTTCAGGTAGGCCTTGGCGTAGCCCTCGCGTTCGAAACCCAGACGCTCCAGCAACCGCGCACTGCGCTCGTTGCCGGGTATGTAGTTGGCCATGATCCGGTGCAGGTTCTGCGTGTCGAACATGTAGCCGATGCCGGCCTCCAGGCCTTCCTGCATCAGGCCCTGCCCCTGATGCGCGTGGTCGATGTGATAACCCAGATAACAGGCTTGAAACGCACCGCGAATGATCCCGCTGAAATTGCACGCGCCGATCATCTGCTGGCCGTCCGGCGTCAGCAGGGCGAAATGCATCGCCAGCTCGGCCTCGTAGGCACTGGCCTGAACTTCAAGGCGTCGGCGAATCTGCTCGGTGGAAAAGTATTCGGTGGTGCGAATCGGCGACCACGGGGCGAGATGGCGCTGGTTGCGTGCGTAGAATTCACTTTCCAGCTCGGCCTGTTCCGGGGCGAGGATGGCGAGCGTCAGGCGTTGGCAGGGCAAGGTCAGCAGCGGCATCGTGCGCTCCGGTGGGCAAGGTCGAGGGACAGGATTGATCATGGGGCGGGAAAAAACAAACCGCGCGGATCGTTTCCGCAGCAAACGCCAGGCAAAAAAAAGCCCGCGGGAGAGCGCGGGCGAACCGTAGTTTCTTGAATGAGCGAGCGGACTGTACCGTGTTGATCGAACGGGGGCAGTGAAGAAAAATTCATCTCGGCAGCGACCGCTCTGCTACGCGTCAAGGCAAGTGATCCGCGGCGAAATCGGCTTCCGAACGTGCCCGCAGCCGGCCCTTGCGGCAAGCCTGCTGAAAACGTTCGAAGTCGCGTTCGTTCTGCGCGGTGTAACTGCGGGCGTATTTGAACAGGGCGTCGGCCAAGGCATCGCCCTTGCCGATATAGCCGCTGATGACCGCCGCATTGCCCGAGGCTTTGGCGTGGGCGCGGGCCAGTGCGCGACCGCAGACCCGGGCATAGGCGGCGAAGGTTTCGGCGTCGAAGTTTTCCAGTTCGGCGGAGATTTTCATGTCGCGTAATTGCCGCACATAGAAATGCCGACCGTTGGGGCCGGTGGTCCAGCCGAGAAACAGATCGCTGGCCGACTGCATCAGGCGCTGCCCCTCGACCACCCGTTGGCCTTCATGACGCGTGCGGGACTTGGCCTTCACATAGTCGGCGAGCACCGAACGCCGCGCCTCCTTGAACTGCAAAAACAACGGAAATTCCTGATCGTCGGTCAGCAGCGCCACCAGACACCGGGTGCCCACACTGCCGACACCCACCACTTTGAACGCCAGATCCTGCACGTGAAACCGCGAGAGCAATTCTCGCCGGTCAGCCTGCAGCGTGGTGCGATAGTCACGCATGAACGTATCGAACAACGGCCGCCAGTCTGCCAGCCGCAACCAGTCATCGTCGGCGTCGAGCAGCGTGGTGTTCTTGTGCAGGTGGAAAATTTCCGGCATGTCGTCACGAATGACCAGTCGCCCGTTGGCGTCGCGCTCACTGATTTTCGGCAGCAATTCGGCATGGGTGCGCCGTTCGGCTTTATCGACGGCACGCTGCACATGCTCCAGCGCACTCTTGCGTGCCTGATCGAGCAAGTCTTCGTACTTGATCGATTCGTACCAGGTTTCCAGCGCACTCTGTTCGGCACACTCCAGCATCGTCGCCTGATAGGCACCGACCATCTGCCGACAGACCTCTTCCTCAACCAACTCGCCATGGCGCAAATCCCGCGCCGCCACCACAAAACTCGCCGTCAGCCGCTTCACGTCCCATTCCCAGGGCCCTGGATGCGCCTCGTCGAAATCATTGACGCTAAACAACAGATTGCGCTCCGGCGTGGCGAACCCGCCGAAGTTCATCAAGTGTGCATCCCCACAGATCGGCCCGACCAGCCCCATGTTCTCGGTGCTCGACAGATCATGCGCCTGCAGCAATGCATTGCCACGGAAGAACGTGAAGGGCGACACCAGCATTCGTCCGTAACGCAACTCCACCAGCGAAGCGACGCGGCCCTGACTCGACGCTTTGATCAGCGGAATCGGATCGCGGCTCATTTTTCCGGTGGTGGCGTGGGCGCTGCGCGAGCATTGCTTGCGGGCGTCCTTGCCTTGCTTCATGCGGTCTTGGAGGGTGGTCATGGGGGCTCGTCGTGGCAGTGGGGGCGGTGTGAGTGTAGAAGTGGTTCAGGGGTTTATCCGCCGGACGTAACGCACCCGGTCATTTCAGAATTCCGTGACCTTGTCCTCGCGTAAAATCCACCCGGCTTCACCCGCCACCAACCTGTACTGAACCTGACGCATCTTCCCCGTACGACCCGCACCCGCGTCGGCGCTGTCATACACCGGGAAGCGTTGCACCAGCCTGTTTTCCACCACGGCAAACGAGTCCTCGCCCTGATAACCCTCGGCGGTTTTCGGGTTGTCACTGACCGGAGGCAAGTAGATTTCGCTCAGGGATTTCTTGTTGTTGGCCGAATAGGCGATCAGTTCGCCCGGCATGCCGCGTCCGGGCGAGCGGGTGAACACATAGAGTTCAGGGGAACCGTCGTTATTGAGATCGGCGACTTCGGCGCGTACCACCTCACCGCTGAGGGCCTGAATGATGACCGTATTGTCGATCTCCAGCCCCTTGGGAGCGATATGCAAAGTGGGTTTGCCATCGACCTGTTCAGTGCTGACGTGAAAGGCAATGCCCTGCAATTCCAGCGTCTGATCGAATGGTGGCTGACGGCTGATGGCATCGCCATTGACCAGCCTCAGCGCCAGCTCGTAGTTGGCCACTTCATTACGCCGTGCGGCGTTGCGCATGAGGTAGACCTGAATCGTGTACTCGCCATCGCTGGGCAATGTGCCGAGGAAGTGATTGCCCATGATCGAGCCATTGAACAGCGCGTAATCGGCCCCCTTGGCAGCGATGTTGAAGTAAGCGGAGGTGTTGGAGGGCTTGAAGTCGACGGTCAGCATCTGGCCGGCCTTGGCGTTGAACCGGTACTCCGCCGTCTGGTCACCCGTGATCGACTGTTTGCGCTGGACGCTGTCGGCACTGGTTGTGAACGCGATCGGTTCGACGCGCACAGTGGGGGCGTCGGCCGCATGGACGGACAAGGAAATCAGCGCGGCCAGCGCTACGGCGATCCAGCTCTTCATCTTCAACTCCATTGCATCTCGATGTTCGCAGCATAGAAGCTGCATCGAGCGACCGCCCAGAGATTGCGCGGATTAAATGTTGCTGGATTTGAGCACGTACCCGAGGCCGTGTTCCCTGACACGAATCAGCTGTTCACATAATTCTCACCTGAGTTTTGCCATGATGCTTGCTGGTATTCCATCGGCCCCAGCGAGTGATCCCGGCATGAATATGAGCGTTCTCTACGCATTGATTGCGGCAGCGCTGTTTGGCGCCAGTACGCCCCTCGCCAAACTGTTGGGGGTACAGATTTCGCCGATTCTGCTCGCCGGGTTGCTCTATCTCGGCAGTGGTCTGGGTTTGACCGTTCTGCGTTTTGCCCGCGATCGTGGCTGGAAACCTTCCGGGCTCGGCACCGGTGAATGGCCATGGCTGCTCGGTGCCATCGGCTTCGGCGGCGTGTTGGCGCCAGTGGCGCTGATGTTCGGTTTGACCCGAACGTCCGGCGCGAGCGCGTCACTGATGCTCAACCTCGAATCCGTGCTCACGGCGCTGCTGGCGTGGGTGGTGTTCAAGGAAAATGCCGACCGCCGAATTGTGATCGGCATGCTCGCCATCGTCGCCGGTGGCGTCGTGCTGTCCTGGCCACAAGAGGCCGTTTCGACGCAGGACTGGACCGGGCCGCTGGCTGTGGCTTTCGCCTGCTTTTGCTGGGCCATCGACAACAACCTGACCCGTAAAGTCTCGGCCTCGGACGCACTGTTCATCGCCGGCAGCAAAGGCCTCGTGGCCGGTCTGGTCAACTGCACACTGGCCCTGTTCATCGGCAGCCAACTACCCGCCGCCGCCTCGCTGTTTCCGATCCTGCTCGTCGGCTTTCTCGGCTACGGCGTCAGCCTGGTAATGTTCGTCCTCGCCCTGCGCGGCCTCGGCAGCGCACGCACCGGCGCCTACTTTTCCACCGCACCGTTTCTCGGCGCAGGCATCTCGATTCTGCTGCTGGGCGAATCGATATCGCTGATGTTCCTGCTCGCAGCAGCGTTAATGGCCGTGGGCGTATGGATTCATCTGATGGAAAACCATGTTCATGAACATCAGCACGAACGGCTTGAGCATGATCATCGGCATACACACGATGAGCATCATCAACATACGCATGGGTTTGAGTGGGATGGGGTGGAGCCGCATAGCCATCCGCATGTGCATACGCCGATGCGGCACAGTCATGCGCATTTTCCGGATGTGCATCATCGGCATGGGCATTGAGTTGGAGTGCGTGGGGGCGATGTTTGGTGGTGAAGCGGGAGTGAAGCGTTAGATGCGACAAAGCCCGCACTGGGCGGGCTTTGTCGTTGAGAGTTGGTGGGCCGGGGTAATCTGAAACGGTAATTTATCTTATTGATTATTATAGTTAATATTAGTTGTGTATTTTTATTGGAATACCAAATGGAATACCTCATGGGATAGCACTCCGTTGACCCCCGCCTGTATTCGATCTGAAAACCTTGCTTCGCATCCATGATAAACAGTGATCTTCTCGCAGCAGGCGGGACAACGGGCAGCACTCGATCCGAGTCGGAAGGTGGCAACAGGCAGAAACCGGCCAGAAGCAGACATTCGCCTGAATCTGTACTAGTTAGCCTCATCGATATTGGTTGCGCTTTGAAGAAGACGTGCCAGAGGACCAGCGTTGGCTATATTCATGGCCTCCTCGACTGTACAACCCAAACGAACCACAACACAAAGTGTGAACAAGACCTGCAATCTAAAAGTCAGTGCCACCAACGCAGCACCTCTCACCGCCTTTCGGGCACCTTTAGGATCATAGTGCGCGTGGTAGTTCCTAGTATTTTTCGTTTTTCTTATAATATCAGCAACCGCTTTTTCTCCTCCGAAGACCGCTAGATAGGGGGAGAACATTTGTTCCAATCGCTCTGCAAGGGAGATTTCGTTTCCGAAGTTTAGTTTCTGTTTCAGCCAGCTCCTATCAGCGTCCGGACACCCTTCGATGATCCCCACAACCTTCTGATCATACTCAGCTTTTGGCCACTTGGTTGAGTTAGAGGTACGACGGTGAAATGCTTCCAACGCCTGCGCCATGGAGATGAACTTGGTATCGGCGAAAGAGCTGCCTCCGTCTTGGATTAGGTAATAGTGGTGAAGTGCAGGCCCAAGGTTGTCGCACTCTTTGAGCCATTTTGACAACATGGGCTCCAAGCGGGTACCGATGTTCGTATAGCTGAGAAGCATATCATGAACGTGAAGAGGCTTACCTTCTTGCCGGCTCGGATAGTTCAAGCTGCGAAAGTACACCGACAACCACTGATTCAGACTCTCCAGTTCCGGATCGTCGAGTTTTGCCTTAAGCGAGTGAATTGCTACTGGACGACCAATAACAAAGGCGAAGAACCTCGTGATTTTGTGGGACAGTTCAAGGAAATATTCAAATGGTTTCGGCTCTGCCGTAGTTATCTGAATGTAAGCTTGGTGGAACAGTTCCAAAGTAGGAAATTTTCGTCCCCCCGGTATCTTTGCATCTAAGGAAATTTGAAAACGGGTGTCATCCTGAAGAGAAAACTCTAGCGGAGTAGGTATGTCAACGGAGAGCGTAAAATCTTCAAACTTATCACCATGGTCGAACTTGAAGGCGGATCTGTTCCACCATTCACTTAGACCGTCTACGCTAAAGCGCATCGAAAGAAATTTTCCCGGTTCGGGCATTCCTACGCCATCGAAGGCAATATGGGCTGCGATACGGGAGGTCGCGGGCATTCCAAAGGAAATGCTCTTGTTTAGATAGCCACAGCCCTCTAGGGTTACGTACCCCCCTTCAACGAGACCTATCAAACGACCAACCTCCATCCCCTCAAAGGAGGTGAAGGCTGAATCATCGGCAGTGAGCTCCAGTTCGACTCCTCCGCCATCGGAGATGGTCAGAACGCCAGGATATTTCTTGTCGCTATCTGCGGGACTGTAGAAGAAACCTCTTTTAACAATTGGCTGTGAGAGGTACATAGCAGGATCCATCTGGCTGGTTGTGCAATCACTCTGCCCGCGCCTCTTATGTCTGTCGAGACGCGTATGGTAAATCTCCCCCCTCCCCCCGATTAGGTAGACACTCTGGAACGACTGCTATTGGCCAAGTTCAGCACTCGGGATAATCGCATCCTACGCGTCAGAGGCAATCTTAATCATCGCTTGAACGATAGAGAGATTTTCTTAATATTCATAGACTTATGAAGACGCGCAGCTTTGCATAGCGTATTGAAACGCTCAGATAATCAAGCATCCTTCACTCCCCTCGCAGGCCTAAAGCTATGAGGAAAGTGAAGGAGTCAAGACCGCAGAACTCACGAGGATTCGACGAGGCCAGGTTTTCGTGCATAGAACAACCGGGCCATGATGCTGGTGTGTGCGACCGCAAACGGTCTTCTATGTGCGTGATGCATCCTCCTCAATATACTTCCTGACTGACCTTAGCGTCTAGCTCCTTAGAAAAGTCGAACTCTCCCCATTTGGTGAACCAATATTCACTATACTTCTGAATTCTCAGCAGGTTGTTCGCAGGCAAACCGTACAACGACAAAATTCTAACCTTGGTCTCGTTACTCACGAAGGGGCATGCGATAGTGTCTAAAGCCAAATGTATCATTTCAGAATCCCCGACCAAAGAATCCTGCTTCAGCCTGAATCTATCCAAGATATGTTTTTCTAAAGCAGCTTTCAGCAATGAATATCGGGCTTTGTTCTCTATATAAAAAAGAAGAGTAACTATCGAGAAGTAATTTAGACCGGATTTTACTTGGTAGCGCCCATCTAAAAATTCAAAACCGAAGCTATACCCAAGCACTTTTTCATCTATGCGGTAGTTTTTACCAAGCTGGCGCATTAAAACCAGAAGATACATAACTTCAATCTTCGCACTTTTGCCATCTGAATTGTGACTCATAACACTTCGACATCTCTCGTATATCACTTGCGAGATTAATGCCTCATAGCTTAGCCCTATAGCATCAGATTTATAGAAAGAAAGAACACGCTGGCATATTCGACAAAGCTTAATGGTTGTGTTGACCTTTGGCGATACAGCATAGATAAAGAACACAAAACCTAGAATAGCTTCCATTGACTTTGAAAAACTCTTGTCGGTACCACTGACCTTTTCTATTTTTTTGTAAGAATCAATCAAAGAGCCTACTTTGCGCTCGACTACAGAAAGTGAGTAGTTAAGAATTTCACCATAGCTCACACCAGAAATCGCAAGGATAGATTTAAAGTCAGTTATAAGTGAAGAGCCGCCTATGTAAATCTTCCCCCTTGGCAGTGTTTCCCCATCCTTAACTTCCGAAGCGAATTCATAGGCTAGCTCACGATCAAAAAGATCAGAAATACGTTTTTTTGCGATAGATATCGGCGTAATTATAGGGCGCGCCAGAGTTTCTTCCTTCCCTTTGTTTAAGGACAACTTATATAGCTTTAGACTTTCTTGAAGCGTCATCTTTATTTGGTGGCATACTTCATCACTATTATAGAAGACAAAATAATCATCTACGTAGCGATAGATCTTGAAGTCTGAATTATGCACATATCCCTTTTTAAGTAGCTTGCCCGAAATTTCAACATCAACAGCTTGAAGAATTATTTCCGCGAAAATTCTCGAAACCTCTGGACCTATTAGTATTCCGTTGGTCTCATTATGGTTCAATCTCTGCATGAGTGAGTCAAACTTACCTGCAAATGAACCTAAGATAGCTTTGAGGTTTTGTTTTGCAAAATCTTTTCCGTATACCGCCCATGCTAGCGAGTGAGTATAGACACTATCAAAACACCCTGAAACATCGAACTTAGTTAGGCTTCTAAAATCGCGCTCACTTCGAAGATGTTCTCTTGACTCATAAAACTTAAAAACATTACTAAATCGTTCGTATACAAAAAAGGATTTCAAGTTCTCATAGTTCTCTCCATCCACTTCAACCAAAGCATCAGATCTATCTTGCCGCTCAATTTGTGAGCGAAAATCAATATAAGTACACCCAGCAACTCGTCTTGGTGAACGCAAGCTAAATTCACTTCGGCCAGTATAATAAATCATCAGATCTTTAAATTGATCGTAGAAATCTACCACAAGCAACTGGGCCTTAGGATGCATTAGCGACAACTGGCGCAATTGATCCTGCTTATGTGTAGTCGAGAATAGGAAAGGAACGGTATGAACGATGTCTGATTTATCTAGGTCGATTATGGATACAGATTTGTTATTATCTACGATATGGCTTACAACTTTATCAGGATGAACGCCTAAAGCCATCTTCACAAGATTATCTAGTACATCATCCCTAAACCTCCATGAAATTCTGTTGTCGTTAAATTTAACACTATGTTCACATAGGAATCTATAAAAGTACCTATTCGAAAAGACTATTGGTACTTCGTATGGAAGCACGTCAGACAATACCACACGCTCTATAGGAAAATTTATAGATAATGCTTTCTTTTTAGACATGCTTCCAGCCTCGCGAAAGTTCTGAAAGCTCCTTGGAGTCAAAATTTCTGAATAATTTCTCTTTGAAGCCTTTTTCAAAAGATAGCTTGGAGAGCTTTCTTACCAATGACGGACTAGCGACGCTTTTAATTTTATTGCGAAAGTAGTGGTCCAGCCCGGAAAGCTGCTTGGTATCAGTTATATGTTTATTGCTAAAATACACCCCGATGAAAGCATTGCTTTTCCTATTGAACAGCCGCATGTTCCCAGTTAAGAAAAGACATCTGAGCATCAATTCGTCTTCAGACTTCTCTGGAATGAATGTAAACTTGGAGTTGTAATCCGAGAAAGCCTTATCAACGCGCGATTTATATTTATTTATTTTCCTCTGGCTCAGTTGGACGCCGGGGGAACTACTAGATACATCAAATGTATAACCAAGGTAATCAAACTTACCTTTGAACTCACTGAGCAAGTCAATGGGTTTCGTTTTGTCATTAAATCTCAGTCCTTTTCCGCGCAATATTTCGCTGAGCGTTTCTAAATACTTCGCTGCAAGCTCCTTTCTCTGCGGGGAGTACATAAGAACCATATCATCAACATATCTGGCGTAATAAAATAAGTCATCTTGCCGTCTAATTTCGGCATCAATACTCGACAGATATATTTCAGATAGGTATGCACTTATTCCTATTCCGCGCGGCAATCCGCTTTCGTCCCCAGAAACGACCAAATAATCTTTCATGAGTCGCGTTAAAATTCTTTTTATCAGTACCGATAGCTCTGGGGCTTGGTGAATGCCATCTAGTAGTTCCTTGTGTCTTACAGACTCATAAAACGATTCTACATCCGACCTTATTATGTACTTGGGTACGCCGTCTAAAGCCAGCGATTTTATTTGGCTAACTAGTATGTCGCGGGACGGCATGCGGAGCTCGTACAAAACCTTCAGCGCTCTCTGAACAAACCTAATTGCCAGAACTTGATCTAAAGTATTCCCAACGCCGTATACTTTTTTTCCGCCAACAAGGATGGGTAGGAGAGCGACATTTATTCGAAACTCTTTACCACTGACTATCTTAGAGACTTTCTCAAGCTCAAGATCAATTAAGCGACCGTGCTGAATCTTACGCTTATCTATAACCATAGTCAGACGTGACATACGTCGTTCAAAGAAAGCGGGCGTTATTTTTCCAGTACGGAATCGGTACCTAGAAAATGATTTAAGCTTGTTTAACTCATATAGTTTTACTCTTATATCGAAGGCAGCAGGAATATATCGCTCTTCAAGATCCCCACCTTTTTCTCTATCGTTTTTGAGCAGCTCATTAAGATTTTTTATTGAGAAAGACTGATCCATAGACGATATGACCCTTCCATAATTTGTTCTTGCTAGCCGCCAACTTCGATGTGCTGTCAAAGAAACTGTAACCGATTTGCGAGTCACAGTACTGGTCTAAATTAAATATGGTTAGGTAATGCCCGTTTAAGCTTCACGCCTGCGTTTTGTATGAGGAGCCTCCGACTTTCAAATCATGCGATGGGGCGATTTGGCCTTTTTTTCTGGTGTTGCAGAGGGGAAATATTGGCCTTCAGCGTTGCCTACGAGCGTCCGCGTCCGCGTCCGCGTCTGGCCGATGGCGATAGCGTGTAAGCGTCCGCTTTTGGCCGATTGCTGCCTGTCACGAAGGGCCGCAATCACGACCCATAGCTGCTATTGGCGAAGGGTAATCCTGCGACCATACACGGCAACTCACTCCCCTCTATCAATCGCCTCGGGGGCAAGATAGGTTAAAGGTTAGGGTACTGTGCTTCCTCTTCTGATTGGCTTGCATGCCAATCCGCCCACAGCTTAGCCTCTGCAGCAAATAGCTCACGCGAGACGGTGCGTGGCCTGAACTCAACGATATCCCGTGTATCCGTCGCAAATATGTAGCGGCTGGCGCCATTGATGATCATCGTACGAAAAAATGCCGCGTCGGAGAGGCTTACCGTACTGCCTCGCGGAGGGGGGCGCTGGCCGACACATGCAAATAGGAGGTGCTTCGGGCTTAGAGGAAGGAAAAGTCTTGTTCCTTGTACCCCCCAGCCGCCTTCAAGGCTCAGCTCTCCGCTCGCCCCCACTCCCAGCCTTGTGAACGGATTATCTGTTGTTGGCCAAGTGACTCCAGTGGGGGCGTGCAGGATGGTCCATCGATGAGTTGGCATACGATGGATTGTGTTTTTGAGGATGTGTTCGAGTTGCCAAATCCAAAACTTCCGCCCGTTCAGTACCCGTGCTTCGATACCTTCTGAGCCATCTTCATCTTTCACGCGACGGAGCTTAAGGGGCAGCTTGCTGTATGGGTCTACAGCTGATGCGGGTTCAAGTTTGATACCAGAAGCCAAAGCTGCTTCAACTTTGGCAATTGACTCCTCCATCGACTCAGACAAAAGAGCCTCGAGCGTTTCGTTCTGGCGCTTCATGAAGCTCTGCATGCCTGTAGGCGTCCTAATCGATTGCGCTACGGCGAAGCGAAACAAATTATTCCAATCCTTGACACTCAATTGAGTCTCATTCACTACCTTAGCTATCGACACCAATGCAGGCTGCTCAAATTCACGATCAAGCCAGCGCTCAATCTCATCGCTGTCTTTAGAGCCCGAGAAATAGGTATAAAGGTGCTGGTGTTTTGCAATACCTTTGGGAGAGTGAGGCTTCCAATGCTCGCACTTCTCATGCGGCACTAGGAGCCTGTAAGTGAGGATTTTACCATTGATCAACCATTGCCTCAGGTATGCCTGGGGAACATAGTGGTTATCTTTTTTGATGCCTTCCATCGTGGCGCTTCATCCTCATTAATCTGTCCTGGGACAGCCCTATCCAGGGTGTGTCAGATATCCGCTGTTCGATTCCTAACGAACCACTCCGGTGTGATCGAGAACCCGTAGAAAGAGAGACGCATCGCAGTAGCTGCCAAGAAGGGACAACCGCGAACAGTCACCACTTATTGCCTAGTTCTGATCTGTCCTGATCCCTCTGTGGCTTGCTGCAATTGAGAGTTTTCCATTCTCTCGATGTGGATCGTATTGTGTGTGATCGACTGCGCAAGCTGTTCCTCGGTCTTGCTGAAGCGGATTCCCTCGCCAAGTATCCCTCGCGCTTCAAGATCCAGGGCAAAGTCCATGATCTTGGTTTTCGTTACGTCCAGAATGCGAACCAGTTGGTGTACTGGCACGTGCAGGGCCGGCTCAAAATCTGTCCTCATGAGATTTCTGAACGCCGTGTTTAGATCAGCAGGAAATTTCACCATCACTGTTCCGGTATCTGTACGTTCCACCAGATCAATAATTTGGCTCACTGAGTCGCGTGCAAGGTGTTCACACATAGATGCATGTAGCTCGCCGCCCATGTCGACAGGAATCCACCCCCTGTACGGATTGAAAGCCTTCAGTTCGCCCGTCACGATCCGGTAGCTGGGTACCGAGCGTGTTTCGTATCCGTTCAGTTCGTCATTGAGCCATTCCTCGATGTCCTTGATCTTGAGCTTTCTGGACACGAGCAAAGCCTTACGCAACAAATCTGGAAGGTGAATTGTCCGATCAAGCACGTCACTCTGTAGGTCCAATACCAGGCTGTCCATGGAGTCAGAGCGCTCCCATGAAGGTGATTACTGCCGGTAGGTATGAGGCGAGTACGTTGCCGGCAGCGCCTTCCAAGACGGTTCTGATCGAGCCCAAGCACTCCTTTATGATGCCCTTCTTCGGAGCCGGCGAGCTGTTCTGCACCCTAATTGTGTCGACGTCTGATCGCAGCCCCGCCGCGACTACCTGATCGTTGATCTTCGAAATGTCTTGAGCGAAGGCCTCCAAGAAGGCGTTCAGATCAAGGTGCTGAACACTCTGGTCGATATGCTGACTTGAGTGCTGAGCATCTTGTTGCACTTGTGAGTTGTGCATCGATCCGATGGAGATGTTGTTCGTTTTGCTCATAGGGGCTGCCTCACTCCGAGATGGCGACTTGACACTACATCATCCAGTTTCGCCATAAGTGTGGCAACTTCGAAACGCTGCCGGACAGTCTTTCGCCTCTCATCTGTAGCGTTGACCGGTTGAATCCACAGCTGAAAGCAGACGCTCGTGGATGGCAGCTATTGGCCGGTTTCTGCCCGTCGCTACCCTCGGCTGCGGGGAGCTGGCGGTCAGTTAAGTATCAAGACTTTGGATGGAGCGTCAGTGTTAAATCCAGCCTGCGATATGATTAGCGTAACTGAGGTTTAAGGCCTCAATCGACACGAACTGGTCGGTCGGGTGACCCGCGGTAACAGAAAGCGATTTAGTGCCAAGTTAGAGGGGGCGCTTACATCGACTTGACCGATACAACTTCCACAAACCTGAATTTTTTTCTGGCCGTCTTTGTAGCTTCTTGCTCCGCAACTATTGAGCTCAGCGTATCGGCCTCATGCACCATCTCGTGCATTTTGCCTTCAAATTCATTTCCCACCCGCAGCGTGACTCTCAGCCTGGGCGTGAAGCCTTTTGAGACTTTCTTTTTCTTCGCTGCGTTTACCGGTTGTACCATCACGACATCCGAGACGGTGTCTTGCACGTGTGTGTTAAATGCTGGCGCAGGGGACTGAGAATCACCGAATAGCGCCCGGCGCATCTCTTCTTCCGTCAATTCTGTATTCATAACATTTCTCAGAAGGGCGTTATGTACAACCATGCCGATTCTATCAGCGTGGTCGGACTCTGCATTATTCGTCGCTAGGTCAGACCTGAAGCGGTGGAGGGCCACCAGTCACCGTCGAGCGTCATCATCTGGCTGGCAGCTTCATTCGATGTATAGCTTATTGATACTGCATGCTTGTGTTGTCACTGCTTCACATTTACGCTTTGTCCCGTCACGGTCAATCCCGTGGCCGGGTGTCAGAACCTGAATTGTTCGAGGCGCATAGCGCCATAGCCAGCTATTAAGTGCTTACATAGGCTTAGCTGCTGCTTTTCTATGGCGGTCCGTGCGGGGCAGGCTTCGGCCTGGCCGGTTCCCTCGGACGCCGGTTTCTGACCCCCGTACGGTCCGCCACCCATTTCGTGTCAGAACGGCTGGGTGGACGGCTCCTTAACTGTCCGAGGAGATAAGGAAAATGACCTGTCCCCCTTTTAAGCTCGTGCGCCACCCTGGCCAAATGATTCAAGCTGCACAATATCTCGGAGGATTCCGCGATGTTTGATCTTTCGCTTCTCATTGGCCTACCCAAACCCAACAGCATCGATACTTCATCGCTTACCCCTGAAGATGCAGCGATTAAACTACGGCAGGCTGCAATACTTCGGCTTAATGGAGCACAGAGCGTCCTGCTTCATTTTCCACAGGATGTTGAGCTGGCGGTAGAGCTGTTGGATGACGCGGCTGTATTGTTCGACAAGGCGTTTCGATGTTTGTCCGGTATCCCAGCTCAGCGCGTTCATCAACAGGTTGGTGAGTACGTCTCTGTCCCTTCAGCTGAAGGCTGTCCTGGTCTTCGAACACCATGGGGCAATGAATTCCGCCCGATGATTGAGGACGGCGTTCGGTGCGCTGAGACCTGGCTCGATGGTTCATCATTGCCGCTGTGGTGGGCACTGGCGCAAAACCGAAAGCATCATCGTCCAGGTGACCCCCAAGAAGCATTTGAAGCAGGTTTTCTGCTGCGATTGCAGCAAACGCTGATCATGCGACGTGATGCAGTCACTTCCCAGTCAACCAGCATCGATGCCTGAGTTTGTAATTGACGTTTGAGACTTTGCTTTTCCCGCCAAACCCTCCGATTAAGCGATCTTTGATCGCGCCGATCGGAGGGTTCACTCGCTTTTCCTCGCAGCCACCGCGTTCCCCTCTTTCATTTCAAATTTGATCAGCGCCAGCCTTCTTTTACCCGTCAGTAATTGCTCGTGATCTGTATCGGGCGCAGGGCCATTTCAGTGTCAAAGCGGATCCTTTCGTTGGGCATGGATATAGGTATGGCGACAGCGGCGACAGTGGCGACAACGCGCGTATAACGTGGTCTGGAGCATGGCGACAGAAGTGGCGACAGTCGCCACTTTCTCAGCGCATTGGCGGTGCCGCTTGACCGCCTTTTCGAGTGGGTATAACAATTGGCGCACGGATCGCTGTCGTTGACAGCACCTGCCCAGGTAGCCAGAACCTTTAAGGCTACGCCACTCGCGTGGTGGTTCTTCCCCAAGTGCGATTAGCGTCCGGCGGCTCGCACGGTCACTCCCAAGAGTGATGGATGCCTACTCGACCAATCTGCCTACTGCGGCAGACGATGGACCTACCTCGCTGCGTTGCAGCAACCTCACCTTTCAGCACACTTCGCTGCGCCAGACTGCGCCCGTCTCTTTATCCTGGAAAGAGACGGGCGCTCGTACCACTGCTGCAGGCCACGTCGAACAAGGCATTGCCGCAACTCTCTTCGTGACAATCGGACTGACAAATCCGATTCGTCGCCATCAGCAACGACACAGACACCGGTGCCGCAGCCTATGGAAAGGCTGCACCTGACTGACAGTCAGGCATGCCCCAGGTGTCCATGTCTTTGCCTTCTCCTGCCCAGGATCTCCAGGTGCCGAACTCGTCAGTCGGCGCAGCCTCCACCCGCCCGCATCTTCGGATGCGTCTAAGGAGGCCAGATTCATGGGTTTATGCCCTCGCTCCCGGTCGTAAGGAGCCGTGCGTTCCGCGTCAGTGAACACCTCGCAGGCCGCAGGGGCCTTGATCCCTGATAACACTCAACAGCCGTGGCGGGACTACGTGAGGACAACCAGCAATCACCGAGGAGAGGACCCATGCAGCAGTTAGATCCGAAGCTTGAACTATCACGACCGTCTCGACCCCTGATTGAGTCGAATCCCGTGGCCGAGCCTTATCCAGTCCAGGCACTGGGTGGAATTCTTGGGCCAGCAGTCGAACGCATAGCCGAGGTCATCGGCGTGCCTCAGGCACTGGCCGCGCAATCGGTGTTGGCCGCCTCGGCGCTGGCCACTCAAGGTCATGCGGGCTTACAACTCGACGGGAGACATTATCCCCTGTCGTTGTACCTGATCACGGTGGCTGCGTCCGGTGATCGCAAGACCGCGGCAGACCGATCCGCACTGCTGCCAGCGCGCCAATGGGAGCGTGAACAGTGGCAACACTATCGTGAGCAGCTCTTTCGGCACCGTGCCGCACAGCGACAAGCGCAGCGTATCAATCCTGCCGATCCCGCCCCCACAAACAGCGTACCGTTCGAAGCGGAGCCTTCGGCCCCTCGGCTGATCACCACAGACCCGACGATCGAGGCCCTGATCAAGGGGCTCTGCCATGACCTGCCGAGCATGGGGTTGTTCTGCGATGAAGGGGGACAATTCCTCGGCAGCAGCACCATGAGTCGAGATAACCGTTTGAAAGCGGTTACGACCTTGTCGTCACTCTGGGACGGCAGTCCGATAGATCGCGCGCGGTCTATGGCGGGTGAAAGCTTGCGAGCTTACGATCGACGCTTAAGCCTGCACCTGATGCTGCAACCGTATCTAGCCATGCAGTTACTCAGTGACCCATTGCTGCAGGGGCAAGGCATTCTCGGTCGCTGCCTCATCACCTGGCCCACCAGCCTGGCCGGACAACGCAGTTACCAGTCTGTCGACTTGTCCAAAGACCCCGCCCTAAAGCGATATCACTACCGTCTTTCGGCCCTGTTTCATCAGCCTTGGTCACTTTCCGCTGACGGTGCCTTGCGGCTATCACCGTTGACACTGAGTCCGTTAGCCCGCCGTCGCTGGATTGATTTGCATGATGCTATCGAAGCTCAGCTGGGGGAGTTTGGCGAGCTGGCCAGCGTACGGCCCAGCGGATCAAAGGCCGCCGATAACCTGCTGCGCGTCGCCGGCATTCTTGCAGTTGTGGAGGAGAGCAGCGTCGTGGAGGTCGACCATATCCAACGGGCCTCCGCTTTAGTCGGCTACTACCTCACCGAGATCCAGCGCCTGACTGAGCAGGAGCCAGTGTGTCGGGTAAAGGAAGAGGCGGACCGGTTGCTGCGATGGCTACAGGTCAAAGATTGGAAGCGTTTCAGTATTCGTGAATTGAATCGCAACGGTCCCCGCTTTGCCCGTAAGAGCAGTCGTCATACCGCCAAGCTGTTGGTCGAATTGATTGATCATCAGTGGCTCATCACTGACGGCCACACCTTCGAGGTGCGCCATGTTTAATCTTGATGAAGCGCTGCGCAACCATCTGGCTCAGCGTCAAAAGGAGCCCAAAGCGCGATTTGTCGCCGCTACTGTCGCCACTTTGTCGCCACGCTCAAAACCAAGCAGGACGAGGGTTGTCGCCGCTGTCGCCAGTGTCGCCACCACCCATAAAGCTATCGCCTCTACGACAGCCATTATTCAATGGTTGAAAGAGGAGGGGGCGCATCTTTACGTCACCGACAACACGCTGTGTTTTCGTCCGACTGATTGGGCTCAGTTCGCGATTGTAAGTGCGCACTGGCGAGCCCTTTTGCATGATCTCGCGGCAGTCGATCAGGAACAGAAAAATGGCTCGGATCGGTAAGCGAGCGGGGCGCAATTTCGGCTTCGGTCGCCAGCTTAGCTATGCTGGACCGCAAGCACTGAAAGACCTGTTTGGCGACGGCCATTTTGCTTCCGTCAAAGCTCATAGTGATCGCTGGCAGGCGTTCGTGCATTGGTGTCGATCCGATGAAGGACCGAGGGTCAACGACGCGCGCCAGATAGACCGCGAGATCCTCATACGGTACGCCATCCACGTGCGGGAGCAGGTTGATCAGGGCAACGTCGGCATTGCCACCGCGCAGAACCGACTGTCCAGCGTAAACCGAACGATGGCCGCGCTGCGCGGTGATCAGTACGTCGAAATCCCGAGTCCGAGTAAGGCGCTGGGCTTGCAGCGCTCAAGCGTGCGTAGTGAGGCTCCGCATGGCCAAGACCGTGCGCAGGTCAAGTTGATCGCACGGGCGCTGTCAGATCGTCAGCAATCGAGGGTGAGTGCCATTGTGCTCCTCGCCCGTGAGACTGGTATGCGCCTGCGCGAAGCGATCTTGGCCGATCTGCCCCGACTGCAACGTGAAATTCGGCAACTGGGCAAGATCAACATCCAGGATGGCACCAAAGGTGGTCGATCAGGGGCCTCGGCACCGCGCTGGATTACGGTAACGGATCAAGCTCGCGATGCCCTAGATTGGGCCAGCGCGACCTCACCCGATGGCAGTCGGAACCTGTTGGCTCCAAACGAGAGCTACAAAGAGTTTATGCAATCAGTTGTGCGACCGGCCCGGGACCTCCTGCATGAACATGGATTGAAAGGCTTTCATGAGCTGCGGGCAGCTTACGCCTGTGAGCGCTATGAACAACTGACGGGCTTCCCCGCACCCGTTAATGGTGGTCGTGTTCATCAAGAGGATCGAGCACTCGATCAGCGAGCCCGTATGCAGATCAGCCACGAGTTGGGACATAACCGCATCGATGTGGTGAGTGCCTACATCGGAGGTCGGCAATGATGGCCGAGTTCGACATAGCGTTGTTTCTGCGCCCCGTGCTCAAAGGTGCACATGCCACGCAGCAGCGGCACATCAGGCAAGCAGAAAGGATGCACGAGGTGATTCGCGAGCGTTGGGGTTGCGCGACTCCTTGGTCCTGGAGAGAAAAGCACGTGAGATGGTTTCTTGAGCACTACCTGCGATGCTCAGCTCCATCTACCGTCTACTACTACGACTTAACAGCAGGGTTGATCCGCCGCAGAAAAGCAAAAGTCGTGGTTGCCTGATAGACCTTTAAGCGTGAGCCCCTGAGTATGGGAATGCGGAGCCTTCCCATACTCAGGGGCTTGGCTGAAAAAGCGCAGGCATACCAGAGATCTGGCAACTGTCGTCACTCCTTTCGCCCTACTACAAGACGCGGATCGTAGCCGGTGGCGCGTACCTTTTGGAAGTTCAGCGAATCGGTACGACGTTGCGATCTCTGGTTTGATTGATAGCCGATGCCGACAGGCTGCCGGTGGCCGCCTTCTGGATATGTTCACTCCACCAAGCCATCATCGGACGCCGGCGTTCGATGTAATCCGTCCGGTTGTAGGCGCTACGAACTTCGTCCTTGTCGACATGCGCCAGTGCGACCTCGATCAGCTCCGGATCCCAGCCATGCTCATTCAGGATGGTGCTCGCCATCGAGCGCAAGCCGTGGCTGACTAGACGGTCCTGAAAGCCCATGCGCTTTAACGCCATGTTGGCGGTCTGGCTATTGGCATGGGTGCGGGGATTTCTATCTGAGGGGAACACGTACTCTCTGTTACCACTGAGTTGCTTGAGCGTCTCCAGTAACAACAGTGCCTGATCGGTAAGAGGGATTGTGTGCGGCCGACGCTTTTTCATGCGCTCTGGCGGAATGGTCCAAATGCGCTTGTCGAAGTCGATATCTGCCCATCGCGCGGTGGCTGCTTCGGCAGGGCGGGTCATCGTGTGCAGTTGCCATTCGATCAGGCAGCGGGTGGTGCGCTTGATGCTGGCGTTCGCGATTTCCATCATGAGCTCGGGAAGCTCCTCAGGTGGTAGCGCAGCCATGTTCTCTTTCTTGGGTTTCTTGAACACCGCCCGAATTCCATTGAGGGGGTTCGCAAATATCAGCCCAGAGTTGACCCCGTAGGTCATGATCTCGTTGAGTCGTTGGCTCAATCGTTTCACGGTTTCGAGGCTCCCTTTGGCCTCGATTGGGCGAAGGATCTTGATAACCATCGGAGCAGTGATTTGAGAGAGCGGCGTTGTTTTCATACTTGGGAAAACATGAAGCGTCAGCGATCTCCAAATATCTTCGGCGTAGGCTTTGGTTACGGAGTCTTTCTTCAGCTCGAACCAGGCGGTGGCCACCTTCTCGAACGTGTGTTCAGTCTCAGCAAGTTTGGCTTGCCTTACCTCATCACGCTGGGTTTTGGGATCAATGCCCAAAGCGAGCAGCTCACGCGCCTCTGCTGCTTTCTTCCGGGCGTTGGCTAGCGAGAGGTCGGGGTATGGACCGAGCGCCATATTTAGACGGCTTCTGGTCAACGGCTCGCGGTAATTGAAATTCCACATCATCGAGCCGCTGGCGCGTACTCGAAGCTGCAGGCCGTCACCGTCGCTGAGGACGAAGTCTTTACCAGTTGCCTTGACTGCCTTGAGCTGGCGATCGGAGAGGCGGGTTGCGTTAGTAGGCATGGGGCTACCTCCAGCACCGTTTTGGTATCCTGAAAATAGCATTTGGCAGTCCGGGATACCACCTGGGATACCAAAGCGCCTGGAACTCAGAAATCCTCAAAAGCCCACAGAAGCGCTGAACCCCCCGTATTTACTGGATTTCAGGCACAAAAAAAGACGTCCGTGGACGTCTTTAGATGATGAAGTGGTGGAGCCGGGGGGATTTGAACCCCCGTCCGCCAGTGCTCCGCTGTCGGTACTACATGCGTAGCCGTGTCTATTAAGTTAACCCTCAGCGACCCGACGGGCAGGGTGCTTTGGGCGAGTTGTGTAAGTTTTAGCCGCTTCGTCCACAACGTACTGCACGGCGATTCTGTTCTATATGACAATCATTTCGGGTTTACAGACATCCCCTGATGATTGCTGGGCCCGAAGGCACCAGGAGTGCATGTCAGCTGCAATTAAGCAGCGAGAGCAGCACCGTATTGGTCGTCATTGGCAACTATAAGAAGTTGCAACAGTGGATTTACGACTTCTGTTACCAAGTCGGCATGCACCTAAAGTTTCGTCACCGGCGTCGAATCCTAATCGGCCCCGAACTCATTGCCTCGTACATCAGGTGAGGCAACAAGCCTGCGCAGTGTACGCCAAACGGCCGGCAAGGCCAACCCGAAGGTTGGCCGAGGCCTTGAATCAGTTGTTGGTGCCGGTGGATTTACGCAGTTCTATGATGGTTTGCGAGGTTTCCGCTACGCAGTCATCAATCTTGCCCTGGGCTTTCAGCGCCTGTGCCTTGCTAACACTGGCTTCAGCACGCTGACTGAGTTCCGGGTTCGCTGACAACTGCCCTTTGGCATTGTTGATGGTCTGGATATTGGCATCGCACAGGTCGGCGGGTTTGTCGGCGGCGAACGAGGTGGAGGCCATCATCGAGGCAGTAACGAACAGACCTAACAGTACAGAACGTTTCATGTGTATCTCCTTGAACTGAGGGATCCAGACTGCGCTGGCCGTCAGGACGGGCAACCGATGGGAGGAAAAGCCCCGTTTTCCGGGGCCTGTTCTGTGGACTACGGTCGCACGCAAGGGTTCTATTTTTCTTCAGCAGGCCTTGGTTTGGGTCACCCGATCCACCAGATAGACCAGTCCGTGATAGTCGATGCCGCCGTGTTGCGTCAGGCCGATTTCACAGGTGCGACTGGTGGAAATCCCCTCGCTGCAATGCTGCACCGCGTCCTTGAGGGTGCGCAGTGAATGGCTGTTCAACTCCGGGGTGGTGAAGCCCTTGTCGCCGGCAAACCCGCAACAATGGATGCCTTCAGGAATCACCACGTTTTTGCTGCATTTGCGCGCCAGATCGATCAGCGCCTGGCTCTCGCCCAGATGCTGGGTGCTGCAGGTCACGTGAACCGCAATCGGTGCCTCTTGCGGGGTGAACTCCAGTCGATCGAGAAGGTGCGTACGAATGAAGCGCACCGGGTCGTACAGATCCAGGCGAACATTTCCCACGTCCTGCACCAGGCGCAAGGTGCACGGGCTGGTGTCGCAATAGATCGGATCGAGCCCGCCACGACTGGCATGGAGGAGGGCGCTGATCAGTTCTTGGCGTTTGTGTTCGGCCTGCTCGGCGTAGCCCTTGGAGGCAAACGGCTGACCGCAGCAGAGGTTGTCCTGATTGTCCGGGAACACCACTTGGTAACCGGCCTTTTCCAGCAGGCCACGGGTTTTGTCGTACAGCGACATTTGCTCCTTGTCGCCGGCTGCCGGGCCCATCACCCGCGATACGCACGCCGCCAGATACACCACCCGCGGGCGCTCATCCGACACACTCGGGTTGAAGCGAATGGCTTTTTCCGGTTGCGGCATCGCGTTGGTCCACAGCGGCACCTGGCCTTTGGACAAGCGCGTCAGGGTGGCCGACAGCTTCGCCAGACGCGGTGCGCCAAGCAGCATCCGTGCGCCGTTGGCCACATGCAGGGTGAAACGTGCGCCTTGCAGAGTCTTGGCGAAATTTCCTTCGATCCAGTCAGCGGTTTTCTGATGCGTCGCGTGTCGGCCGCGAAGCTTTTTCACCAGTTCGCCGGTATTGATGCCCACAGGGCAACGCTGAGCGCACAAACCGGTCGCGGCGCAGGTCTCGATGCCTTGGTACTCATAGGCCTTTTCCAGCTCGGTGGTGTCAACGCCGGCGCGCTTCTTCGCTTGAATGTCACGCCAGATTACGATGCGCTGGCGGGGGCTGAGGGTCAGGCCTTTCGACGGGCAGACCGGTTCGCAGAAGCCGCACTCAATGCATTTATCGACAATCTCGTCCGCCGCTGGCAGCGGCTTGAGGTGCTTGAGGTGGATCTGCGGATCCTCGCTGAGCACCACGTCCGGGTTGAGGATGCCGTTAGGGTCGAGCAGGCGTTTAAGCTGCCACATCAACTGATACGCATCGCTGCCCCATTCCAGCTCAACGAACGGCGCCATGTTGCGCCCGGTGCCGTGTTCAGCCTTCAGCGAACCGCCGAACTCCACCGCCACCAGTTGCGCGACGTCGTCCATGAACGCTTGATAGCGTGCGACTTCTTCCGGACTGTTGAAGCCTTGGGTGAAGACGAAGTGCAGATTGCCCTCCAGCGCGTGTCCGAAAAGGATCGCTTCGTCGTAGGCATGTTTGTCGAACAGCGCGATCAGGCGATTGACGCCGATCGCCAGTTGCTCGACCGGGAAGGTCACGTCTTCGATGATCACCGTGGTACCGGTTTTACGCACGGCGCCGACGGCGGGGAAGGTGTCCTTGCGGATGGCCCAGAGCTTGGCGTTCTCGGCCGGGTCTTCGGTGAAATCGACCTGTTTTTCCACCGGGAAACGGGTCAGCGAAGCCATGATCTGCGCAAGTTGTTCCTGCAGCAACGTGGAAGAGGCGGCGCGGGATTCGATCAGCAGCGCGCAGGCATTGTTCGACAGGTGTTGTACGAAATCCGACATGCCCGGTTTGTCCTGCACCGAGCGCAGGCTGCGTCGGTCCAGCAGTTCCACCGCTGACACCGGTTGGTTTTTCAGCACCGTGACCGCGTTGCAGCAGGTTTCCACATCCGGGAACACGATCAGCGCCGAGGCCTTGTTCGGGTGGTCGATCACCGTGTCGTAAGTCACCGCACTGATGAAGCCTAGGGTACCTTCGGAGCCGACCAGCAGGTGGCTCAAGATATCCACAGGCTCGTCGAAATCCACCAGGGCGTTGAGTGACAGGCCGGTGGTATTTTTCAGACGGTATTTGTGGCGAATTCTCGCCGCCAGTTCGGCATTGGTGCGGGTCTCGCGGCCCAACGTCGCCAAGCGCTCCAGCATATCGCTGTGGCTTTCGCGAAACGCGGCGACGCTGGCGGCGTCTTCGGTGTCGAGACGGCTGCCGTCGGCCAGTACCAGACGAATTCCGGCGAGTGTGTGATAGGTATTTTGCGCGGTGCCGCAACACATGCCGCTGGCGTTGTTGGCGACGATGCCGCCGATTTTGCAGGCGTTGATCGACGCCGGATCCGGGCCGATCTTGCGCCCGAACGGGGCCAGCCACGCGTTGGCCTGCGCGCCAATCACGCCCGGCTGCAGGCGGATTTGCAGGCCCTGATCGCGAATCTCACGAGCGTTCCAGTTATCCCCCAGCACAATCAGCACCGAATTGCTGATCGCTTGCCCGGACAAACTGGTGCCGGCGGCGCGGAAGGTCACCGGGACCTGATCGCGCTGGGCCAGTTTCAACAGCGCCACCACTTCGTCTTCGGACTCGACGCGGATCACCAGTTTGGGAATCAGCCGATAAAAACTGGCGTCGGTGCCGAAGGCCAAGGTCGACAGCGGATCGTCGAAACGGCGATCCGCAGGAATCAGTTGCTGCGCATCACGCAGGAAATTCACCGGAAGCGTCATTGGTCCTCCAGGATCAGTACCACCAGATCTTTCGGGCCGTGGGCGCCATAAGCCAGCACTTGCTCGATGTCGGCAGTTTTCGACGGGCCGGACACCAGCAGTGCGTTGGTCGGCATGCCTTGGGCCCACTCGAATTCCTGTTGCACTTGATAGAAGTTGTCGCGGATTTCGCTGGCCTTGAGCAGGGCGAAATGCACCGGCGGCACCAGGCTCATCAGTCGCGGCTCTTCACGGGTTGGCCAGAGGATCAGGCTGCCGGTCGCGGCGATGGCGCCGAGGGTGCCAGTGAGGCTGGCCGGGGTGTCGTTGAACAGCTCGGCTTTCCACTCTTCCATCGGGCGGTTGTAGGACTTCAGCGTCGGCAGATCAGGGTTGTTCGCCCAGTGTTGTGAGATGCGCTGCCCGTGAGGCGTCGTCGGTGCAATCAGCAGGCTCGGCAGCTGACGGTCACGCAGTAATTGCGCGAGCAGCGCCGGCCAGTCTGCGCCGGTAGTCAGATGGATTTCGGTGTGCACCGCTTCCATCAGTTTGCGCAGTTGCGGGATACGTTGCTCGGCGCTGTAGGTGTATGGCTGCGTCACCAGATCGACGTCGAAGTCGTCGGCAATCGGTGTGGCGCCGGTCAGACTTTTCCGTAGCTTGGCGAGGATATTTTGCTTGGCGCTCATCAGCGGTCTCCCTGTTTGGCCAGATGTTCGCGGGCCATGTCGTGCAGTGAGCGGGCGGCGGGTTTCGGTGCGCTGTGGTTTTGCGTCCACGGGCCGACATTGCTCGGGGTCAGGGCGCGCAGGCGCGTGGCGAAGAAACCAAACAACCGGTACAGCGTCGGCGAGCTGTTGAGTTTCGCCCAGGCGTTCCAGATGAAGCGTTCCTTGCGCGAATATTTGCTGCCCTGGCCGCGCATCACTTGATGCGGACTGTCCGGGGCTTTGACGTTTTCTTCGCGCAGACGCCGCAGCAGGGCAGGGATCGGAATTTTCACCGGGCACACTTCACCGCAGGCACCGCACAGCGACGAGGCGCTCGGGTGATCCGGGACTTTCGCCAGACCGACCATGTGCGGGGTGATGATTTTGCCGATCGGTCCCGGGTACACCTCGCCATAGGTGTGACCACCGACGCGGGTGTAGACCGGGCAATGATTCATGCAGGCGCCGCAGCGGATGCAGTTCAGGGTCTGGCGCAGTTCGCTGTCGGCAAAGGCCTGGCTGCGACCGTTGTCGAGCAGCACCAGATGCACTTCCTGCGGGCCGTCGAGTTCATGTTCCTTGCGCGGGCCGGAGATCATGTTGACGTAAGTGGTGATCGGAATACCCAGCGCCGAGCGGGTCAGCAGCGACAACAGCGGCACCACGTCGCGCAGGTTTTCCACGACCTTTTCGATGCCGGTGACCGCGATGTGCACCGGCGGCACGGTGGTGGTCATGCGCCCGTTGCCTTCGTTTTCCACCAGCAGCAGGGTGCCGGTTTCGGCCACGGCGAAGTTGACGCCGGAAACGCCAATGTCCGCTTCGAAGAATTTCTGCCGCAGGACTCTGCGACCGATCTGAATGAGTTGGTCAACGTCCTTGGTGTACTCCACGCCAAGTTTGTCGTGGAACAAGGACGCGACCTGACCGGCATTCTTGTGGATCGCCGGCATAATGATGTGTGAAGGCTTCTCGTGGTCGAGCTGGACGATGTATTCCCCCATGTCGGACTCCAGGCATTCAACACCTTGAGCCTCGAGGAAATGGTTCATCTCCATCTCTTCGCTGACCATCGATTTGCCCTTGATCACTTGCCGCGCCTCGTGAGCGCGGATGATCGAAAGGACGATGCCATTGGCTTCGTCCACCGTTTCCGCCCAGTGCACTGTCACACCGTTGCGGGTCAGGTTCTGTTCCAGTTGCTCGAGCAGGTCGGGCAACTTGGAGAGCGCACGCGCCCTGATCGAGTTGCCCAGGGCGCGCAAGTGTTCTCTTTCGTGGGCATCGCTGAACGCCGCTGCCCGCTTGGTCATCAGTGAATCCATGGCAGTACGGAAGTTGTTCCGTAACTGCTGATCACCCAAGGCGTTGTGCGCCCGGGTGCGGAAGTCTTCTTCTACGGCAACCGTAGGAATAATCGTCGAGGTGCTCATTGCGCACCTCCGGTTCGTTGCCACAGAAAGCTGGCGAGATGTTGCCCACGCAGCGCTTCCTTTTGTTTCTCCAATGCGCCGTTGATGTTCATCAAACAGCCACAGTCGGCGCTCAACACTTTGTGTGCGCCGGAATCCTTCAACGCTTTGGTCTTGTCAGCCACCATCGCGCCGGAAATGTCTGGCATACGGACGCTGAATGTCCCACCGAAGCCACAGCATTCGCTTTCGTGGTCGTGGTTGACCCGTTCCACGTTGCTCAACTGCGCCAACAGCTCGCGGCCGTGCAGGTGGGTATTCATTTCGCGACGTGCCGAACACGAAGTGTGCAGCGCCACTTTGACCGGTTCGCCGCTGTCCTTGAGCTGCACCTTGCAGACAAACAGCAGAAACTCAGCCAGTTCATAAGTGCGGGCCGCGAGGGCCTGCACCTGTTTCAACGTTTGTGGCTCGTCCTTGAACAAGTCCGCGTAATGCTCGCGCAGCATGCCTGCGCAGGAACCCGACGGCACCACCACCGGATAATCCCCGGCAAACTGCGCCAGTTGCGCGCGCGCGACCGTCCGCGCCTGCTCGGTGTAACCCGAGGTGTAGGCCGGTTGCCCGCAGCAGCTCTGCCCTTGCGGGTACTCCACACGGATGCCTTCGCGCTCCAGCAAGTGGATCGCGTCCATCCCGGCTTCGGGGTAGAACAGGTCTACCACGCAGGTGCCGAACAGGTAGACCCGCGACGGTTTTTCGCTGGGGTACTGCCGAGGTTCGGGCAGTGGCGGTGCGACGCGCGTGGCGTTGGGCACAGCGTTGTAAAAAAGCTCGCTCATCAGGCGTGTCTCCGGGTGGGCCCGGTTATCCGTCTGTGGCGGCTGCTGAATATAAAGCGCCTTGCTTTCAGCAGCCTTACAGACCGGGTGGTGAATTGCTGACGCCGGAATCACGAACCGGCGTCGGTTATTTCCGTTTTGTTTATAGGATTAGTGCACCAGCATGCCGGTGAACCAGTAGGCCTGGGCCAGAGTGATCAGGCCGACAATCGTGGCAAAGAATAGGCTGTGCTTGAGGGTGAAGCGGAACAGATCCGATTCCTTGCCGACCAGGCCGGTCGCGGCGCAGGCCACGGCGATCGATTGTGGCGAGATCATCTTGCCGGTCACACCGCCACTGGTGTTGGCCGCCACCAGCAAGGTGTCGTTGACGCCGATCTGGTGTGCGGTGGTCGCCTGTAGCGAACTGAACAGCGCGTTGGACGAAGTATCGGAACCGGTGAGGAACACGCCCAGCCAGCCGAGGAACGGCGAGAAGAACGGGAAGGCTGCGCCGGTCGCGGCCAATACCAGCGCCATGGTCGAAGACATCCCGGAGTAGTTGGTGACGAAGGCGAACGCCAGCACCATGCCGATCGACAGAATCGGCCAGCGCAGTTCGTAAAAGGTCTCTTTCAAAGTGGTCAGACCAGTTTTGAAGTTGATCTTTAGTACCAGCATCGAGATCAGCGCCGAGAAGAAAATCGCCGTGCCGGTCGCCGAGATCGGGTCGAGTTTGAATACGGCCGGGATGGCGGTCGGGGTAGCGACGATCGGGGCAGTCTTGATCACCAGTTGATCAAGGTGCGGGATGGCAAAGTTGAACACCCAGGCGTACATCGAACCGCCGGCGGCGAACATGGCTTTGAAGGGTTTTAGCGTCCAGATGGTTACCAGCACGGTGAGAATCAGGAACGGCGACCAGGCGATGAAAATTTCCCAGAGGCTGTAAGGCGACGCCACGGTGCTGCGTTTCTGGCCGAAACCGCCGGCGCTGGCGGTTACCACCGAGGCTGACACGGCGCCGGCGATGTGCTGACCGGCGGCGCGTTTTGGCTGCCAGACTTTGAGGAACAGGGTCAGGGAAATCAGGCTGGCCAGGGCCGAGGTGATGTCCGGCAGCTCCGGGCCGATGAAGTTCGAAGTGAAGTACTGGGTCACGGCGAAACTCAGGCCTGCGACCAGCGCTGCCGGCCAGGTTTCACGCACGCCACGCAGGCCGTCCATCATGAACACCAGCCAGAACGGCACGAACAGCGACAGCAGCGGTAGCTGGCGACCGGTCATGGCGCCGATCTTGAACGCGTCGATGCCAGTGACCTGGCCGGCCACGATGATCGGAATCCCAAGGGCGCCGAAGGCGACCGGCGCGGTGTTGGCAATCAGGCACAGGCCGGCGGCGTACAGCGGATTGAACCCGAGGCCGACCAGCAGCGCGGCGGTAATGGCCACTGGCGCGCCGAAACCGGCGGCACCTTCGAGGAACGCCCCGAAGCAGAAACCGATCAGCAGCACCTGCAGACGCTGGTCGTCGGTGATCGACAGCACCGAACTGCGAATGACCTCGAACTGACCACTCTTGACCGTCAGTTTGTAGAGGAACACCGCCGCGACGATGATCCAGGCAATCGGCCACAGACCATAGGCAAAGCCGTATCCGGCAGCGGCGAAAGCCATGTCGACCGGCATGTGGAAGGCGAAAATCGCCACGGCAATCGACAGGGCGAGCGTGATGCTGCCGGCTACATGACCCTTGAGGCGGAACACCGCCAGAGCCAGGAAGAAGAAAACGATGGGTATGACGGCCGCGAGTGCGGAGACGCCGAGACTGCCGAGCGGGGTATAGAGCTGTTGCCAGGTTTGCATATGGGGTGGCCCCTAATTGTTGTTGGTCAGGCACTGTCAGCGTTCTTGGTTAATTGGTAATACCAATTTACAATCGCTGTTGGCTAGGGTAAAAGCCTTGATATCGGTGTGTCAATTTGTCGCCCTGAAACTTTTGTCGAATAAGCGGTGCAGAAGGCATCTGATCCGGTCGGGCAAATGTGCTCTGACAGGTGTCGGCGGGGCGCCGATAGGCCAGAATAGAGAGCCCGGCGAGCGGTCGGGATCGTGGAGAAATGAGTTATGGGGTTTGATCAGATTCGTCAGCGCCGTTTGTCTGACGATATTGTCGAGCGCCTCGAGGGGATGATCCTCGAGGGCACGCTGAAGTCCGGCGAGCGGCTTCCGGCTGAGCGCACCTTGGCCGAGCAGTTCGGCGTGTCGCGTCCGTCATTGCGCGAAGCGATTCAGAAACTGGCGGCCAAGGGCTTGCTGGTCAGTCGCCAGGGCGGCGGCAATTACGTGGTGGAAACCCTCGGATCGACCTTCAGCGATCCCCTGCTATTGCTGCTGGAGAGCAACCCCGAAGCGCAGCGCGACTTGCTGGAGTTTCGGCATACTCTGGAGGCATCGTGTGCCTATTACGCAGCATTGCGCGCTACGGATGTGGATCGTGAGCGCCTGACCGCAGCGTTCAACGAGCTGCAGGATTGCTACACCCGGCATGACGAAGTGAGCCGGGTGGAAGAGGGCGCGGCGGATGCGAAGTTTCATCTGGCGATTGCCGAAGCCAGCCACAACGCGGTGCTGCTGCACACCATTCGCGGGCTTTTCGATTTGCTCAAGCGCAACGTGGTGACCAACATCGGCGGTATGTACAAACAACGCACGGAAACCCGCGACATGCTGATCTCTCAGCACCGGGAGCTGTATCTGGCGATTATCGAAGGGCGTGCGGAGCAGGCGCGGGAGGTTTCCAGTCGGCACATTCTGTATGTGCAGGAAGTGCTGGAAGAGGTGCGGCAGGAAGTTCAGCGCATGGCTCGGGCGGAGCGGCGCAAGGGAATGTAGCTTTTAGAAGCAAAAAGATCGCAGCCTTCGGCAGCTCCTACACAGGAATGTGTCTTTCCCTGTAGGAGCTGCCGCAGGCTGCGATCTTTTAAAGCAGGAAAATTATTCTTCCTTGCCCTTGTTGCGCACAGCGCGCTGCAGCTCTCGACCGGCGTCGCGTTCGCGCTCGGTGTCACGCTTGTCGTATTCCTTCTTGCCCTTGCCCAGAGCGATCTCGCACTTGACCATGTGCTTGCTCCAGTAGAAGGACAGGCACACGCAGGCGTAGCCTTTCTGTTGCACGGCAGCGGCGAGTTTTTCCAGCTCGCGCTTGTTCAGCAGCAGTTTGCGGGTGCGGGTCGGATCGGCGATGACGTGGGTGCTGGCGGTCATCAACGGCGTGATGTGACTGCCGAGAAGCCAGGCTTCGCCGTCCTTGAGCAGCACGTAACTGTCGACCAGTTGCAGCTTGCTTGCCCGCAGACTTTTTACTTCCCAGCCGGCCAGGACCAGACCAGCCTCGAAACGATGTTCGATGAAGTAATCGTGTCGCGCCTTTTTGTTCTGCGCGATGGTCCCTGTTGGGTGTTTCTTCTGTTTAGCCATAGGGGCGGCATTATATGGAGATAAATGATCCTCGGCTACGGTGATGCTGCGTGCTTGAGCAGGTTGAGTGAATCCCGGACAATGCGGCCTCTTTTTCTAACGCTTGGGCGTGATATTCAATGTCGACAGACAAGGTTTCTGTCCACGGCAGTTGGGCTAGCCGCTGGGTTTTCATATTCGCCGCGACCGGTTCGGCCGTGGGACTGGGCAGCATCTGGAAATTCCCCTACATGGTCGGGGTCTACGGCGGCGGCGCCTTCGTGCTGATGTTTCTGGCCTGCATCGCCCTGATCGGGATCCCGGTCATGCTGGCTGAAACCCTGATCGGCCGCCGCGCACGGCAGAGTCCGGCGAACGCCCTGAAGGTGCTGGCGCTGGAAGCCGGGCATTCGGGCAAGTGGTCGTGGGGCGCGTTTGCCGGGATGATCACGGCGCTGCTGATCTTGTCTTTCTATAGTGTGGTCGGCGGCTGGTCGCTGGATTACATCATCGACATGGGGCGCGGCGACTTCCAGGGCGCTACGGCGGAGCAGGTCGGCGCTTATTTCGGCAATGTCATCTCCGATCCCTGGCGCCTGACACTTTGGCACACAGTTTTCATGCTGTTGTCGGCCGTAGTGATCGCCAAAGGCGTGGTTGCCGGGCTGGAGCGCAGCCTGCGGATCATGATGCCGCTGCTGTTCGTCATGGTGTTGGTATTGCTGGGTTACAGCATGACTACCGGGCATTTCATGGAAGGCGTGCATTTCATGTTCGACTTCCATCCGGAAAAAGTCCTCGACGGCTTGCTGCCCGCCATGGGGCACGCATTCTTTTCCCTGAGCGTGGGCGTCGGTTCGATCATGATCTACGGCGCGTACATGACCAAGGAAGCCTCGTTGTCCGGCACCGTGGTCGGTGTGGCACTGCTCGACACCTTCGTGTCGCTGGTGGCCGGTCTGGCATTGTTTCCGATTGTGTTTGCTGGCGGCTTGAACCCTAGCGAAGGCCCGGGCCTGATGTTCGTCAGTCTGCCATTTGCCTTCGGTAACGTGGTTTTCGGCCAGTTGATGGGCGTGGTGTTCTTTGTGCTGGTGGCGATTGCCGCCTGGAGCTCGGCGATTTCCTTGCTTGAACCGATGGTTGCCTATCTGGTTGAACGCACGAAAATCAGCCGTGGCTGGGTGACTTTCTGGCTGGCGTTCATCTGCTGGTTCGTCGGTCTGGGTACGGTTTTCTCTTTCAATATCTGGAAGGAAGCCAAATTTTTCGTGAACGAAGGCGGGCTGTTCCATCTCTACCAATGGGGTGCGGCGGGCGGTCTGGACTTCTTCGGCGTGATCGATTTCTTCACCTCGCGGATCATGTTGCCGCTCGGTGGCCTGTGCTTCGTGCTGTTTGCCGGTTGGGTGATGGGGCGTGATGCGGTGCGGGAGGAGTTGTCGATTCGTAACCCGGCGCTGTTTGCCCTGTCCTTGTTCTTGATGCGCTACGTGGCGCCTATCGGCATTCTTGTAGTGTTTGCCGCTCAGCTCTGGAAGTAACGCTTACATGACGACACATATTCAACGTTCGGCGTTGCTGCCCTACCCGGCGCAATTCCTCTACGACCTGGTCAACGACGTCGCGCGTTACCCGGAATTCTTGCCATGGTGCTCGTCCGCCGAAGTGCTGGAAAGCTCGCCCGAGCACATGCGCGCCAGCGTTGGCGTGGCCAAGGGCGGTCTCAGTCAGCACTTCGTCACGCGCAATACACTGGTGCCGGGGCAATCGATCGAGATGAACCTGGAAGAAGGCCCGTTCAACCAGCTGCATGGTGTCTGGGTCTTCAAGGCATTGAACGAGAAGGCCTGCAAGATCAGTCTTGACCTGTCTTTTGACTACGCCGGCCCGCTGGTGCGCGCGACGCTCGGCCCGCTATTCAATCAGGCGGCGAATACGTTGGTGGATGCGTTCTGTCAGCGTGCCAAGCAGATGCATGGTTGATCCGGTGATCGAGATTGAAGTGGTGTATGCCGCCGTGGATCGTCAGCTTCTGCGCACTTTGCGCGTCCCGGAAGGGACGACAGTGCGAGAGGCGGTGCTCAAGTCAGGTATTGGCGATGAATTCCCGGAACTGGATCTGAGTGATTGTCCGCTGGGGATCTTCGGCAAGGTGGTGGCTGATCCACGGGCTCGCTTGATTCAGGCGGGGGAGCGCATCGAGATCTACCGGCCGTTGCTGGCGGATCCGAAAGAAGTTCGACGCCTGCGGGCGGCCAAGGCTGCCGAGGCGAAAGCGCGAAATCAGTAGTCTGCCCAGATCGCAGGCAATAAAAAACCCGGAAAATCCGGGTTTTTTATTGCCTCGCGCATTACTGCGGGGAGGTGTCCAGCGGCTCAGGCGTCGGAACCGGAACGGTTTCAACACCGTCCACGTCCTTCTGGATCGAATCCAGCAGGGAACCTGGTTTGGCGGGTTGTTCCGGCTTCGGCTTCTCGGCGTTTTCGGCAGGGGCGGTCACGCTGGTGCCACTGTCCTTGCCGAGAATGGCTTCGTCACGGCTCACGCCCGGCATGAAGTCACCGGACAGGCTGACAAGCTGGTCGTTGGAGTTGAAGTTGACACTCACGCGCTCCTGCTGGCGTTCACCGCCACCAGGTTGCAGGCTGTACAGATAATCCCAGCGATCGGCATGGAACGTGTCGGTCAGCAGAGGGTTGCCCATGATAAACCGTACTTGCCGACGGGTCATTCCCGGGCGTAACTGGTCTATCATGTCCTGCGTGACGACATTGCCCTGCTGGATGTCGATTTTGTAAACCCCGGGGAATGAACAACCGGCGAGTGCGAGCAGTCCCACAAAGGTGAAACTGGTTAGCAAGAGCTTGGTGTTTTGCATCGGTGGGCGACTTCCACTATCTTGGCTGGGACAACGTAAACGCCGATCATACCCGCATTAAGAGAAGCTGCGAAGCAGCATCGCGAGAAAGCTGACCATGGTTGAAAATAGCGAACTACGCAAAGCCGGCCTCAAAGTGACCCTGCCACGGGTCAAGATCCTGCAAATGCTCGACTCTACCGAGCAGCGTCACATGAGTGCCGAAGACGTCTACAAGGCGTTGATGGAAGCGGGCGAGGACGTCGGTCTGGCCACGGTTTACCGTGTTCTGACCCAGTTCGAAGCCGCTGGCCTCGTGGTCCGTCATAACTTCGACGGTGGCCACGCGGTATTCGAATTGGCCGACGGTGGCCACCACGACCATATGGTCAACGTGGAAACCGGTGAAGTCGTCGAATTCGTCAGTCCGGAAATCGAAAAGCTCCAGAAGGCAATTGCCGAGGAGCACGGTGTTGATCTGGTAGATCACAATCTGGTGCTGTACGTACGCAAGAAAAAGTAAGCATGTCGCGCGAATTTCAGGTTCGCGAAACGAACGAAGGCGACCCAAGGGTCGCCTTCGTGCTTTCTGCTGCTTTTAAACTTTTGCGGTGACCACCATTTTTTTCGCGTGAGCCAAAGACTCTTTGGTCAGGTCGATGCCGCCCAGCATCCGCGCCACTTCTTCTATACGGTCGTTCTTGCTCAGCTTGGACACTGCGGTGTGAGTCGCTTGTTCGCCCCGTACCTTGTGCACGAATAAATGCTGATGACCCTGCGCCGCCACTTGCGGCAAGTGCGTCACGGTCAGTACCTGCCCACGATCGCCAAGACGTCGCAACAATTGGCCGACAATCTCCGCTGTCGGCCCGCCGATCCCCACGTCCACTTCGTCGAATACCAGGGTTGGTACCCGTGAAGTCTGCGCGGTAATCACCTGAATCGCCAGGCTGATCCGCGACAGCTCGCCACCGGAGGCCACTTTGGCCAGCGCTTTGAGCGGCTGGCCAGGGTTGGCGCTGACCAGCAGTTCGACTTGCTCCAGGCCGTTAGGCTGTAGTTCGTCGCTGGTGTTGGCGCGCAGCTCGATGGTGAAGCGTCCGCCCGGCATGCCCAGACGCTGGATCTCTTGCTCCACGGCGCTGGCGAGGCTGCTGGCGGCCTGATGGCGCAAGTCGCTCAGCTCCCGGGCCTTCTCTTGATAATGGCGGGCATAAGAGGCCAGTTCATCACCCAGGCGTTCGATGGATTCGTCGTTGGCATTCAATGTCTCGATTTCATCGAGCAATTTCTGCTGCATCTCGGCGACTTCGGTTGGCTGGATCCGGTGCTTGCGCGCCAAGGTGTAAATCGCGTCGAGGCGTTCTTCCAGATATTGCAGGCGCGCCGGATCGGCATCGAAGTTGTCGAGGAAGCGATTGAGCTCGCCCACGGCTTCTTCGACCTGGATCTGCGCGCTGGTCAGCAAGCTGCTGGCTTCGCCCAGTGCGCCCACCGAGTTGTTCACGCTCGACAGGCGGTTGAGGCTGGCGGTCAGTGCATTCAGTACGTTGCCGGAATCGCTTTCGCTGCACTGCTCGACCACCTGTCGGCAAATGCCAAGCAGGGTTTCGGCGTTGGTCAGGTTCTTGTGTTCCTGCTCTAGCTGTTCCAGCTCGTTTTCGCCGAGGCCGAGGTTCTCCAGTTCTTCGAGCTGGTAGCTGAGCAATTGGTGGCGCGCGCGTTGCTCGTCACCCGAGTTGGAGAGGCGCTCCAGTTCCTGGCGGGTCTGGCGCCAGCGCTGCGCGGCGAGTTGCACCTGACGGGCCAGATCAGTAGCGCCGGCATATTCGTCGAGCAGGCGCCGGTGAGTGTCGGTTTTCAGCAGGGACTGGTGTTCGTGCTGGCTGTGGATATCGATCAGCAGTTCGCCGAGGGCCTTGAGATCACCGAGCGGGCAAGGTGTGCCATTGATATAGCCGCGCGAACGGCCTTCGGCGGTGATCACCCGGCGCAGGATGCACGGGCCGTCGTTTTCGAGGTCGCGCTCGGCCAGCCAGGCATGAGCTTCGGGAATGTCGACCAGGTCGAAAGTGGCCAGAATGTCGGCCTTGTCGGCGCCCGGGCGAACCACGCCGCTGTCGGCGCGGTCGCCAAGGGTCAGGCCCAGGGCGTCGAGCATGATCGACTTGCCGGCGCCGGTTTCCCCTGTGATCACGCTCATCCCGCGATCAAGTTCGAGATCGAGATGTTCAACGATGGCGTAGTTATGTACGGACAGGTGCACCAGCATAAAGGCCGCTCCCAGGCTTTAGGTCTGGTTATTTATACAGTGTTTTGTTTCAGGCTGACAATGCCCTCGCTTAGCTCGATTTGCTTGATCCGATCAAATGCTTAGTCCGAGCAGGAATGACAATGCAGCACTTTTTTGTAGGGTTAATCATTGCAGGCCCTTGAAGCCTGATTTTGCGGCCCCATATATCGGGGCAGAAGCGCGAGTACAGCTCGCGGACGTAATTGAAAGGAGAATTCTATGGCTGACGAACAGACAGTAGATACGCAAAATCCAGAAGCCAATCAGGCGCCCGAAACTTCGGGTGACGACCTGGCGACCCGTGTACAAGTGCTCGAAGAGCAGTTGGCCGCCGCGCAGGATCAGTCGCTGCGCGTAGCTGCCGATCTGCAGAACGTCCGCCGTCGTGCCGAGCAGGATGTCGAGAAGGCGCACAAGTTTGCGCTGGAAAAATTCGCCGGTGACTTGCTGCCGATCGTCGACAGCCTGGAGCGCGGCCTCGAGTTGTCGAGCCCGGACGACGAAAGCATCCGTCCGATGCGCGAAGGCATCGAGCTGACCCTGAAAATGTTCCACGACACCCTCAAGCGTTATCAGCTTGAAGCGATCGATCCGCATGGCGAACCGTTCAACGCCGTTCATCATCAGGCGATGGCCATGCAGGAAAGCGCCGACGTCGAACCGAACAGCGTTCTGAAGGTGTTCCAGAAGGGCTACCAGCTCAACGGTCGCCTGTTGCGTCCGGCCATGGTTGTGGTCAGCAAGGCGCCGGCGCCAATTTCGCCTTCGATTGACGAGAAGGCTTGAAATTAGCCGCAAGGCCCCCATTTAGAAGTCAAGCGTTTAAGTATTACCGCAGTTAGCCACCACTGCTGCGGCAACAAAATCCAAAGTTTCGGGAGAGTGAACATGGGCAAAATTATCGGTATCGACCTGGGGACTACCAACTCCTGCGTCTCCGTGCTGGAAAACGGCGTAGCCAAAGTTATCGAAAACGCCGAAGGCGCGCGTACCACGCCGTCGATCATCGCTTACGCCAACGATGGTGAAATCCTCGTTGGTCAGTCGGCCAAGCGTCAGGCAGTGACCAACCCGCACAACACCCTGTACGCGGTGAAGCGTCTGATCGGTCGCAAGTTCGACGAAGAAGTCGTACAGAAAGACATCAAGATGGTCCCGTACAAAATCGCCAAGGCTGACAACGGCGACGCCTGGGTTGAAGTGAACGGCCAGAAAATGGCGCCGCCACAAATCTCGGCTGAAATCCTGAAGAAGATGAAGAAGACCGCCGAAGACTACCTCGGCGAGCCTGTGACCGAAGCGGTGATCACCGTTCCGGCCTACTTCAACGACAGCCAGCGTCAGGCGACCAAAGACGCCGGCCGCATCGCCGGTCTGGACGTTAAACGTATCATCAACGAACCAACCGCGGCTGCTCTGGCTTACGGTATGGACAAGGCCAAGGGCGATCACACCGTGATCGTTTATGACCTGGGTGGCGGTACTTTCGACGTTTCCGTGATCGAGATCGCTGAAGTTGACGGCGAGCACCAGTTTGAAGTGTTGGCCACCAACGGTGACACCTTCCTCGGCGGTGAAGACTTCGACATTCGTCTGATCGACTACCTCGTTGACGAATTCAAGAAAGAAAGCGGCATGAACCTCAAAGGTGACCCGCTGGCCATGCAGCGCCTGAAAGAAGCCGCTGAGAAAGCCAAGATCGAGCTGTCGTCCGCGCAGTCGACCGACGTCAACCTGCCGTACATCACTGCAGACGCCACCGGTCCTAAGCACCTGAACGTGAAGATTTCGCGTGCCAAGCTCGAAGCACTGGTTGAAGACCTGGTTCAGCGCACCATCGAACCTTGCCGCATCGCCATGAAAGACGCCGGTATCGACGTTGGCGCGATCAACGACGTGATTCTGGTCGGCGGTCAGACCCGTATGCCGCTGGTACAGAAGCTGGTGACCGATTTCTTCGGTAAAGAAGCACGTAAAGACGTGAACCCGGACGAAGCGGTTGCCATGGGTGCTGCGATTCAGGGCGCCGTTCTGGCCGGTGACGTGAAAGACGTTCTGCTGCTCGACGTCAGCCCGCTGACCCTGGGTATCGAAACCATGGGGGGCGTGATGACCGCGCTGATCGAGAAAAACACCACGATTCCTACCAAGAAATCGCAAGTGTTCTCGACTGCCGACGACAACCAGGGCGCCGTGACCATTCACGTCCTGCAAGGTGAGCGTAAGCAAGCTGCGCAGAACAAGTCGCTGGGCAAATTCGACCTGGCCGACATACCACCAGCTCCACGTGGCGTGCCGCAGATCGAAGTGACCTTCGACATCGACGCAAACGGCATCCTGCACGTTGGCGCGAAAGACAAGGCGACCGGTAAAGAGCAGAAGATCACCATCAAGGCCAACTCCGGTCTGTCGGATGAAGAAATTCAGAAGATGGTTCGCGACGCCGAGCTGAACGCCGAGGAAGACCGCAAGTTCGCTGAACTGGCTGAATCCCGTAACAAGGGTGATGCACTGGTTCACTCGACTCGCAAAATGGTCACCGAAGCGGGCGACAAGGTCAGCGCTGAAGAGAAGACCGCGATCGAAGCTGCCGTGGTTGCACTGGAAGCCGCTGTGAAAGGCGACGACAAGGCTGCCATCGAAGCGAAGATCGAAGAGCTGTCGAAAGTCTCGGCTCCGGTTGCCCAGAAGATGTACGCCGAACAGGCTCAGCCTGCTGAAGGCGCGGCACCGCACGACGAGAAAGCTGAAAAGGCTGACGATGTTGTCGATGCCGAGTTCGAAGAAGTCAAAGACCACAAGTAAGTTGTTGGTCGGCCGGTTGACTGCCTTGCGGCGGTGACTGGTAGGATGTCGCCGCGCGGGAGCTTGCTCCCGCGTTGGCGTATCTGGAATACGTGAATTTTTACAGCATGCGACAAGCCTTGCGTGCTGTTGGTATGGACGGGAATGCTCCTGCTTTTCGTGCCGCAAGTACCACAAGAAACAAAGACCAGGATCGTTGAATTGACGTGAGTTGGGTCCGGGCCTGTATTGGGGCTCAACGAGTTTGGCCATCCTCAGGAGGGGTTTGCCGAACGTCCTCAAGAGTGCAAAGACTTATGGCAAAGCGTGACTATTACGAAGTATTGGGTGTAGAGCGTGGTTCAAGCGATGCAGACCTGAAAAAGGCCTATCGTCGCCTGGCGATGAAGCACCACCCGGACCGTAATCCCGATGACAAAGCGTCGGAAGAACTGTTCAAAGAGGCCAACGAGGCCTACGAAGTATTGTCCGATTCGAGCAAGCGCGCGGCCTACGACCAGTACGGTCATGCTGGCGTCGATCCAAGCATGGGTGGCGGTGGTGCCGGTTTCGGCGGGCAGAATTTCTCTGACATCTTTGGTGATGTTTTCAGTGACTTCTTCGGTGGCGGTCGCGGCGGTTCCCGTGGCGGCGCCCAGCGCGGTAGCGATTTGCGCTACACCCTGGAGCTGAATCTGGAAGAAGCGGTACGCGGCACTACCGTGAATATCCGCGTTCCGACGCTGGTCAATTGCAAGCCATGCGATGGTTCCGGCGCGAAGAAAGGCTCGTCGCCATCGACCTGTCCGACCTGCGGCGGCATCGGTCAGGTGCGCATGCAGCAGGGCTTCTTCTCGGTGCAGCAGACCTGCCCGCGCTGCCATGGCCAGGGCAAGATCATTTCCGATCCGTGCGATTCCTGCCACGGCGACGGTCGCGTCGAAGAGTACAAAACACTGTCGGTCAAAGTGCCGGCGGGTGTTGATACCGGCGACCGCATTCGTCTGTCCGGCGAAGGCGAGGCAGGCACCCAGGGCGGCCCGACTGGCGACCTGTACGTGGTGATCAACGTGCGCGAGCACGACATCTTCCAGCGCGATGGCAAACACCTGTTCTGCGAAGTGCCGATCAGCTTTGTTGATGCGGCGCTCGGCGGCGAACTGGAAATCCCGACCCTCGACGGTCGCGTCAAACTGAAAATCCCTGAAGGTACACAGACCGGCAAGCAGTTCCGCGTGCGTGGCAAAGGCGTGGCGCCGGTGCGGGGCGGTGGTGCGGGCGACTTGATGTGTCGCGTAGCGGTCGAGACCCCGGTCAATCTGAATCGTCGTCAGCGCGAATTGCTCGAAGAATTCCGCAGCTCGCTGGCGGATGACAACAGTCACTCGCCAAAAACCACCGGTTGGTTCGATGGCGTGAAGCGCTTCTTCGGCGATCTGTAAGGAGTCGGCATGCGACGTATAGCTGTGATGGGCGCCGCCGGGCGCATGGGCAAGATTCTGGTCGAGGCCGTGCAACAGCGCGCGCCGCTGACCGGCCTGACCGCGGCGATCGTTCGTCCCGGCAGTACGCTGATCGGGGTGGATGCCGGTGAGCTGGCTTCGCTGGGTCGCATCGGTGTGCCGTTGTCCGGCAATCTCGAATCGGTGGCTGAAGAGTTCGATGTGCTGATCGACTTCACCCTGCCGGAAGTGATGTTGAAAAACCTCGCGTTCTGTCGCAAGGCCGGAAAGGCCATGGTCATCGGCACCACCGGGCTCGACGCTGCGCAGAAGCAACTGCTGGCCGAGGCGGGCAAGGATATTCCGATCGTGTTTGCGGCCAACTTCAGCGTCGGGGTCAACCTGTCGCTGAAGCTGCTCGAAATGACCGCTCGGGTGTTGGGCGACGATGCCGACATCGAAATCATCGAAGCGCATCACCGGCACAAGATTGACGCGCCTTCGGGCACGGCGCTGCGCATGGGTGAAGTGATTGCCGGTGCGCTGGATCGTGATCTGCAGAAAGTCGCGGTCTATGGTCGTGAAGGTCACACCGGTGCGCGCGAGCGGGAAACCATTGGTTTCGCCACCGTTCGCGGTGGTGATGTGGTCGGCGATCACACCGTGCTGTTTGCCTGCGAAGGCGAGCGCCTGGAGATTACGCACAAGGCTTCCAGTCGCATGACCTTCGCCAAGGGTGCGGTGCGTGCGGCGTTGTGGCTGGATGGCCGCGAGCCGGGTCTGTACGACATGCAGGACGTGCTCGACCTGCATTGATTGACGGTTTTACCCAGCGCAGACGCCCGGTTTGCGCTGGTTTTCTGCATCGCGCGACGCCCTGTCGCATTCTCCGGCCTTTTAGGCTCTTTAGCGGTGGACCAAAAAAGCCTTTTTCTGTAAGCTACAGCTTTAGTGTGTCCACTAAAAGCGCGCAGAATAATTCAGTGAAGAAGCGGGGTGACGTGTCCATACGTCACTCCGCTTTTTTACAACCTGCGATTGCCCTTTCATGCTTTATTTACGGGAGGTCTTCTTGACTAAGCCAGCCATACTCGCCCTTGCTGATGGCAGCATTTTTCGCGGCGAAGCCATTGGAGCCGACGGTCAAACCGTTGGTGAGGTGGTGTTCAACACCGCAATGACCGGCTATCAGGAAATCCTTACCGATCCTTCCTACGCCCAACAGATCGTTACCCTGACTTACCCGCACATCGGCAACACTGGCACCACGCCGGAAGATGCCGAGTCCGACCGCGTATGGTCCGCTGGTCTGGTTATCCGTGACCTGCCGCTGGTAGCGAGCAACTGGCGTAACACGATGTCCCTGTCCGACTACCTGAAAGCCAACAACGTTGTGGCAATCGCCGGTATCGACACCCGCCGCCTGACCCGCATCCTGCGTGAAAAAGGCGCACAGAACGGCTGCATCATGGCCGGCGACAACATCTCCGAAGAAGCTGCAATTGCCGCCGCGCAGGGTTTCCCGGGCCTGAAGGGCATGGATCTGGCGAAAGTCGTCAGCACCAAGGAAAAGTACGAATGGCGCTCCACTGTCTGGGATCTGAAGACCGACAGCCACGCGACCATCGAGGCGTCCGAGCTGCCGTACCACGTGGTTGCCTACGACTATGGCGTCAAACTGAACATCCTGCGCATGCTGGTCGAGCGCGGCTGCCGCGTGACCGTGGTGCCGGCGCAAACCCCGGCAGCCGACGTGCTGGCACTCAAGCCGGACGGCGTGTTCCTGTCCAACGGCCCTGGTGATCCGGAGCCATGCGACTACGCGATCAAGGCGATCAAGGAAGTGCTGGAAACCGAAATTCCGGTCTTCGGTATCTGCCTCGGTCACCAGCTGCTGGCTCTGGCCTCCGGCGCCAAGACCCTGAAAATGGGCCATGGCCACCACGGTGCCAACCACCCGGTACAGGATCTGGACACTGGCGTCGTGATGATCACCAGCCAGAACCACGGTTTCGCGGTTGACGAAGCGACCCTGCCGGCCAACGTGCGTGCGATCCACAAATCGCTGTTCGACGGCACCCTGCAAGGCATCGAGCGCACTGACAAGAGCGCGTTCAGCTTCCAGGGCCACCCTGAAGCGAGCCCGGGCCCGAACGATGTGGCGCCCCTGTTCGACCGCTTCATCAACGAGATGGCCAAGCGACGCTAAGCGTTCGCCTTGAGACTGTAGCGAGAAGCCCTCGAGGGCGGCCCCGACCCCGGTGGCGCCCCTCAGGGCTTCAGAAATCGATCAAGACGGCTTGCCGACTGACCTGCGGATTTGAGTGACAAACCCATGCCAAAACGTACAGACATTAAAAGCATCCTGATTCTCGGCGCTGGCCCGATCGTTATCGGCCAGGCCTGCGAATTCGACTACTCCGGCGCCCAGGCCTGCAAAGCCCTGCGCGAAGAGGGTTACCGCGTCATCCTGGTGAACTCCAACCCGGCCACCATCATGACCGACCCGGACATGGCCGACGCCACGTACATCGAGCCGATCAAGTGGCAGACCGTGGCCAAGATCATCGAAAAAGAGCGCCCGGACGCGGTGCTGCCAACCATGGGCGGCCAGACTGCACTGAACTGCGCCCTGGATCTGGAGCGCGAAGGCGTTCTGGAAAAGTTCGGCGTGGAAATGATCGGTGCCAACGCCGACACCATCGACAAGGCTGAAGACCGTTCGCGTTTCGACAAGGCCATGAAATCCATCGGTCTGGAATGCCCGCGTTCCGGTATCGCCCACAGCATGGAAGAAGCCAACGCCGTCCTCGAGCGTCTGGGCTTCCCGTGCATCATCCGTCCGTCCTTCACCATGGGTGGCACCGGTGGCGGTATCGCCTACAACCGTGAAGAGTTCGAAGAAATCTGCGCCCGCGGTCTGGACCTGTCGCCGACCAAAGAGCTGCTGATCGACGAATCGCTGATCGGCTGGAAAGAATATGAAATGGAAGTTGTCCGCGACAAAAAGGACAACTGCATCATCGTCTGCTCGATCGAGAACTTCGACCCGATGGGCGTGCATACCGGTGACTCGATTACCGTTGCTCCGGCACAGACCCTGACCGACAAGGAATACCAGATCCTGCGTAACGCCTCGCTGGCGGTACTGCGCGAGATCGGCGTCGAGACCGGCGGCTCCAACGTGCAATTCGGTATCTGCCCGGACACTGGCCGCATGGTCGTGATCGAGATGAACCCGCGCGTATCGCGTTCCTCGGCACTGGCTTCGAAAGCCACCGGTTTCCCGATTGCCAAAGTCGCGGCTAAACTGGCTGTGGGCTACACCCTCGACGAACTGTCCAACGACATCACCGGCGGCAAGACCCCGGCGTCCTTCGAACCGTCGATCGACTACGTTGTGACCAAGCTGCCACGTTTCGCCTTCGAGAAATTCGCCAAGGCTGACGCGCGCCTGACCACGCAAATGAAGTCGGTCGGTGAAGTCATGGCCATCGGCCGCACCTTCCAGGAATCCCTGCAGAAAGCCCTGCGCGGTCTGGAAGTCGGTGTTTGCGGGCTGGACGAGAAGCTAGACCTGAGCAACCCGGAAAGCATGAGCATCCTCAAGCGCGAGCTGACCGTGCCGGGCGCCGAGCGTATCTGGTACGTAGCGGACGCATTCCGCGCCGGCATGACCGTCGAAGACATTTTCGGCATGAACATGATCGACCCGTGGTTCCTGGTGCAGATCGAAGATCTGATCAAGGAAGAAGAGAAGGTCAAGACCCTCGGTCTGTCCGCTATCGACCGCGACCTGATGTTCAAGCTCAAGCGCAAAGGCTTCTCCGATCAGCGTCTGGCCAAACTGCTGGGTGTGACCGAGAAGAACCTGCGTACGCACCGTCAAAAACTGGAAGTGTTCCCGGTCTACAAGCGCGTTGACACCTGTGCCGCCGAGTTCGCCACCGACACCGCTTACCTCTACTCGACGTACGAGGAAGAGTGCGAAGCCGCGCCGTCCGGTCGCGACAAGATCATGATTCTGGGTGGTGGTCCGAACCGTATCGGCCAGGGCATCGAGTTCGACTATTGCTGCGTACACGCCGCCCTCGCACTGCGCGAAGACGGCTATGAAACCATCATGGTCAACTGCAACCCGGAAACCGTTTCCACCGACTACGACACGTCCGACCGTCTGTACTTCGAGCCGGTAACCCTGGAAGACGTACTGGAAATCTGCCGCGTCGAGAAGCCGAAAGGCGTGATCGTCCAGTACGGCGGCCAGACGCCACTGAAGCTGGCGCGTGCCCTGGAAGCCGCTGGCGTGCCGATCATCGGTACCAGCCCTGACGCCATCGACCGTGCCGAAGACCGTGAGCGCTTCCAGCAAATGGTTGAGCGCCTGAACCTGCGTCAGCCGCCAAACGCCACCGTGCGCAGCGAAGACGAAGCCGTTCGCGCTGCCGCGAAAATCGGTTATCCGCTGGTGGTGCGCCCGTCCTACGTACTGGGCGGCCGCGCGATGGAAATCGTGTACAAGGAAGACGAGCTCAAGCGTTACCTGCGTGACGCGGTGCAAGTGTCCAACGACAGCCCGGTGCTGCTCGATCACTTCCTCAACTGCGCCATCGAGATGGACGTGGATGCGGTCTGCGACGGCAAAGACGTGGTGATCGGCGCGATCATGCAGCACATCGAACAGGCGGGCGTTCACTCCGGTGACTCCGCGTGCTCGCTGCCGCCTTACTCGCTGCCGGCGCACATTCAGGACGAGATGCGCGAACAGGTCAAGAAAATGGCCCTGGAACTGGGCGTTGTCGGCCTGATGAACGTGCAACTGGCGCTGCAGGGCGAAGACATCTACGTCATCGAAGTCAACCCGCGCGCTTCGCGTACCGTGCCGTTCGTGTCCAAGTGCATCGGTGTCTCCCTGGCAATGATCGCGGCTCGCGTCATGGCCGGTAAGACTCTGAAAGAAATCGGCTTCACCAAGGAAATCATCCCGAACTTCTACAGCGTGAAAGAGGCGGTGTTCCCGTTCGCCAAATTCCCTGGTGTTGACCCGATCCTCGGCCCAGAGATGAAGTCCACCGGTGAAGTGATGGGCGTCGGCGACACCTTCGGTGAAGCATTCGCCAAGGCCCAGATGGGCGCCAGCGAAGTGCTGCCGACCGGCGGTACCGCGTTCATCAGCGTGCGTGACGATGACAAGCCGCTGGTTGCAGGCGTGGCCCGTGATCTGATCAACTTGGGCTTCGAAGTGGTCGCCACTGCCGGTACTGCCAAGCTGATCGAAGCCGCAGGCCTGAAAGTGCGCCGCGTGAACAAGGTGACCGAGGGTCGTCCGCACGTGGTCGACATGATCAAGAATGACGAAGTCACCCTGATCATCAACACCACCGAAGGTCGTCAGTCGATCGCTGATTCCTACTCCATTCGTCGCAATGCCCTGCAGCACAAGATCTACTGCACCACCACCATTGCTGCGGGCGAGGCTATCTGTGAAGCGCTGAAGTTCGGTCCCGAGAAGACCGTACGCCGCTTGCAGGATCTACACGCAGGATTGAAGGCATGATCAAGTACCCAATGACCGTCCAGGGTGCAAAAGCCCTGGAAGAAGAACACGCTCACCTGACCAAGGTCGTTCGTCCGAAGCTCAGCCAGGACATCGGCACGGCTCGCGAGCTGGGTGATCTGAAGGAAAACGCCGAATACCATGCCGCCCGCGAACAGCAGGGCATGGTCGAGGCGCGGATCCGCGATATCGAAGGCCGGATCCAGAATCAGGTCATCATTGATGTCACGACCATTCCGCACACCGGCAAAGTGATCTTCGGTACCACCGTCGAAATCGCCAACGTCGAGACGGATGAAAGCGTCGCTTACCACATCGTGGGTGAGGATGAGGCTGACTTCAAACTCGGTAAGATTTCGGTCGGCTCGCCCTTGGCCCGTGCCTTGATCGGCAAGGAAGAGGGTGACGTGGTTGCCGTGAAAACGCCGAGTGGTGTTATCGAGTACGAGATTGTCGAAGTCCGTCACATCTGAAGGCAGGCGCCCGTTACGTGCGGGCGCCATGCTTTGGCAGCTGACCCAGATGTTGTGGGTCGGCGGCTTTTGGCTGATTCATCTCGGTTTGCGACCGGTGCTGGGCAAGATTGGTCTGGCACCGTTGCTGATCGATGAGATTGCCGATGCGTTCGAAGTGTCGCTGGTGATTTTTGCCGCTGCCTGCGTGATTTTTCAGGCTTTGGTGCTGGTACGGGCCGAGGGCCTTGCCAGTCTGTGGCGGGATTTTCGCGGGCAGGTGCTGCTGATGGCACTGTATGCGTGTGCGATGTTTGTCGCCGTGCATGTCGGCTGGCCGCAAGCGCAGCGCTGGCAGGCATTCAGTTTTCTGCTGTTAGGCTTCTCTGGACTGGTGCTGGTGTTGCAGCCGCTGCCGGGATGGAGTGGCAGGGTGCGCGAAGCACACCCTTGACCCTTGTCATCACTTGAAGCGATGAACGTTCGACAGCTGCTTGTTGACGCTGAAGTTCTTGCGATAAACCAGCGCCATCTTGCCGATGACCTGTACCAGATCAGCCTTGCCGACCTTGCACAACTCTGCAATGTGCGCCAGGCGCGACTCGCGGTCGAGGATGTTGAGCTTGATCTTGATCAACTCGTGATCCGCCAAGGCGCGTTCAAGTTCGGCTAATACACCCTCAGTCAGACCGTTGTCCGCCACCGTCAAAACCGGTTTCAGGTGGTGACCAATGGATTTGTACTGTTTCTTCTGCTCTGGAGTGAGCGGCATAATCTGACCCTTTCGTCTGGATTCTGTAAAATGGCGGCCATTTTACCCGAGGGTTCGTGGATCCGCCCAATTAATCACGACCCTTATTATCGAGGTGCCCAATGGCGCGTTCCAAGACAAGCCTTGGTTGGCTGAAACGACATGTCAACGATCCTTATGTGAAGCAGGCGCAGAAGGATGGCTACCGCTCGCGTGCGAGTTACAAGCTTCTGGAGATCCAGGAGAAATACAAGCTGATCCGCTCCGGCATGAGCGTTGTCGACCTGGGCGCGGCGCCTGGCGGCTGGTCACAGGTCACCAGCCGGCTGATCGGTGGTCAGGGGCGACTGATCGCTTCGGACATCCTGGAAATGGACAGCATTCCGGACGTGACCTTCATTCAAGGTGACTTCACCGAGGACGAAGTGCTCGCGCGAATCCTTGAAGCCGTGGGTAATTCACAGGTGGACCTTGTGATTTCCGATATGGCCCCCAATATGAGTGGTACGCCTGAAGTGGACATGCCCAAAGCCATGTTCCTTTGCGAGCTGGCGCTTGATCTGGCAGAGCGGATACTCAAGCCGGGTGGTAATTTCGTGATCAAGATTTTTCAGGGCGAAGGTTTTGATGTCTACCTGAAGGATGCTCGGAAAAAGTTCGACAAGATCCAGATGATCAAGCCGGACTCTTCCCGTGGCAGCTCCCGCGAGCAATACATGCTGGCTTGGGGCTACCGCGGAGGTAATGAGTAAAACGAGGTTTTTTGGCAGGGTGATAGGTTTTTCGTATTTTGCCCCGCGTGCATAAGCGAATATTGTGTAGAAAGTGTTTCACAAAGGGTTACAGACGGCGCCTGCAAGAGTTGTAGGTAATGTAGTAAGTTAGGCCGGTGAATATCATGCGAAGCGCGCGCCAGTAGCGGAGCTTGCTTCAGAGGGTAGTTAATTGAACGATATGGCAAAGAATCTGATCCTGTGGTTGATCATCGCGGCAGTCCTCGTGACGGTGATGAACAACTTCTCCAGCCCTAACGAGCCGCAGACCCTCAACTATTCCGACTTCATCCAGCAGGTCAAGGATGGCAAGGTCGAGCGCGTAGCCGTTGACGGCTATGTGATTACCGGCAAGCGCAACGATGGCGACAGCTTCAAGACCATTCGTCCGGCGATCCAGGACAATGGCCTGATCGGCGATCTGGTCGACAATCACGTTGTGGTTGAAGGCAAGCAGCCTGAGCAGCAAAGCATCTGGACCCAACTTCTGGTGGCCAGCTTCCCGATCCTGGTGATCATCGCGGTGTTCATGTTCTTCATGCGCCAGATGCAGGGTGGTGCCGGCGGCAAGGGTGGACCGATGAGCTTTGGCAAGAGCAAGGCACGCCTGCTCTCCGAAGATCAGGTGAAGACCACGCTGGCTGACGTTGCTGGTTGCGACGAAGCCAAGGAAGAAGTTGGTGAGCTGGTTGAGTTCCTGCGTGATCCGGGCAAGTTCCAGCGCCTCGGCGGTCGTATTCCTCGCGGCGTGTTGATGGTCGGCCCTCCGGGTACCGGTAAAACCTTGCTGGCCAAGGCGATTGCCGGCGAAGCGAAAGTGCCGTTCTTCACTATCTCCGGTTCCGACTTCGTTGAAATGTTTGTGGGTGTCGGTGCAAGCCGCGTTCGCGACATGTTCGAGCAGGCCAAGAAGCACGCGCCGTGCATCATCTTCATTGACGAAATCGACGCCGTCGGTCGCCACCGTGGCGCCGGCATGGGCGGCGGTCACGACGAGCGTGAGCAGACCCTCAACCAGTTGCTGGTAGAGATGGACGGCTTCGAAATGAATGACGGCATCATTGTGATTGCAGCGACCAACCGTCCCGACGTGCTCGACCCTGCGCTGCTGCGTCCGGGCCGTTTCGACCGTCAGGTCGTTGTCGGTTTGCCGGATATCCGCGGTCGCGAGCAGATCCTCAAGGTTCACATGCGTAAAGTGCCAATGGGTGATGATGTGGCTCCGGCCGTTATCGCGCGCGGTACCCCGGGCTTCTCCGGTGCGGATCTGGCTAACCTGGTCAACGAAGCGTCGCTGTTCGCTGCACGTAGCGGCAAGCGCATCGTCGAAATGAAAGAATTCGAGCTGGCCAAAGACAAGATCATGATGGGCGCCGAGCGCAAATCCATGGTCATGTCCGAGAAAGAGAAACAGAACACCGCTTATCACGAAGCGGGCCATGCGATCGTTGGGCGCGTTGTGCCTGAGCATGATCCTGTCTACAAGGTTTCGATCATTCCACGTGGTCGTGCGCTGGGTGTGACCATGTTCCTGCCGGAAGAGGATCGCTACAGCCTGTCCAAGCGTGCGCTGATCAGCCAGATCTGCTCGCTGTACGGTGGGCGTATCGCCGAAGAAATGACTCTTGGTTTCGACGGTGTGACCACCGGCGCGTCCAACGACATCATGCGTGCCAGTCAGATTGCGCGGAACATGGTGACCAAGTGGGGGCTGTCGGAAAAACTCGGTCCGCTGATGTACGCCGAAGAAGAGGGAGAGGTGTTCCTCGGTCGCGGTGGTGGCGGTCAGAATGCCAGCTTCTCCGGTGAGACAGCCAAACTTATCGACTCTGAAGTGCGCAGCATCATTGATCAGTGCTACGGCACGGCCAAGCAGATCCTCACGGACAACCGTGACAAGCTGGATGCCATGGCTGATGCGCTGATGAAGTACGAAACTATTGATGCCGAGCAGATCGACGACATCATGGCGGGTCGTACGCCACGTGAACCGCGTGACTGGACAGGTGGCACGGGTACGCCTCCGCCTCCGGTGATTCAGGATGAGCGTCCGGAAACACCGATCGGCGGTCCGGCTGCTGACGTTTAAGGTTTGAAATGACTTCTGTACAGTCCCTGACCCGGTTGCCTTGCGGCAACCGGGTTCTTGATTTGGCCCAGACGCATGTCATGGGCATTCTCAATGTCACTCCCGATTCCTTCTCCGATGGCGGCCGGTACAATCAGCTCGACGTGGCCTTGCGTCACGCCGCAGCCATGGTGGCTGCTGGGGCGACGCTGATCGATGTCGGCGGTGAATCGACCCGGCCTGGCGCGCGCGCGGTTTCGCCGCTGGAAGAGCTGGAGCGCGTGGCCCCAATCGTGGAGCTGATCAATCGCGAGCTGGATGTGATCATCTCGGTCGATACTTCGACACCTGCCGTGATGCGTGAAACCGCGCGCCTGGGCGCCGGGTTGATCAATGATGTGCGTTCGCTGCGCCGCGATGGCGCGCTGGATGCAGCAGCGGCGACCGGATTGCCGGTCTGCCTGATGCATATGCTCGGCGAGCCGGGTGACATGCAAGACAATCCGCACTATCAGGACGTCACTCGGGAGGTGGGAGAGTTTCTGGCAGAGCGCATGGCTCAATGTGCGGCGGTGGGCATTCCTGCAGAGCGGATCATTCTTGATCCCGGTTTCGGTTTCGCGAAAACCCTCCAGCACAATCTAAGCTTGTTCAAGCATATGGAAGCCCTGCATGCGCTGGGGCGTCCGCTATTGGTTGGTGTCTCGCGCAAAAGCATGATTGGCCAGGCGCTGAATCGCCCCGTGGGCGAGCGTCTGCATGGCGGTCTGGCCCTCGCGGCACTGGCGTCGGTGAAAGGTGCGCGTATCCTGCGCGTCCATGATGTGGCGGAAACGGTAGACGTGGTGCGCATGCTCGCGGCCGTGGAATCAGCCGAATAAGAATGATGGAGCACTTATGAGCAAGAAATACTTTGGTACTGACGGTATTCGTGGCCGTGTCGGTGAATATCCGATCACTCCGGACTTCATGCTCAAGCTCGGCTGGGCGGCCGGTATGGCCTTTCGCAAGATGGGCGCGTGCAAGGTGCTGGTTGGCAAGGACACGCGAATCTCCGGCTACATGTTCGAATCGGCGCTTGAGGCAGGTCTGACGTCGGCGGGCGCCGATGTGATGCTGCTTGGTCCGATGCCGACGCCCGCAATTGCCTATCTGTCGCGCACGTTTCAAGCCGAAGCCGGGATCGTGATCAGTGCTTCACATAACCCGCATGACGATAACGGCATCAAGTTCTTCTCGGGTAAAGGCACCAAGCTGCCTGACGAGTTGGAGCTGATGATCGAAGAATTGCTCGATACCCCGATGACCGTGGTTGAGTCGAGCAAAATTGGCAAGGTGTCGCGTATCAACGACGCCTCGGGTCGCTACATCGAATTCTGTAAAAGCAGTGTGCCTACCGGTACCAGCTTTTCCGGTTTGAAAATTGTGATCGACTGCGCACACGGAGCGACCTACAAAGTTGCTCCTAGTGTCTTTCGTGAGTTGGGCGCTGAAGTGGTCGTGCTGTCGGCTCAGCCCAATGGCCTGAACATCAATGACAATTGCGGTTCGACCCATATGGGGCCGCTGCAGGCCGCTGTTCTCGCCGAGCACGCTGATCTGGGGATCGCCTTTGATGGTGACGGTGACCGGGTGTTGATGGTCGATCACACGGGCGCCATTGTCGATGGCGACGAGCTGCTGTTCATCATTGCGCGTGATCTGCACGAGCGTGGCAAGTTGCAGGGTGGCGTAGTCGGTACCCTGATGAGCAATCTGGGGCTTGAGCTCGCACTGGCAGATCTTTCGATACCGTTCATTCGAGCCAATGTCGGTGACCGTTATGTGATCGCCGAGTTGCTGGAGCGTAACTGGCTGGTTGGTGGTGAGAACTCGGGACATGTCGTTTGTTTCAATCACACCACTACAGGTGATGCAATCATTGCTGCGTTGCAAGTGCTGATGGCACTGAAAACCCGCAATGAAGGTCTTGCGCAAACGCGTCAGGCTTTGCGCAAGTGCCCTCAGGTACTGATCAATGTGCGCTTCGGTGGTGGCGAAAGTCCGCTTGAACACCCGGCTGTCAAGGAAGCCAGTGCGCGTGTAACCCAGGCAATGGCGGGTCGTGGCCGGGTGCTTCTGCGCAAGTCGGGCACAGAGCCATTGGTACGTGTGATGGTCGAAGGCGAGGATGAAACTCAGGTTCGCAGCTACGCCGAAGAACTGGCAAAACTGGTAACTGAAGTTTCTGCCTGATTCGGCTTGCCAGCCATGATTGTGTTGGGTAACATCTGCGCCCACTTTGACCGACGAGGTACAGCATGCGTCGCCCTATGGTAGCTGGTAACTGGAAGATGCACGGTACCCGCGCCAGCGTCGCTGAGCTGATCAACGGCCTTCGTCATCTGGCCTTGCCAAGCGGTGTTGATGTCGCGGTATTCCCGCCTTGCTTGCATATCAATCAAGTGATTGATGGCTTGAAAGGTAAATCGATTTCGGTCGGTGCGCAGAATTCTGCGGTGGAATCCATGCAAGGTGCGTTGACTGGCGAGATTGCTCCTAGTCAGTTGGTGGATGCAGGTTGTTCCCTGGTGCTTGTCGGGCACTCCGAGCGCCGCCAGATAATGGGCGAGCGAGATGGGATGCTGAATCGCAAGTTCGCAGCGGCACAGGCATGTGGCTTGATTCCGGTGTTGTGTGTAGGGGAGACCCTCGAACAGCGCGAAGCCGGAAAAACTCTTGAGGTTGTCGGGCGTCAGCTGGGCAGCATCATCGAGGAGCTGGGTGTTGGTGCCTTTGCCAAGGCAGTCATTGCTTACGAGCCTGTCTGGGCCATTGGTACCGGACTGACTGCAACGCCGCAACAGGCTCAGGATGTGCATAAGGCCATTCGAGAGCAGTTGGCGGCAGAGAATTCTGAAGTCGCGCGAGGTGTGCGGCTTCTATACGGCGGCAGCGTGAAGGCGGCCAATGCGGTCGAACTGTTCGGCATGCCGGATATCGATGGGGGGCTCATTGGTGGAGCTTCCCTGAATGCAGATGAGTTCGGTGCGATTTGTCGCGCCGCGGGAAACTGAAAAAATGCTGGAAACAGTCGTAGTCGTTTTTCATCTGCTGGGTGCATTGGGCGTAGTTGCTCTGGTTTTGCTGCAGCAGGGTAAAGGTGCGGACGCTGGCGCGTCTTTCGGAGCAGGTGCTTCAAATACTGTGTTCGGAAGCCAAGGTTCCTCTACCTTTCTTAGTAAGTTTACTGCTATACTTGCCGCCGGTTTCTTCATAACCAGCTTGGGGTTAGGTTACTTTGCTAAAGAGAAGGCTCATCAGCTGACTCAAGCAGGTTTGCCAGATCCAGCAGTGTTGGAAGTACCTAAGCAACAACAACCGGCTTCTGATGATGTCCCGGTGCTTCAAGAGCAAAAGTCGGCTACTCCAGCGACTGACGTACCTCCAGCTCAAGAGCAGAAGTAAGAAGAGTTTCAAACGTAGTTTTGCCGAGGTGGTGGAATTGGTAGACACGCAACCTTGAGGTGGTTGTGCCCATAGGGTGTAGGGGTTCGAGTCCCCTTCTCGGTACCAATTAGTCAGGAGAGCCCGCTGTTGCGGGCTTTCTTGCAGGTGGAAGGTTACATTGACCCTATAAGGGATCGGTCGTATACTTCCGCCCCAGCTTTGTCGCGGGGTGGAGCAGTCTGGTAGCTCGTCGGGCTCATAACCCGAAGGTCGTCGGTTCAAATCCGGCCCCCGCAACCAGTTTAAGGAGCCCCTTTTCAGGGGCTTTTTGTTAGCTGGATACTTTCTGCGCCGCTGTTCGACGGCGTTTCAAGGATGGGCGTTTCGCCCATTTTTTTATTTTGCAGCGCATGCATTTACATGCACGAGGGGGTTCAGGTGTCGAGCAAGCTAGAAGAGTTGCAGGCCTTGTTGGCCCCGGTGGTCGTGGCCCTAGGCTATGAATGCTGGGGTATCGAGTTTTCGGCTCAGGGTCGTCACTCGATGTTGCGTGTTTATATCGATAAAGAGGGTGGCGTGCTGGTGGACGATTGCGCCATTGTCAGCCGTCAGATCAGCGGTGTCCTGGATGTTGAAGATCCGATCTCCGTTGAATACACCCTCGAAGTTTCCTCGCCTGGCATGGAACGCCCACTGTTCACTCTTGAGCAGTTTGCAAAATTTGCCGGTGAACAAGTGAAGATCAAGCTGCGCTCGCCTTTTGAAGGTCGACGCAACTTTCAGGGCCTTCTGCGCGGTGTAGAAGAACAGGACGTCGTGGTGCAGGTAGAAGACCATGAGTTCCTGTTGCCGATCGATATGATCGACAAGGCCAACATTATTCCCAGTTTTGACTGAGACGCGGATCCCGCGGATCCAATGGCTTGCGAAAGGCGAGGCGTACGATGAGCAAAGAAGTACTGCTGGTTGTTGAGTCGGTATCCAATGAAAAGGGTGTACCGGCAAGCGTGATTTTTGAAGCGCTGGAGCTGGCTCTGGCCACTGCTACCAAAAAGCGTTTTGAAGACGAAGTTGACCTGCGTGTGGAAATTAACCGCCACACCGGTTCCTACGAGACTTTCCGTCGCTGGACAGTCGTCGAAGAGAATGATCTCGACGATCCTGCGATCGAAACCTGGCCAAGCAAGGTTGCCGAAACGCATCCGGGCGCCAAGGTCGGCGACGTCGTCGAAGAAAAGATCGAATCCATCGAGTTCGGCCGCATTGCAGCACAGACCGCCAAACAGGTCATCGTGCAGAAAGTCCGTGAAGCCGAGCGCGCTCAAGTGGTCGACGCCTATCGCGAGCGCCTGGGAGAAATCATCTCCGGCACCGTGAAGAAAGTCACCCGTGACAACGTGATCGTCGATCTGGGCAACAACGCCGAAGCGTTGCTGGCCCGTGAAGACATCATTTCTCGCGAAACCTTCCGTGTCGGTGTGCGCCTGCGCGCACTGCTCAAGGAAATCCGCACCGAGAACCGCGGCCCGCAGTTGATCCTGTCGCGTACCGCGCCGGAAATGCTGATCGAGTTGTTCCGCATCGAAGTGCCGGAAATCGCCGAAGGCCTGATTGAAGTCATGGCGGCGTCCCGTGATCCGGGTTCGCGTGCCAAGATCGCTGTCCGTTCTAAGGACAAACGCATCGACCCGCAGGGCGCGTGCATCGGTATGCGCGGTTCGCGCGTCCAGGCCGTGTCGGGCGAGTTGGGTGGCGAGCGTGTCGATATCGTCCTGTGGGACGATAACCCGGCGCAGTTCGTGATCAATGCCATGTCGCCGGCAGAAGTGGCGGCCATTATCGTTGACGAGGATGCCCATGCAATGGACATCGCCGTTGGCGCAGACAACCTGGCTCAGGCCATCGGTCGAGGTGGTCAGAACGTGCGTCTGGCGAGCCAGTTGACTGGCTGGACCCTGAACGTGATGACCGAATCGGACATCCAGGCTAAGCAACAAGCAGAAACCGGCGACATCCTGCGCAACTTCATCGACGAGCTGGAAGTCGACGAAGAGCTGGCTCAGGTGCTGGTAGATGAAGGCTTCACCAGCCTGGAAGAGATTGCCTACGTACCGTTGGAAGAAATGCTCAACATCGACGGCTTTGACGAAGACATCGTCAACGAGCTTCGCGCTCGTGCCAAGGATCGTTTGTTGACCAAAGCCATCGCTACTGAGGAAAAGCTGGCAGACGCCCATCCGGCCGAAGACCTGCTCTCGCTTGAGGGTATGGACAAGGATTTGGCGATGGAACTGGCGGTGCGCGGCGTAATTACCCGCGAAGACCTGGCCGAGCAGTCTATTGACGACCTGCTCGACATCGACGGCATTGACGATGATCGTGCCGGCAAGTTGATCATGGCCGCCCGAGCCCACTGGTTCGAGTAATTAGGCGCGGCCTGAGGAGAGAAGTGCATGACGCAAGTCACGGTGAAACAACTGGCCGATGAGGTCAAAACACCGGTAGAGCGCCTGTTGCAGCAGATGCGTGAGGCAGGTCTGCCGCACACCGCCGCCGAAGAACATGTGACTGACAGTGAGAAGCAATCCCTGCTGACTCACTTGAAAAGCAGCCACAAGGCGAAAGTGGAAGAACCACGCAAAATCACGCTGCAGCGTAAAACCACCAGCACCCTGCGTGTGGCTGGTAGCAAGAGCATCAGCGTAGAAGTTCGCAAGAAGAAGGTTTTCGTACAGCGTAGCCCGGAAGAAATCGAAGCCGAGCGCCAGCGTGAACTGGAAGAGCGTCGCGCAGTAGAAAATGCTGCCCGTCAGAAGGCTGAAGAAGAAGCCAAGCAGCGCGCTGAAGAAGAAGCGCGTCGCCAGCCTGCTGCTGCGCCGAGCGCTCCTGCCGAAGCTGTTGCAGCACCTGCGCCAGTCGCTGAACCTGTGCGCGAAGCCGCACCAGTTGTCGCTGCTGCGCCAGCTGCCGACACGCGCAAGCGTGACGAACAGCGCCGTCCGGACAAACCACGTGCCGACGATAACAGTCGTCGTGGCGGCGGCGATGGCGAGCGCAAAAACGCTCCGCATCGCGCATCGGTCAAAGAAAAAGCGCCGGCTCCACGAGTGGCGCCACGCACTACCGACGAAGAAAGCGATGGCTTCCGTCGTGGTGGTCGCGGCAAGGCCAAGCTGAAGAAGCGCAACGCTCACGGTTTCCAGAACCCTACCGGTCCTGTCGTGCGTGAAGTGAAGATCGGCGAGACCATCACTGTTGGCGATCTTGCCCAGCAGATGTCGGTCAAGGCTGCTGAAATCATCAAGTTCATGTTCAAACTGGGCACTCCAGCGACCATCAACCAGGTACTCGATCAGGAAACTGCTCAACTGGTAGCTGAAGAGCTGGGCCACAAAGTGACCCTGGTCAGCGACACCGCCCTGGAAGATTCCCTGGCCGAGTCCCTGAAGTTTGAAGGCGAGGCAGTTTCCCGTGCGCCAGTCGTGACCGTAATGGGCCACGTTGACCACGGTAAGACTTCCCTGCTCGACTACATCCGTCGTGCCAAGGTAGCTGCAGGCGAAGCCGGCGGCATTACCCAGCACATCGGTGCGTACCACGTTGAAACCGACCGCGGCATGGTGACGTTCCTCGACACTCCGGGTCACGCTGCGTTTACCGCCATGCGTGCCCGTGGTGCCAAGGCGACCGACATCGTGATCCTGGTCGTTGCGGCGGACGACGGCGTGATGCCGCAAACCATCGAGGCTGTTCAGCACGCTCAGGCGGCTGGCGTTCCTCTGGTGGTTGCGGTGAACAAGATCGACAAGCCAGGTGCCGACCTCGATCGCATCCGCAGCGAACTGTCGGTTCACGGCGTGACTTCCGAAGACTGGGGCGGCGACACGCCATTCGTACCGGTTTCGGCGAAAATGGGTACCGGCGTTGACGAACTGCTCGAAGCCGTTCTGCTGCAGGCCGAAGTGCTCGAACTGACCGCCACCCCATCGGCTCCTGGCCGTGGTGTTGTCGTCGAATCGCGTCTGGACAAGGGCCGTGGCCCGGTAGCCACTGTTCTGGTTCAGGACGGTACGCTGCGTCAAGGCGACATGGTGCTGGTCGGCTCGAACTATGGCCGCGTGCGCGCCATGCTCGACGAGAACGGCAAGCCAATCAAGGAAGCCGGTCCGGCCATTCCGGTCGAAATCCTGGGTCTTGACGGTACGCCGGACGCTGGCGACGAGATGAGCGTGGTTGCCGACGAGAAGAAAGCCCGTGAAGTGGCTCTGTTCCGTCAAGGCAAGTTCCGCGAAGTCAAACTGGCTCGCGCTCACGCCGGCAAGCTGGAAAACATCTTCGAAAACATGGGCCAGGAAGAGAAGAAGACGCTCAACATCGTCCTCAAATCCGACGTCCGTGGTTCGCTGGAAGCTTTGCAGGGCGCTCTGAACGGCCTGGGCAACGACGAAGTGCAAGTGCGCGTGGTCGGTGGCGGTGTCGGTGGTATCACCGAGTCCGACGCCAACCTGGCACTGGCTTCCAACGCTGTACTGTTCGGCTTCAACGTGCGTGCCGATGCTGGCGCACGGAAGATCGTCGAGCAGGAAGGTCTGGACATGCGTTACTACAACGTGATCTACGACATCATCGAAGACGTCAAGAAAGCCCTGACCGGCATGCTCGGCAGCGATGTTCGCGAGAACATCCTGGGTGTGGCCGAAGTTCGTGACGTGTTCCGTTCGCCGAAGTTTGGCGCGATCGCCGGTTGCATGGTGATCGAAGGTGTTGTGCACCGTAACCGTCCGATCCGTGTACTGCGTGAAGACATCGTTATCTTCGAAGGCGAGCTGGAATCCCTGCGCCGCTTCAAGGATGACGCTTCCGAAGTACGTGCCGGCATGGAATGCGGTATCGGCGTGAAGAGCTACAACGACGTCAAAGTCGGTGACAAGATCGAAGTCTTCGAGAAGGTTCAGGTTGCTCGCAGCCTCTGACTCGCGCACTTCAAGGGCCACGCCGAGCCGCCGCATGCAGATGCGCGCCACGGCGTCAGGACTCTAAACGCAACGCCCGGTCTGGCTTTTGTCAGGCCGGGCGTTTGCCGCTTTCAGACCTTGCGGGTTTCACCGTAGGGCAGTAACAGGTAACAAAATCATGGCAAAAGAATACAGCCGTACCCAACGTATCGGCGATCAGATGCAGCGTGAGCTGGCCCAGCTGATCCGTCGTGAAGTCAAAGACCCGCGCGTCGGCCTGGTCACCATTACTGCTGTGGAAGTCAGCCGTGACGTCGGTCACGCGAAGATCTTCATCACCGTGATGGGGCAGGACAACGCCGAAGACATCGCGCAAAGCATCAAGGTGCTCAACGCTGCCGCAGGTTTCCTGCGCATGCAGCTGGCCCGTGAAATGAAGCTGCGCAGCGTGCCGCAATTGCATTTCCACTACGACGAAAGCGTCGTGCGTGGCGCGCACCTGTCGGCCCTGATCGAGCGCGCCGTGGCTGAGGACAATCAGCACGTGGCTGCTGCACCTGAAGACACCAAGGAGTAATTCGGTGGCTCAGGTCAAACGTATCCGTCGTAACGTCAGCGGTATCATCCTGCTCGACAAGCCGCTGGGGTTCACCTCCAACGCCGCGTTGCAGAAGGTTCGCTGGTTGCTCAACGCCGAGAAGGCCGGTCACACCGGCAGCCTCGACCCGTTGGCCACCGGTGTATTGCCGCTGTGCTTTGGCGAAGCAACCAAGTTCTCGCAATACCTGCTCGATTCCGACAAGGGTTACGAAACCCTCGCGCAACTGGGCAAGACCACCACCACGGCGGACGCTGAGGGTGAGGTTTTGCAGGAGCGCCCGGTGACCGTTGGTCGCGCCGATGTCGAAGCGGTTCTGCCGAAATTTCGCGGGCAAATCAGTCAGATACCGCCGATGTACTCGGCACTCAAGCGTGATGGTCAGCCGCTGTACAAGCTGGCCCGTGCAGGCGAAGTAGTGGAGCGCGAACCGCGTTCTGTTACTATTGCGCGCTTGGAATTGCTGGCCTTCGAAGGCGATACTGCGCGTCTTGCGGTGGATTGCAGCAAGGGCACCTATATTCGCACTTTGGTGGAGGATATCGGTGAGCAACTCGGTTGTGGTGCGTACGTCGCTGAACTGCGTCGTACCCAGGCCGGGCCTTTCACCCTGGCGCAGACCGTGACCCTCGAAGAGCTGGAAGCAGTACATGCCGAAGGCGGCAACGAAGCGGTCGACCGCTTCCTGATGCCATCGGACAGCGGCCTGCAGGATTGGCCGCTGCTGCACTTCTCCGAAGCGAGTGCGTTCTACTGGCTCAACGGCCAGCCAGTACGTGCCCCGGATGCGCCGAAGTTCGGCATGGTACGGGTACAGGATCACAACGGTCGCTTCATCGGTATCGGTGAAGTGAGCGAAGACGGGCGCATCGCGCCACGTCGACTGATTCGGTCAGAATGACCGGAAACCGGTCTGTGTAACAGCAGGCCGGCGAGTGTGGCTGTCAACAGGCACGGTCACTACTCATTTATAGATACAGGGATTTGTCCCTGGCCTGTTGAAACTGTTATTGAAACAGTTTCCTGATAAAAGGATTGCCTCATGGCTCTCGACGTTCAAGAAAAAGCTCAAATCGTTGCCGACTACCAGCAAGCTGTTGGTGATACTGGTTCGCCAGAAGTGCAAGTTGCACTGCTGACCGCCAACATCAACAAACTGCAAGGTCACTTCAAGGCCAACGGTAAAGACCACCACTCCCGTCGTGGTCTGATCCGCATGGTAAACCAGCGTCGCAAGCTGCTGGACTACCTGAAAGGCAAGGATCTGAGCCGTTACAGCGCTCTGATCGGCCGCCTGGGTCTGCGTCGCTAATCAGCGATTGCGCTATGAGGTTGGTTGTCTGTCAGGCATCGGCGGTTTTCCGCTGGTGGCTGGCAGGCTCCCAGCCTCAAGTTTTATCTGCACTACCGTTTTACCCGGACAGTCAGCGGGCCGATTCCCGACATTGCCCAAGAATTTCGCAAGAAACCAGTTCCCCCAAGAGCCACAAAGAAGGTAGGACACCGTGAACCCGGTAATCAAAAAATTCCAGTTCGGTCAGTCGACCGTTACCCTCGAGACTGGCCGTATCGCCCGTCAGGCCTCCGGCGCAGTATTGGTCACCGTTGACGACGACGTCAGCGTATTGGTGACCGTAGTCGGTGCCAAGCAAGCCGATCCAGGCAAGGGTTTCTTCCCTCTGTCCGTTCACTACCAGGAAAAAACTTACGCTGCCGGTAAGATCCCTGGCGGTTTCTTCAAGCGTGAAGGCCGTCCTTCCGAGAAAGAAACCCTGACTTCCCGACTGATCGACCGTCCGATCCGTCCGCTGTTCCCAGAAGGTTTCATGAACGAAGTGCAGGTTGTCTGCACCGTCGTTTCCACTAGCAAGAAGACCGATCCGGACATCGCTGCGATGATCGGTACCTCGGCTGCCCTGGCCATCTCCGGTATTCCGTTCGACGGCCCGATCGGCGCCGCTCGCGTCGCTTTCCACGAAAGCACCGGCTACCTGCTGAACCCGACCTACGAGCAGCAAGCTGCTTCGAGCCTGGACATGGTCGTTGCCGGCACCTCCGACGCCGTACTGATGGTTGAATCGGAAGCCAAAGAGCTGACCGAAGACCAGATGCTGGGCGCGGTACTGTTTGCTCACGACGAGTTCCAGGTGGTGATCAACGCCGTCAAGGAACTGGCCGCTGAAGCTGCCAAGCCAACCTGGACCTGGGCGCCTGCTCCAGAAGCCACCGAACTGCTGGGCGCGATCCGTGCCGAGTTCGGCGAAGCGATCTCCCAGGCTTACACCATCACCGTCAAGGCTGACCGCTACGCACGTCTGGGCGAGCTGAAAGACCAGGTCGTTGCCAAGCTGTCCGGCGAAGAAGGCCAGCCTTCTGCTGCTGACGTCAAAGCCGCTTTCGGCGAAATCGAATACCGCACCGTTCGCGAAAACATCGTTAACGGCAAGCCACGTATCGACGGCCGCGACACCCGCACCGTACGTCCGCTGAACATCGAAGTCGGCGTTCTGCCTAAGACTCACGGTTCGGCGCTGTTCACCCGTGGCGAAACCCAGGCTCTGGTAGTCGCGACGCTGGGTACTGCCCGTGACGCACAGCTGCTGGACACCCTGGAAGGCGAGAAAAAAGACCCGTTCATGCTGCACTACAACTTCCCTCCGTTCTCGGTGGGCGAGTGTGGTCGCATGGGTGGCGCTGGTCGTCGTGAAATCGGTCACGGCCGTCTGGCCCGTCGTTCGGTTTCGGCCATGCTGCCAGCCGCTGACGTGTTCCCGTACACCATCCGTGTGGTTTCGGAAATCACCGAATCCAACGGTTCGAGCTCGATGGCTTCCGTTTGCGGCGCTTCCCTGGCCCTGATGGACGCTGGTGTGCCAATGAAGGCGCCGGTTGCCGGTATCGCCATGGGTCTGGTCAAAGAAGGCGAGAAGTTCGCCGTCCTGACCGACATCCTGGGTGACGAAGACCACCTGGGCGACATGGACTTCAAAGTAGCCGGTACCGCCAAAGGCGTTACTGCGCTGCAGATGGACATCAAGATCAAGGGCATCACCGAAGAGATCATGGAAATCGCTCTGGGCCAGGCCCTGGAAGCGCGCCTGAACATCCTCGGCCAGATGAACCAGATCATCGGTCAGTCGCGTACCGAGCTGTCGGCCAACGCGCCGACCATGATCGCGATGAAGATCGACACCGACAAGATCCGTGACGTTATCGGTAAAGGTGGCGCGACCATCCGTGCGATCTGCGAAGAAACCAAGGCTTCGATCGATATCGAAGACGACGGTTCGATCAAGATCTTCGGCGAAACCAAGGATGCCGCAGAAGCTGCTCGCCAGCGCGTTCTGAGCATCACTGCAGAAGCCGAGATCGGCAAGATCTACGTCGGCAAGGTTGAGCGCATCGTCGACTTCGGCGCATTCGTCAACATCCTGCCGGGCAAGGACGGTCTGGTGCACATCTCGATGCTGAGCGACGCTCGCGTAGAGAAAGTCACCGACATCCTGAAAGAAGGCCAGGAAGTGGAAGTGCTGGTACTGGACGTGGACAACCGCGGCCGTATCAAGCTGTCCATCAAAGACGTGGCAGCGGCCAAGGCTTCGGGTGTTTAATCAGCCCCCAGCTTTAGCGCAATGAAAATGCCCCGCCGTGAAAACGGCGGGGCATTTTTTTGTCTGCCATAAACGCATTTGTGGCGAGGGAGCTTGCTCCCGCCCGGTTGCGCAGCAGTCGTAAAAAACATCAGCCTCAGAAAGGTTGGGGTCGCTGCGCAACCCAGCGGGAGCAAGCTCCCTCGCCACAAGTGATAATCAGCAGAAACACGCTCAAATTTGCCGCAGCCCGAGACCGGTGCTAGGTTTAGCCCACCGCCCGTGTAGCTCAGCCGGTAGAGCAGCGCACTCGTAACGCGAAGGTCGCAGGTTCGATTCCTGTCTCGGGCACCACTTCCCTTATTTCACCTTGCGGCTCAGATCCTCGACGGTTCGTTTGAGTTGTTCCATGGCGCGATCCTGATCGTTGATTTTCTGCTTCAGGCTGGAAATCTCGCTGCTGGCGGAATTCGAGCTCGAGCCGCTGTTGCGCTTGAGGTCTTCGACCTGGCGTCCGAGGGTATCCAGTTGCCGGTCCTGATCCTTGACCTTGCTCTTCAGGTCATCGATTTCCTTGCTGCTGGAGTTCGAACTCGAACCGCTGCTGCGTTTGAGTTCTTCAATCTGGCGTGACTGATCGCGGACGGTATCGCGGATCTTTTGCAGTTCATCAATGCTGATATCGCTTTTGATGACAACATCCTTGCCGTAGTCATTGTGAATCAGCGAAACCTTGTCGCCATAGGATGAGCTGCTGTTGCTCAATTCAAGCGCCATGGCGCTGGCCGGCAACAGCATGGCGGCGAGCAGGGCACTGGCAGACACAACGGAACAAATCTTCGAAAAGCTGCGCATCACTGGTTTTCCTTGTGAACAGCAAGAGTGAGTGCCGAAGTGGCACATCGCTATGACTCAAAATCCGGATTTATGTTCCGCAGGTCAAGTTTTTGTGCAAGAGATGTAAAGAGCCGTGTAATTCGTCATGCAAACGTCCTATATTCGGTGCCTGCATGAGCATCGCTTAGCAGTTTTCAGATGATCCCGAATGGTTCCGAAGGCCGGACAATCCGCGTCAGAGAGATCCTTGATGATCCAGATCCATCCTCCATTCTTACGATCAGCGAGAACGCCATGACCGAATTAACTCAAGAGCAACGTCACGAACAAGCGCTGGAGAAATACAAGCTCGACGCGCCCCAACTGCTGGAAGAGATCAAGGACCTGAGTCCTGATGATCAGAAAGACCAGATCCAGTGGGCATTCGAGGACGAAGCCGAATCTCAGGGCTTGCAGCCGTGGGAGTTGACGCTCAAGTACACCAGCACCCCTGAAGAGTTTGAGGCCAAGCGTCTGGAACTGCACAAGGAGGCGGCCGAAGTGTTGGGCGTCGATTGGGAAGAGTACTGCGAGATGAACAATCTGGTGGTCTGAAACAAAAACGCCAGCCTTAACCGGGCTGGCGTTTTTTATGGCTTGAGGGCCTCAGAGGCTCAGACGCATCGACAGGTCCACTGCCTTCACATCCTTGGTCATCGCACCGATCGAGATGTAATCCACCCCGGTCTCGGCAATCGGCAGCAGCGTGCTTTCGTTGATGCCGCCGCTGGCCTCCAGTTTGGCCTTGCCGCCGTTCAGGCGCACGGCTTCGCGCATGTCATTCAGGCTCAGCTCGTCGAGCATGATGATGTCGGCGCCGGCTGTCAGCGCTTCTTTCAGCTCTTCCAGACTTTCCACTTCGACTTCCACCGGTTTGCCCGGCGCGATCTTGTGCGCGGCGGCGATGGCCTGCGCAATGCCGCCGCTGGCGGCGATGTGGTTTTCCTTGATCAGGAACGCGTCGTAGAGGCCGATGCGGTGGTTGTGGCAGCCGCCGCAGGTCACTGCGTATTTCTGCGCCAGACGCAGGCCTGGCAGGGTCTTGCGGGTATCCAGCAGCTTGACCTGGGTCTGGGCCACGAAGTCCGCCAGGTACTGCGCACGCGTTGCCACGCCGGACAGCAGTTGCAGGAAGTTCAGCGCGCTGCGCTCGCCCGTCAGCAACGAACGCGCCGGGCCTTCCAGGTGAAATAGCGGCTGATTGGGTTTGACCCGTTCGCCATCCCGCACCTGCCAATGCACTGCGACGCGCGGATCGAGCTGGCGAAACACCGTGTCAACCCACGCCGTGCCGCAGATGACGGCGTCGTCACGAGTAATGATGGTGGCTTTGGCCAGACGTTCGGCCGGGATCAGTTGCGCGGTGATGTCGCCGCTGCCGACGTCTTCGAGCAACGCGCGGCGCACGTTGGCTTCGATTTCGGCGGTCAGATCGGCGAGACGTAGATTCGGCATAACGGGCTCCACAAACTAAGTGCGCCGATTATAGGGGCATGGCGAGAGCCAACCCAAGGCGAGAACGCGCGTGGCAGACTGCAACTGGTCGATTTTCTGTGAGCAAAGCAGCGCTTCTCGTGGTCACTGGAAGGTGTTGCAGGCATAGGGGAAACCCTGACGGCTATAGCGCCCGCGACAAGTTTTGCAAGATAATCCGCCTTGCATTTGACGTCATGGCTTTGACGCTGATGTGAGAGCAAGCCCGCTCCCACAGGGAATTGCGCGGTAACTGCCCAGTGGAATCACCGTTTCAGGAGGCTTGGATGCACAACGACGGGAATGTAGTGCCTTTGCACAAGGCCGCTACCGATCAGGCGAATCACTCGCCGCTCGCCCGCCTGCCTGTGATTCTGCTTCAGGTCCGCGACAAGGCGGCCCAGCAACTGCGCCACGGTTTGCAGGAGTTGTTCGATAACGCCGACGACACCCTGTTCGAAATGGCCGACCGAGCGCGCAACGATGTCGAACAGAACATCTTTTTCGAAGCCATGCGCGACCTGCGCCTCAAGCGCAAAAACATCGAGCGCGGGTTTCTCGAACAATTTTTCGAAGCCTTCGTCGCTCTCATCCAGTACGACCCCGTTCAGCACACGTTGCCCGATTCGTTGATGTTCGAAGAGTCGGCACCGCGCACCGACGACATGGAGCGCAACGTGGCGGTCGAGACCATGGTCGGCCGGGTGCTCAAGCGTGACGGCTTTGCCCTCGATCAACTGACCGCGCGGCTCAACGTGTTGCTGGGCAAGAATTTCGACAACCAGCACAACCCGCTCGGCCCGACGATGCTCTGCGAGTTTTTTCTGCAAGCCGGGCGCAACCTGGGGGTGGAGATCAAGGTCAAGCTGATCTTGCTCAAACTGTTCGAACGCTACGTACTGGCCGACACCGAGCCGTTGTACGCCGAAGCCAATCAATTGCTGGTCGCCACTGGCGTGCTGCCCGAGTTGAAACCGGCACCTGCGCGTCGCGCGATCGAGCGTGCGGCAGCGAGCATCAGCAGCGAAGAAAGCGACGAGCCGGCTCCCGCCGACGAAGGCGTACAGGAAGTTTTCGCCGCGTTGCAGGAGTTGCTCCGGCACGTGCGCGGCAGCGTCGCGCCGACCCTGGAGCCGAGCGTCGCGACGCAGCCGATCAGTACCCGCGATCTGCTGCGCCTGCTCTCGCATCTGCAGCAATACGTCCCGGCGCTGGCGGCGCAGGATGACTTCGACCTGCGCAACCAGCTCGAACAATTGCTGACACGGGTCAGCGTCAGGAGCGGCAAATCGCGCATCGTCGACGGTGCGGATGAAGACGTGATCAATCTGATTGCGATGGTCTTCGACTGCATCCTCGAAGACCCTAACCTGCCGGATTCGCTCAAGGCGTTGATCGCCCGTCTGCAGATTCCGATGCTCAAAGTGGCGGTGCTCGACAAAAGCTTCTTCAGTCGCGGCAGCCACCCGGCGCGACGCCTGCTCAATGAGATCGCCGATGCCGCCATGGGCTGGGGCGATTGCAGCGGCGAGGCGCGTGACAGCCTGTATCTGCGCATCGAACAAGTGGTGCAGCGCCTGCTCACCGAGTTCGTTGACGACCCGGCGATCTTCTCCGAATTGCTCGCAGACTTCCTCGCCTTCACCAGCGATGAGCGGCGGCGCAGCGAATTGCTTGAGCAGCGTTTGCGCGACGCCGAGGAAGGGCGAGCGAAAACCGAGTTGGCCCGGCAGCGGGTCGAGCAGGTGTTGAATCTGGCGCTGCTGGGGAAAGTCCTGCCGCCTTCGGTGGTAATGTTCGTGCGTGATGCGTGGAGCAAAGTGCTGCTGCTGACGTGCCTCAAGCATGGCGACCAGTCGGCTGAATGGCAGGCCGATGTCCAGACCATGGAACAATTGATCTGGAGCGTGCAACGTCATGACGAGGCGGACGCCGGTCTGCGATTGCTGGCGCTGGTGCCCGGTTTGCTCAAATCATTGCGTGATGGCCTGAGCAGTTCGGCGTTCGATCCGTTCGCCACCAGCGAATTTTTCAGCGAGCTGGAAGCGTTGCATGTGCGGGTGCTTGAGCCCTCATCCGAGCCGCCGCCGGCCGATGCGCCGGCGCTGGTCGAAGTGTCGCAGCACATTACCCTGCGCAGCGCTGAAGAGGGCGCGATCGGCCTGAATGCCAGCGGCCTGGCGCATGACGACCCCGGCCTGCGTCAGGTGGAGCAATTGCGTCTGGGCAGTTGGGTCGCCTTCCAGGAAGACGACGAGCACAGCCTGCGCTGCAAGCTCGCGGCGGTCATCGAAGCCACCGGCAAATACGTGTTTGTTGATCGTACCGGGATGAAAGTGCTGGAGCGCAGCCGCATTGACCTGGCCCTTGAATTCCGCCGGGGCGCGGTGCGTGCGCTGGATGACACCTTGCTGTTTGATCGGGCGCTGGAGTCGGTGCTCGGCAATCTGCGGCGCCTCAATCGCGGCAAGTGATCGCGCGCCGGGGGCCGATCACGGCATACTGGGCGCCAACACAGTCGGCGTTGAAGGAATCGGTATGCAGTTGGATCCCGCTAGCGGGTGGTGTCACGGGGTGCAGGTCTGCCCATCGCCCAACTTCAATGAACGCCCTGCGGGCGAAATCTCCCTGTTGGTGATCCACAACATCAGCCTGCCGCCGGCGCAGTTCGCCACCGGCAAGGTGCAGGAATTTTTCCAGAATCGTCTGGATGTCACCGAGCATCCCTATTTTGCAGGGATTGCCGACTTGCGCGTCTCGGCGCATTTTCTGATCGAACGTGACGGCCGCGTCACCCAGTTTGTCTCCTGTCTGGAGCGGGCGTGGCATGCGGGCGTGTCGAAGTTCGAAGGCCGGGAAACCTGTAACGATTTTTCCGTGGGCATCGAGCTCGAAGGCACCGATGATCTGCCCTTTACCGATGCGCAGTATCAGGCGCTGATCACGCTGACGCGTCAGCTGCAAACCGCATTTCCGGCCATCACCGACGCCCGTATCTGCGGGCACAGCGACATCGCACCCGGGCGCAAGACCGATCCTGGCCCGGCATTCGACTGGGCGCGTTACCGCGCAGCCCTGGCACAAGAGGAAGGACAATGAGTTTTCTGGTGTTACTGCTGGCGGTCTGGATCGAGAAGTTCTCGGCCTTGCGCCATCGGGTTCAACGCGATGGCGGATGGATCCGCGAGCTGCACAAACTCGAAAGCAGCCCACGATTATCGAATCGACCGTGGCTGGTGCTGACCATTCTGGTGTTGCTGCCGGTGGCGCTGCTCGGCTTGTTGCTGCTGGTACTGGAACCCGTCGCGTACGGCTTGTTGGCCTTGCCGGTGCATTTGGTGGTGGTGATTTACGCCTTGGGCCGCGGTGATCTGCTCGGAGGGCTCGGGCCGTTCCGTGACGCCTGGCGGCGTGAAGACCTGCAAGCGGCCGCGCATGTGGCCAAGCGTGATCTGGATATCTGTGCCGACAGCGGTGAGCAATTGCTGGAACAGGTCCAGAGTCACTTGCTGTGGCAGGCCTATCAGAGCTTCTTCGCGGTGATTTTCTGGTACTTCGTGCTCGGTCCGGTCGCGGCGCTGGCTTATCGCTTACTGGCATTGGCGGAAGAAAACAGCCAGAACCCGGCGCTCGCCGAACGTGCCGGCCAGTTACGTCACGCCTTTGACTGGTTGCCGGTGCGCCTGCTGGCTGCCAGCCTTGCACTGGTCGGCAACTTCGTCGCGGTCAGCCGGGTGATGTTGCACGAGCTGTTGAACTGGAACATCAGCGCCGCGCATCTGATCAACAAGGTCGGCCTGGCAGCAGGCGAGATCCCGCCGCCGGTGGTCGGCCCTGAAGGTATCAATACCCTCGATTGCCTGTGGGAACTGCTGCTGCGCGCGGCGGTGCTGTGGTATGCCGGGTTTGCCTTGTGGACAGTCTTGATTCACTGATACTCGCCGGTGAAATTCATTGTGGTGAGGGGATTTATCCCCGATGGGGCGCGCAGCGGCCCCAATATCTTAATGGGGCTGCTGCGCAGCCCATCGGGGATAAATCCCCTCGCCACAGGTCAGTGACCGGCGCAGCGTAGTCGTTAACCTTAAGTTACAAAACCTCTCTCCGATTTGAGCTATACAGAGACAGCGCCCGATAGTGGCTATCTGCTGTCGCCCTGCGCCTGCCAATAAAAACAAGAAAAGCCAAGGGAGACTTCCAGTGAAGAGCTTGCTCTATCCCGCCGTCTCGCTGATGAACCGTCTGAGCTTCGGCATGAAGTTCAGCCTGATCAGCGTGCTGTTCCTGGTGCCGATGCTGGTGACCAATTTCTATCTGGTGCGCGATTCCTACCGCGAATTCCAGGGCACCCGGGTCGAATTGCAGAGCCTCGATCTGCTGGGCAGCAGCCTGAGCCTGCGCCGGGATCTGGAAACGCTGAACAATCTGGTGCAGATCAACGTTGTCCTCGGGCAGTCCGGCAAGGCCGACAACCTCGAGGCGCAGATCAGCAGCCTGGAGCAAGCCGTGCTGGCGCGCTTGCAAGGTCTGCAGGCGATGACAGACGATCCCGAGCAGGTCAAACTGTTCGACGGCAAACGCGATGAAATGATCAACGCGTTCAAGGCGCAACAGGCGGAAAGCTCCCTGCAAAGCAAAAGCGCGATGATCGGCAAATTGCTTGGTAATGCGCAGATATTCAGCCAGATCATCGCCAGTCAGGCCGGGCTGAGCCGCGACAATCAGAGCGACATCCGTCAGCTCAGCGAATTGCTCACCAACGTTACCCCGGGCGTCACCCAAACCCTCGGCGAAGGCCGGGCCATCGGCTCGTATTCGTTGGGGCAGGGCTTTCTCAACAGCTCGTCGAGTACCCGCTTCGACGAGTTGCTGGCGCAGATCGAAAAGCTCCAGGCCGAATACGCACTGAAATTGCAGGATGCCCTCGATTCCAGCAAAGCCGCGCGCGCCAGCCTCAGCGCGCCGTCCGACAGCAGCAAGACCTCGCTCAAACAGGCCAGTGAACTGTTTGAAGCGAAAGTCGTGGTGGCCGAGACCCTCGATACTCCGTGGCAGGCGTTCTACGACCAAGTCACCGGGCTGATGGCGCAGACCTACCAGCTCAATGACGCGACCTTGAAATTTCTCGATACCCAACTGCAGCAGCGCCTGGCGCAAAACCGCACGCACATGGTGTTGCAGGCGGTGGCGTTGTCGGTGGTGTTCGTGCTGATTTTCTATCTCTACGCGGGTTTCTACGCCTCGACCCGCACCACGCTCAAGCGTTTGGGCGCGATGATGGACAAGGTCGCGGCCGGTGACATGACGGTCAATTTCAAGGCCAGCAGCCGCGATGAACTCGGCGAGCTGGGCGAGGTGTTCAACGGCACCGTAAGGAAGATCCACGACTTGATCGAACGGGTCGGCCATACCGTGGCCGAGGTCGAGCGCCAGGCCGGGCAGGTGGAAAACGTCTCCGCGCAAAGCAATCAGGCGGTGGCCGGGCAGCGCACGCAGATCGAGCAAGTCGCGACCGCGATGAATCAGATGTCGGCGACCTCGCTGGAAGTTGCACGCAGCGCAGCGGCAGCGGTGAGCAGTGCGCACAGCGTCAACGATGAAACCGTCAGTGGCCGCACACTGGTGGAGTCGCAGCAGGGCAGCATTGCCGCGTTGGCCAGCGAGATCGACCAATCGGTGCTGGTGATCAATCAGTTGGCCAGCGACAGCCAGTCGATCAGCCGCGTGCTGGAAGTGATCAAGAGCATTGCCGAGCAGACCAATCTGCTGGCGCTTAACGCGGCCATCGAAGCGGCCCGTGCCGGCGAGCAGGGCCGTGGCTTTGCCGTGGTGGCAGATGAAGTGCGTACGTTGGCCAAACGCACTCAGCAATCGACCGAAGAAATCGAGCAGATGATCGCCAAACTGCATGGCGGCGTCGGTGCGGCGGTGAAAGCCATGGGCGTCAGCCATCAGATGGCCAACGGCACGGTCGGGCAGTCGGAAAAGGTCCAGCAGGCGTTGGAAAACATCCTGGGGGCGGTAGGCATGATCGTCGATCAGAATCAGCAGATCGCCGCTGCCGTGGAGCAGCAGACCGCCGTCGCGCATGACATCGATCAGAACATCGTCGAGATCAACCGCGCCGGTGAACGCACGGCCCAAGGTGCGCATCAGACCGAGGATGCCAGCCGGGCACTGTCGGCGCAGGTGGTGGAACTCAAACAGCTGATCAGCGCGTTCCGCGTCTGAATCCTGCCATTCCACCCCTTGTCAGAAACCTGTGGTGAGGGGATTTATCCCCGATGGGACGCGAAGCGTCCCCAATACCCAGTCAGTGATGAGGGACTGCTGCGCAGTCCATCGGGGATGAATCCCCTCACTACATGCTCGTTCCAACAGGGGGAGCAGGGCAGATGTCAGAACATTTTGTAATGCATTGATACTTACGCGTGTAAGCCAATTCCTGTTTTCTTCCGACGGCTGGCTTTTCGTCATTAATGAGCCAGTATCCGTGTTCCGCTGATTGCGTCGAGGAGGCCGCTCATGTCCGTTGCAACCCTGGGAGTCCAGGGCCGTTGTGCTCATTGCCAGACCACGCAGTTACTCAAGCCATGGCAGCTCAACGCCATCGCAATCAACGAACCGTTCACTTGCGCGCACTGCCAGAAAACGCTGGAGTTGCGTTGCCCGAAACAGATCAAACGCTTCAAGTCCCTCGATTCGCTGGGATTGCTGCGCTTCAGCGCCTCGGTAACCGTGTGTACCGCGCTGCTGGTGGCGCTGGTCATGGAATGGATCGGGCTGCTCAGCGTGACTGAACAGTTGAATGCGTCACTGATCGTGCTTTTCGCGTACTTCGCGCTGCTGCGTTTTTTTCACCACCGTCAGCACATGACCCTGATCCTCGACGCAGCCAGAGCTCATGCGAACCGACTGTAGGAGCTGCCGAGTGAAACGAGGCTGCGATCTTTTGATCTTGTTTTAAGGGCGAGGAGCAAAAGATCGCAGTGCCGCAGCTCCTGCAGAAGGCGTGTTACCAACCGAATACTTCGCAGCTGTTGGCAGTGCTGGCAGCGGCCAGTTGTTCCGGACTGATGTTCATCAACTCGGCGAGCGCCGCACAGATCGCCGGCAAGTGTGCCGGTGTATTGCGTATGCCGGGAAACATCGCCGGGGCCATGTCTGGCGAGTCGGTCTCGAGCACGATCGAATCCAGTGGCAACTCCGCCAGCACCCGATGCATGCGCAGCGCCTGCGGCCAGGTTGGCGCGCCGCCCAAACCCAATTTGAAACCGAGCTTGATGTATTCGCGTGCTTCTTCGCGGCTGCCGGCGAAGGCGTGGATGATCCCGGCGCGTTTGAGCTTGAAGCGCTTGAGCGTGGCGATTACGGCTGCGTGGCTGCGGCGGACGTGGATCAGCGCCGGCAAATCGAAGTCTGCCGCCAGTTGCAGTTGCGCGTCGAACAGCGCTTGCTGGCGTTCGCGGTCGAGGGTTTCGATGAAGTAATCCAGACCGATCTCGCCCACCGCACACAGTTGCCGATGGCCGCGCAGCCGCGTCAGCCAGTCGCCGAGTGCGCGCAGGTCTTCGGGTCGATGCTGATCGAGGTACACCGGATGCAGACCGAACGCTGCATACAAGTCGGCATCGCTCTGCACCAGATCCCACAGCCGTTGCCAATTGCCCTGATAAACCCCCAGCACCACCATCCGCCGCACGCCGAGAGCGCGGCTTTCGGCGAGCAACGCCGCGCGATCGGCGTCGAAGTCGGGGAAGTCGAGGTGGGTGTGGCTGTCGATCAGCTCCACGGCTCAGTCCCGGTGAATACGCTGCTTGAAGGTCCGCGCGATGGCCTGCACGCCAGGCTTGTATTCGGCTTGCTCAACCGCAGCCAACGCCAGCTCCAGCGCCTTGTCGGCGATCAACTGGTGCTGCTGGGCCATGGCGTTGACCGGCAATGGCAGGAAGTCGAGCAACTGCGTGTCACCGAAGGTGCCCAGGCGCAGCGGACGGGATTTGAGCGGGAAGTCATGCAGCGCATCGAACACGCCCTGCAGCAGCACGTAGGAAGTGGTCACCAGCGCATCCGGCAAATGCCCCAGACGTTGCAGGAGTTCTTCCATCAGTTGCTTGCCGCATTCGCGGCTGAAGGACTCGGCGTGCTCGATCAGCACTTCGCCTTTGAAGTCGAGCAGTGCCTGCTTGAAGCCGGCCGCACGTTCCTGACTGATGCTCAGCTCCGGACGTGCGCCGAGCAGCACGATCTGTTTTGGCTGCGGGGTGAGCAGGCTGTGAGTCAGGTGCAGGCTGGCTTCGCGGTCGTCACTGATCACCGAGCAGAAGTGCTCGGGTTCCATGACCCGGTCGATGGCGATGATCGGCAGACCCTTGGCCTGCAACTGGCGATAGCTGTCGTCACCGGCCGGCAGGCAACTGGCGACGATCAGCGCATCGCAGCGGCGCGCCTTGAACAGTTGCAGCAACTGGCGCTCGCTGTCCGGCGCATCGTCGGAGCTGGCGATCAGCAACTGATAACCCCGCGCCCGCGCGCCTTGCTCGAGCAGTTTAGCGATCCGCGCGTAACTGGGGTTTTCCAGATCCGGCAGAATAAAGCCCAACGTGCGCGTGTGCCGACTGCGCAACCCGGCCGCTTGTGGATTGGGGGTGAAGCCGTGCTGTTCGACGACCGCACGCACCCGCTCGACCGTGGCGTTGCTGATGCGTTGCTGTTCGGCCTTGCCGTTGATGACGTAGCTGGCGGTGGTCACGGACACTCCGGCCAACCGCGCGATATCACTGAGTTTCAACCCGGTATTTCCTTGTTTTTTCGAGCTTGCCGCGACATTTTCGCCAATCCTACCCGATTCAGGCAGACGACTATTGTCGCAGCGCATCCGACAAGTTGGACTTCAAGGATGAGACATTATCGAGTAACGTGCCGATCAATCTAGATTAAACGTTTCAGCAAGCGTATTTTCTACGTTTTAGACGCCTTTGGCCGGTTCTGCCGTGAAACCGCCAAAACGGCCGCTGAAAAGCAGGCTGACCAGCGCCTAAGCTGTGACCATTCAAAACAATATCCTGGCGCATCCATGTGCCAAAAAGGAGATCGCATGCTCGAGCTCACTATAGAGCAGATATCCATGGGCCAATCGGCTGTGGATAAACCCGCCGCCCTGCAATTGCTCGCCAATCATCTGGTGGCCGATGGTCTGGTCGCCGACGGTTACCTCGCCGGCTTGCAGGCCCGGGAAGCCCAGGGCTCGACCTTTCTCGGCCAGGGTATTGCCATCCCCCACGGTACGCCCGAGACCCGCGATCAGGTGTTCGCCACCGGCGTGCGGCTGATGCAGTTTCCCGAGGGCGTGGACTGGGGCGACGGCCAGATCGTTTATCTGGCGATCGGCATCGCCGCCAAATCCGACGAACACCTGCGTCTGCTGCAACTGCTGACCCGCGCCCTCGGCGAGACCGATCTGGGTCAGGCCCTGCGTCGCGCCAGCTCGCCGGAAGCGCTGCTGAAACTGCTGCAAGGCGCGCCGCAGGAGTTGGCGCTGGATGCGCAGATGATCGGCCTCGGCGTTTCGGCTGACGATTTCGAAGAACTGGTCTGGCGTGGCGCGCGTCTGTTGCGTCAGGCCGATTGTGTGAGCAATGGTTTTGCCGGCGTGTTGCAGCAAGTCGAAGCGCTACCGCTGGGCGATGGCCTGTGGTGGCTGCACAGCGAGCAAACCGTGAAACGTCCGGGCCTGGCGTTCGTCACCCCGGACAAACCGATGCGTTACCTCGGGCAGCCGCTCAGCGGTCTGTTCTGTCTGGCCAGTCTGGGTGAGGCGCATCAGGCGCTGCTCGAACGTCTGTGTGCGCTGCTCATCGAAGGGCGCGGCCATGAACTGGGCCGCGCCACCAGCAGTCGCAAAGTCCTCGAAGTGCTCGGTGGCGAACTGCCCGCCGACTGGCCCAGCGCGCGTATTGCCCTGGCCAACGCCCACGGTCTGCACGCACGCCCGGCGAAGATTCTGGCGCAACTGGCGAAGAGTTTCGACGGCGAAATCCGCGTGCGCATCGTCGACAGCGCGGACAGCGCCGTGTCGGTAAAAAGCCTGAGTAAACTGCTGAGCCTCGGCGCCCGTCGTGGTCAGGTGCTGGAGTTGATCGCCGAACCGAGCATCGCCGCCGATGCCCTGCCGGCGCTGCTGGCCGCTATCGAAGAAGGCCTCGGCGAAGAAGTCGAACCGCTGCCGGCCGTGAGCCAGCAACGCGAAGCCATCGCCGATATCGCCGAAGTGCTGATCGCCCCGGCGTCCGGCGCGCAGTTGCAGGCGATCCCGGCGGCACCGGGCATCGCCATTGGGCCTGCGCACATTCAGGTGCAGCAGGCTATCGATTACCCGTTGCGCGGCGAGTCCGCCGCCATCGAGCGCGAGCGCCTCAAGCAAGCGCTGAGCGATGTGCGCCGTGACATTCAGGGTCTGATCGAACGCAGCAAGGCCAAGGCGATTCGCGAGATTTTTATCACCCACCAGGAAATGCTCGACGACCCGGAACTGACCGACGAAGTCGACACCCGTCTCAAGCAAGGCGAAAGCGCCGAAGCGGCGTGGATGGCGGTGATTGAAGCAGCGGCCAAACAACAGGAATCGCTGCAGGACGCGTTGCTCGCCGAGCGGGCGGCGGACCTGCGGGACATCGGGCGCCGGGTGCTGGCGCAACTTTGCGGTGTGCAGACGCCGAACGAGCCGGAGCAGCCATACATTCTGGTGATGGACGAAGTCGGCCCATCCGACGTGGCGCGGCTCGATCCGGCCCGAGTTGCAGGGATTCTCACCGCGCGCGGCGGCGCCACCGCGCACAGTGCAATCGTCGCCCGTGCTCTCGGGATTCCTGCGCTGGTCGGAGCTGGCGCTGCGGTGTTGCTGCTGGAACCGGGCACGCCGTTGCTGCTCGACGGCCAGCGCGGTCGCCTGCACGTCGACGCCGATGCCGCGACCCTGCAACGTGCCGCCGAAGAACGCGACACCCGCGAGCAGCGTCTCAAGGCTGCCGCCGAACAACGCCATCAACCGGCGCACACCACTGACGGTCACGCCGTGGAAGTGTTCGCCAACATCGGTGAAAGCGCCGGCGTTACCGCTGCGGTCGAGCAGGGCGCCGAAGGTATTGGCCTGCTGCGCACCGAACTGATTTTCATGGCCCACCCGCAGGCGCCGGACGAAGCCACTCAGGAAGCCGAATACCGGCGCGTCCTCGATGGCCTCGCCGGGCGGCCGCTGGTGGTGCGCACCCTTGATGTTGGCGGCGACAAGCCGCTGCCGTATTGGCCGATCGCCAAGGAAGAAAACCCGTTCCTCGGCGTGCGCGGCATTCGCCTGACCTTGCAGCGTCCACAGGTCATGGAAGCGCAATTGCGCGCCTTGCTGCGTTCGGCGGACAACCGGCCGTTGCGGATCATGTTCCCGATGGTCGGCAGTGTTGAAGAGTGGCGTCAGGCCCGCGACATGACCGAGCGTCTGCGCCTGGAAATCCCGGTCGCTGATCTGCAACTGGGGATCATGATCGAAGTACCGTCAGCGGCCTTGCTGGCGCCGGTATTGGCCAAGGAAGTCGACTTTTTCAGCGTCGGCACCAACGACCTGACGCAATACACCCTGGCCATCGACCGTGGTCATCCGACGCTTTCGGCCCAGGCTGACGGCCTGCACCCGGCGGTGCTGCAACTGATCGACATCACCGTGCGCGCGGCGCATGCCCATGGCAAATGGGTCGGTGTGTGCGGCGAACTGGCGGCGGATCCGCTGGCGGTGCCGGTGCTGGTCGGCCTCGGTGTCGATGAGCTGAGCGTGTCCGGGCGCAGCATCGCCGAGGTCAAGGCGCGCATCCGCGAACTCAGCCTGAACCAGGCGCAAACCCTTGCTCAACACGCCCTCACCGTGGGCAGCGCGAACGAAGTGCGTGCATTAGTGGAGGCCCTGTAATGGCCAAGATTCTCACCCTGACCCTCAACCCGGCGCTGGACCTCACAGTCGAGCTGCCACGCCTGGAGGCCGGTCAGGTCAACCGCAGCGACGAGATGCACACCCACGCCGCCGGCAAAGGCGTGAACGTCGCGCAAGTGCTGGCGGATCTCGGGCATCAACTGACGGTCAGCGGCTTTCTCGGCGAAGACAATCTGCAAGCCTTCGAAACCCTGTTCGCCAAGCGCGGCTTTATCGACGCGTTCATCCGCGTGCCGGGGGAGACGCGCAGCAACATCAAGGTCGCCGAGCACGACGGTCGCATCACTGACATCAACGGCCCGGGGCCGGTGGTCGACGCGGCGGCGCAGCAGGCGTTGCTTGAGCGTCTGCTGCGGATCGCTCCGGGGCATGATGCGGTGGTGGTCGCCGGCAGTCTGCCGCGTGGCGTCAGCGCGCAGTGGTTGCGCGAGTTGATCGAACGCCTGAACGGCCTCGGCCTGAACGTCGCCCTCGACAGCAGCGGCGAAGCCTTGCGCGCGGCCATTGAAGCGCGCCCGTGGCTGATCAAACCGAACACCGAAGAACTCGCCGATGCGCTCGATTGCGATGTGGTCTCCCACGCCGCCGAAGCCCAGGCAGCGGCGTGCCTGCATGCCAAAGGCATCGAGCACGTGGTGATCTCCCACGGTGCCGACGGTGTGAACTGGTTCAGTGTCGGCTCGGCGCTGCATGCCACGCCGCCGAAGGTTACGGTCGCCAGCACGGTAGGGGCCGGCGATTCGCTGCTGGCCGGCATGCTCCACGGTCTGCTCAGTGCCGACACGCCCGAGCAGACTCTGCGCACCGCCACGGCGATTGCCGCGATGGCGGTGACGCAGATCGGTTTCGGCATCAACGATGCGGCGCAACTGGCGCGGCTCGAACAGGGCGTGCGCGTGCGTCCCCTGACAGAACAATAAGAGGGTTTGTCATGAAATTAGCCATTGTCACGGCCTGCCCGAACGGCATGGTCACCAGTGTGCTGTGCGCCCGTCTGCTGGACGCGGCGGCCCAGCGTCAGGGCTGGAGCACCAGCGTTGAAGTGGTCGATGCGGCGCACCCGGAACGTGAATTGTCGGCCGCCACCATTGAGGCGGCGGAGTGGGTGTTGCTGGTCGCCACCGGTGATGTCGACATGCGCCGTTTCGTCGGCAAGCGCGTGTTCCGCATCGCCCCGGCGCAAGCGCTGCAGGATGTCGAAGCGGTGCTGCGCCGTGGTGCGCAAGAGGCCGAAGTTTACCTCGCCAGCGAAGCCGTCCCGGTTGCCGCTGCGCCACGTGCGCCGCGCATCGTCGCCATCACCGCCTGCCCGACGGGTGTTGCCCACACCTTCATGGCGGCCGAGGCGTTGCAGCAGACGGCCAAGCGTCTGGGCTATGAACTGCACGTCGAAACCCAAGGCTCGGTCGGCGCGAAAACCCCGCTCAGCGCAACGGCGATTGCCGAGGCTGACGTGGTGTTGCTGGCGGCCGACATCGAAGTCGCCACCGAGCGTTTCGCCGGCAAGAAAATCTACCGTTGCGGCACCGGCATTGCCCTCAAGCAATCCGAAGCGACGCTGAAAAAAGCCCTCGCCGAAGCTCAGGTGGAGAGCGCTGCGAGCGACGGCAAGGCGCCGGCCAAGCAAGAGAAAACCGGCGTTTACAAACACCTGCTGACCGGTGTTTCGTTCATGCTGCCGATGGTGGTGGCCGGTGGTCTGATGATCGCCTTGTCGTTCGTCTTCGGCATCACCGCGTTCAAGGAAGAGGGCACGCTGGCGGCGGCGCTGATGCAGATCGGCGGCGAGACCGCGTTCAAGCTGATGGTGCCGCTGCTCGCCGGGTACATCGCTTACTCGATCGCCGACCGTCCGGGCCTGGCGCCGGGGATGATTGGTGGTTTGCTTGCCAGCACATTGGGCGCCGGTTTCATCGGCGGGATCGTCGCCGGTTTCATCGCTGGTTATGCGGCCAAGGCCATCAGTCGTTATGTGGCGTTGCCGCAGAGTCTGGAAGCGCTGAAACCGATTCTGATCATCCCGTTGTTCGCCAGCCTGTTCACCGGTCTGGTGATGATCTACGTGGTCGGTAAACCGGTCGCCGGGATGCTCGCGGCGCTGACGCATTTCCTCGACAGCATGGGCACCACCAACGCGATCCTGCTCGGGGTGTTGCTCGGCGGCATGATGTGCGTCGACCTTGGTGGACCGATCAACAAAGCCGCGTATGCGTTCTCGGTGGGGCTGCTGGCATCGCAGAGTTATGCGCCGATGGCCGCGACCATGGCTGCCGGCATGGTGCCGCCCATCGGGCTGGGCATTGCCACCTTCATCGCCCGCCGCAAGTTCGCCCAGACCGAACGCGAGGCCGGTAAAGCGGCGCTGGTGCTGGGGCTGTGCTTTATCTCTGAAGGGGCAATTCCGTTTGCCGCCAAAGACCCGTTGCGGGTGATTCCGGCGAGCATCGCCGGTGGTGCTTTGACCGGCGCGTTGTCAATGTACTTCGGCTGCAAACTGATGGCGCCGCATGGTGGCTTGTTTGTGCTGGCGATTCCGAATGCGATCAATCATGCGCTGTTGTATCTGCTGGCGATTGTCGCGGGGAGTTTGTTGACGGCTGTTGTCTATGCGACGGTCAAGCGTCCGGAAGCCGTTGAGTTGGCGCTGGAACCCGCGAAGGCTTGACGGGCAACGCAAATTTCCCTGTGGGAGCGAGCCTGCTCGCGAATGCAATCTGCCAGCGACATGTATGTTGACTGGCACACCGCTTTCGCGAGCAGGCTCGCTCCCACAATGGTTAGTGGTGTCATGGCGAGTTCATATAGCCGTGCTTAAGTTTTCCTTTTTTCAGGGAGAACACGCATGAGCGATTTCAACATTGGTCGCCGACGGGTCATGCAGGTTGTCGGTGCCGGGCTGCTGATGCCGGGGCTGGCGCCGGCAGTGATCGCGTCGGTCAAGGATCGGCCGCAACTCACCGACGGCGTGCAGTCCGGCGACCTGCAAGGCGACCGCGCGATGATCTGGAGCCGCAGCGATCGCCCGGCACGGATGGTGGTCGAGTGGGACACCCGCAGCCAGTTTCGCCACCCGCGCCGTGTCGTCTCGACGCTGGCCGATGCGCGCACCGACTTTACTGCCCGTGTCGAACTGACCGGGCTGCCCGCCGATCAGGCGATTTTCTATCGGGTGTATTTCAAGGACGCGCAATCCGGCGTCGCCAGCGAGCCGTGGCTCGGCCATTTGCGCAGCGCACCGAAGGCGCGACGCAACATCCGTTTCGTCTGGAGCGGTGACACCGTCGGCCAGGGTTTTGGCATCAACCCGGACATCGGTGGCATGCGCATCTACGAATCCATGCGCCTGCGCCTGCCGGACTTCTTTATCCACAGCGGCGACACCATCTACGCCGACGGCCCGGTGCCGGCGCAAGTGACCACCGAAGGCGGGCGGATCTGGCGCAACCTCACTACCGAAGCCAAGAGCAAAGTGGCGCAGACCCTCGACGACTATCGCGGCAATTACCGCTACAACCTGATGGATGAAAACATCCGCCGCTTCAACGCCGAAGTACCGCAGATCTGGCAGTGGGACGACCACGAAGTGGTCAACAACTGGTCGCCGGGCAAGCAGCTCGACGAGCGTTATCAAGAGAAAGATATCCACACCCTGGTCGGCCGTGCGCGCAAGGCCTGGCTGGAATATTCGCCGATGCGTTTGCAGGCGGCCGATGGTGGCGGGCGGATTTATCGCAAGCTCAGTTACGGGCCGATGCTCGACGTGTTCGTGCTCGACATGCGCAGCTATCGCGGGGCCAACGACGACAACCTTGGCGCGGCCAAACCGTTCCTCGGGCGCGAACAACTGGACTGGCTCAAGCGTGGCTTGAAGCACTCCAAGGCGCAGTGGAAGGTGATCGCCGCCGACATGCCGATCGGCCTCGGCGTGCCCGACGGCGAGGTCAGCCCGGGCGTCGCACGCTGGGAAGCGGTGGCCAACGGTGATCCCGGCCCGGCGCAAGGGCGTGAACTGGAAGTCGCCGAACTGCTCGGTTTTCTGCGGGCGCAGCACGTGCGCAATTTCGTGTTTCTGACCGCGGACGTGCATTACTGCGCGGCGCATCATTACCACCCGGATCGCGCGGCGTTTCAGGATTTCGAACCGTTCTGGGAGTTTGTCGCCGGGCCGCTGAATGCCGGCAGTTTCGGGCCCAATCCGCTGGACAAGACCTTCGGCCCGGAGGTGGTGTTCCAGAAAGCACCACCGACGCAGAACGCTTCACCGTTTGCCGGGTTTCAGTTTTTTGGCGAGGTGAATATCGAAGGGCAGAGCGGGGAGATGAGTGTGGTGTTGCGGGATCTGAATGGGGTCGCGGTTTTCGAACAAAAACTGCAGCCGGTGTAATGGCTTCTGTAGATACCGTCTTGCCCCTCACCGGGCAAGTGCCAATTTCGGGTCAAATGGTTGGCCCGATTTGAGCACTCCGTAGACGAAGTGCAACAACTTGCGCATGGCTGCACAGATGATCTGTTTGGGGGCTTTGCCATTGGCCTTCAAGCGTTCCTTCATGGCGATGATCGCCTCGTTGTGCCTCAGCGCTACCAGGCCTGGCATGTACAGACCCGCCCGAACGCGAGCCGAGCCGACCCTCGAAATAATTGTTCTGCCTTTGAGTTTTCCTGACTCCTGCAGCTTAGGGTTCAACCCTGCAGCAGCGACCAGTTTGCGAGGGTCGTCGTATTTGCGCAGGTCGCCCAGCTCGGCCAGCAGCCGCTCAAGGGTTTTCTGCCCGATACCGTCGATGGTCACGATCAAGTCGCGCATCTGGCGCATGTCCGGATCATCATCGATGTGTTTCTTGATCGCTTTGTGCGTTTCAGCGATCTCTTTTTCGATGTGGCGCAGAACGGAGTTGATCGAGTCTTTGACCTTTTCGTCGGACACATCCAGACGATTGAGCTCCATCTGCTCCATTTCCTGAAGATCATCCAATCGACGCACCATCGC
>NZ_JBQEPG010000027.1:0-79624 GCF_052045635.1 Pseudomonas sp. 22189
TTGATCTTGCTGTTAAAAGCCAAATCAAAAGATCGCAGCCTGCGGCAGCTCCTACAGGGCTTTGGGTCAGAGCCGGCGCTTGCGGTTGAGGCTCGGGATGGTGGTTGGCGGGATGAACACTTGCTGCGCCTCGGGTGTGGTGCTCAGCGCCAGCGCCGCCAGCGTCGGCTGGCTGAACAGCGCCCGGGCGTCGGTGTGCAGGCCGCTCTGGCGCATGCGCGCCACCAGACTCACCGCCAGCAACGAGTGCCCGCCCAGTTCGAAGAAGTTGTCGTGCCGTCCGACCTGCTCAACACCCAGCATCTCGCCCCAGATCCGCGCCAGCGCGGTTTCGACTTCACCCTCGGGCGCCACGTAAGGCCGGTTGATGACGGCATCGCCCCCCGGCTCCGGCAGGGCCTTGCGGTCGATCTTGTCGTTTGGCGTCAGTGGCAAGGCGTCGAGCAGCACAAACGCGCCAGGCACCATGTACTCGGGCAAACGCTCCAGCACATGGCCGCGCAAGGTTTCCAACGATGGCGCGTCGATGCCGGCGCGCACGGTGTACCAGGCCACCAGACGCTCATCACGCACCATCACCACAGCCTCGCGAATCGCCGGATGCTCGATCAACTGTGCCTCGATTTCTCCCGGCTCCAGACGCAAACCACGCAGCTTGATCTGGAAGTCGTTGCGACCAAGGAATTCCAGCTCGCCGTGATTGTTGTAGCGCGCCAGATCGCCCGTTCGATACAGCCGATCACCCGGCACAAACGGGCTGTCGATAAAACGCTCGGCCTGCATCTCCGGCAGCCCGTGATAACCCCGCGCCACGCCGACGCCGCCGATGTGCAACTCACCGCTGACGCCTTGCGGCACCGGTTGACCGTAGGCATCGAGCACGTACAACCGGGTGTTGCTCAAGGCTGTACCGATTGGCACCACGCTGTCCGGCACCGGCATGTCCGGCTCCAGCGTCCACCCGGTGCTGTCCACCGTGGTTTCGGTCGGGCCATAAACGTTGTGCAAACGCACCCACGGCAGGCGATCGCGCACTTGGCGGGCCAGCGCCGCGCTGAGTTCACCACCGCCGTTGAGCACATCGGTCAGGCTGGTGCATTGCTCGACACCGTCCTGCTCGATGAACTGCTGCAGTAACGCAGGAACGAATTTGACTACGGTGACCTGCTGCTCGCGAATGGTCTGCACCACATACGCCGAATCGCGGTTGCCATCCGGTCGCGCCAGTACCAGGCGCATCCCGGAACACAGCGGCCAGAAGATCTCCCACACCGAACTGTCGAAGCTGAACGGCGCTTTTTGCAGCAGCGCGCCGTGTTCGGTTGGCGGACTGAGCTGCGAGCCCCAATGCACCATGTTGCAGGCGCTGCGATGCTCGATCATCACGCCTTTCGGCAACCCGGTGGAGCCCGAGGTGTAGATCATGTAGGCGAGGTTCGAAGCACTCAGGCCCGGCACCTGCAGATTGTCTGACGGCTGCGGCTCCCAACTGCCGTGATCCAGATTGATCATCGTCACACCCGGCTCACCCAGCAATTGCCGTGTGGGGCCATGCACCAACAGTGCGACAGGCGCGCTGTCCTGCAACATGTAGTTCAGGCGCTCCAGCGGATAGTCCGGATCCAGCGGTACATAAGCGCCGCCAGCCTTGAGAATCCCCAGCAGACCGACCACCAGATCCAGCCCGCGTTCGACGCAGATCGCTACGCGCGAGTCCGGTTGCACGCCGAGTTCACGCAGGTGATAGGCCAGACGGTTGGCGCGATCATTGAGTTGCTCATAGGTCAGGCTTTGCTCGCCGGCCTGTGCGGCGATTGCATACGGTTTGCGCCGCACCTGCGCTTCGAACAACGCGTGCAGTGGCTGGTCCAGCGGACAATCGACCTCAGTGGCATTGAACGTGATCAGCACGCGTTGCAGCTCTTCGGCTTGCAGGATCGGCAAGCGGTTCAACGGCTGCTGCGGTGTCTGTTCCAGGGCCTGCAGCAAACCGTGCAACGCGGTTTGCATATAGCCGCAAATCCGTTGCGCGCCAATCTGCGCCACGGCCCTGCCGGTGAGGCGCAAGCCGTCGCCGTAATCATCCACGCTCATGGTCAGCGGATAGTTGGTGCGCTCTTCGTTGGCCAGGGTGTCGATGCCTTGCCAGGCTTGCCGCGACGGCTCCAGCAGTTCGGTTTCGTCACTGTGCCGGTAGTTGAGCAGCGCGCTGAACAACGGCGATGGCGAAGCGACGCCACTGCAGCGCTGGGCCAGTGCCAGCGACGCGTGCTCATGCCCGAGCAGCGCGGTCAGTCGCGCGTGGGTGGCGCGCACGGCGTCGAGCACCCCGGCATCGACATCGATGCGCAACGGCAAGCTGTTGATGAACACGCCCAAAGCGCGGTCAGCGCCCTCGCCGCCTTGCATACGCCCCATCAGCACCGTGCCGAACACCACCCGCTGCTGGCCGGATGTCGCCGCCAGCACCCGTGCCCACGCCAGATGAATCAGACTCGCCACGCTGACTCCGGCCTGTCGCGCCTGGGTGCGCAAACGCTGATAGACGTCAGCCGGCAGCACCTGCTGCGCTTCGTCGATGCCGCGCCCGTCGCCCTGCACTTCCTGCAAGCCGAATGGCAGGGTCGGCTCGTCGATGTCCGCCAGTTGCTCACGGAAAAACGCCTCGTGTTCCTGCTCGCTGACGCCCAGCCGCGTCTGCGCCACGTAATTGCGATACGGCACCGGCGGCGCCAATTCGACAGCTTGCCCGGACAGGCTGGCCTGCATCTCGCCGCGCATCACTTCGAGGGCGATGTGATCCATGGCCAGATGATGGAACAGCAAAATCCCCACCACCCGATCCAGCGCCGGATCACGGGCATACACCAGGCGCATCAGCGGCGCCTGGCTGACGTCGAGGCGATAACGTCGGGCGTTGAAGCGCTGGTGTAACTGATCGATGATCGGGCCATTGGCGGGGTTCAGTTCGACCTCCTGCAACGGCAGAATTGCCGCGCGCCACACCACTTGCACCGGGCTGGTCAGGCCTTCCCAGAGCACCGAAGTGCGCAGAATGTCGTGGCGCGCCATGACCTCGCGCAGCGCCGCAGCGAAGGTCTCGACGCGCTCAAGACTGTCGAACGCCAGTTGCGACTGCAGCAGGTACGGATCGCCCTGCGCGGCAGTGATGTGGTGGTAGAGAATCCCCTCCTGCAACGGTGCCAGCGGGTAGATGTCCTGCACATTGGCGGCGCCACCCGGAACGCTGGCGACGATCCGCTCGATGTCCATCTGCTGCAGTTGTACCAGCGGCAACATCGCCGGCGTGATGTGCGTGCAATCGGCGGCGATGCGGTTGGCCGGCACTTCGATTTCCCGACCGCTGCCGACCGAAGCGGCCAGTGCAGCGAGCGTCGGCTGGCTGAACAGCACGCGCACGTCGCTGCTCAGATCGAGCTGACGCATGCGTTCGATCAGCATCACCGCCAGCAACGAGTGCCCGCCCAGTTCGAAGAAGTGATCGTGACGCCCGACCCGCTCCACTTGCAGGACTTCGGCCCAGATCTGCGCCAGGGCGATTTCGACCTCGCCTTGCGGTGCCTCGTATTCGCGGCGGATCAAATCTCCTGCCTCGGGCGCGGGCAGCGCCTTGCGATCAACCTTGCCGTTGGCGGTCAGCGGCAGCGCCGGCAGACGCACGTAGGCGTTCGGCAGCATGGCGCTGCTCAGGCGGGTTTTCAGGTGTGCGTGCAGTTCATTGATGTTCAACGGCGCCCGCTCGGTGAACCACGCCAACAATTGTCCGTCGCGCACCAGCACCACCGCTTCGCGCACCGCTGGATGGCTGGTGAGTGCGCTCTCGATTTCCCCCGGTTCGATGCGCACGCCACGGATTTTCACCTGATCGTCATTGCGCCCCAGGTATTCCAGATTGCCATCGGCGCGCCAGCGTGCGAGATCGCCAGTGCGATACATGCGCGCCCCCGGTTCAGCGCTGAACGGATCACGCAGGAAGCGCTCGGCGCTCAGGTCGGCGCGGTTCAAATAACCGCGAGCCACGCCGGCCCCGCCGATGTACAACTCGCCGCTCACGCCCAGCGGCACCGGTTGCTGCTGTTCATCCAGCAGATACACCGTGGCATTGCTCACCGGTTTGCCGATGTGCAGCGACTGCCCGGCGTCGATGCGACCCGAGGTCGCCACCACGGTGGCTTCGGTCGGCCCGTAGTTGTTGATCACTTCGAAGGATTGTTGACGCGGGAACTGGCGCAGGCGATCGCCACCGATCAGCAGCGTGCGCAACGTCGGGTGAGCGAGTTGGCGGCTGAACGCGTATTCGGCGATGGGGGTCGGCAAAAAGCTCACCTCCAGCGGCTGCGCACACCACCAGTCGAGCAGCGCATCGATGTCTTCGCCACCCTCGCTGACCGGCGCCAGGTGCAGGGTCGCGCCCACGCACAGCGCCGGCCAGACTTCCCAGGCCATCGCGTCGAAACCGAAGCCGGCCAGGCTCGAGGTATGGCTGCCGGCGCGCAGGTCGAACACGTCAGCGTGCCAATCGACCAGATTGCACAGGGTGCGGTGCTCGACCATCACCCCCTTGGGCAGGCCGGTTGAACCAGAGGTGTAAATCACATAAGCGAGGTTGGCCGGGGTCAGCCCCGGCACCTTCGGCGCGCCGACATGTTCGGCGGGCCAGGTCGGCTGATCCAGCTCGATCACCGGCACCGACAGCGCCGGCAAATGCCCGCGCAGCGCACGCTGGGTCAGCACAGCGATGGGCGCGCTGTCCTCCAGCAGATAGCTCAGGCGCTCGGCCGGATGCGCCGGATCCAGCGGTACATAAGCGGCGCCAGCCTTGAGAATCGCCAACAGCCCGACCAGTGTGTCGAGCCCGCGCCGGGCGATGATCGCTACCCGGTCATCCGGGCGCACACCGAGGTCGAGCAGATGATGAGCGAGCGCATTGGCGCGTTGATTGAGTTCGGCATAGCTCAGGCATTGCCCTTGAGCAGTCGCCGCCAGTGCCTGCGGCCGCAGCATCGCCTGCGCTTCGATACGCTGCGCAAGGGGGTTCGGCGCCGGGTAGTCCACCCGCGTGGCATTCCACTGTTGCAGCAGCGCGGTTTCCTCGGGCGTGCTCAGGTCGAAATCCGCCACCGCCAGGTTCACCGCCTCCAGCCCCTGCTCCAGAATCAACAACCAGCGTTCCGCCAGAGCCTTGACTTGATCGGCGCTGAAATACGCCTCGCTGTAGATCAGGTACAGGCGCGCATCATCATTGGCAAGGTTGCTCAGCAGGTGCACCGCCAGCGGTGTGGCCTCCTCGACGTTCGAGGCCTTGATGATCCGCCCCGATGCCTCGCCGTAGCGATAATCGTGGGTGCCCTGTTCGTAGGAAACCGTGACCTCGAACAGCTGCGAGCGCTCTTCGCGCAGCAAACCCAGGGCGCGGTTCATTTCACTCACGGGGAAGCGCTGATGGCGGAAATCCTTGCGCAGCTCATCACGGATCGCGCACACCAGTTCAGCGAAGGTAGATTCGCGACCAAAACCCATGCGCACCGCGCTGACCTGGGCGAACAGCCCGAGGGTGGATTTGAAGCGCGCACCCGAGCGGTTGAGAATCGGCAACCCCACCACCCATTCGTCACGCTGCGTGCTGCGACTGAAGTAAACATGCAGCGCCGCCAGCAACACATGGAACGCCGAGGCACCGTACGCCCGGGCCACCTGCTTCATGCGCTCGTGCAGCAGCGTCGGCAAGGGCTGCGTGTAGACCTGCGTCTGCGCGGCGGGGCCGGTCTGGCGCTGCGGGTGCCGCGGCAGCAACAGCGGTTCGGGCATCTGTCGGTACTTGTCCAGCCAGTAGGCGCGATCCTGCGCATAACGCGGCGACGCTTGGTAGCGCGCATTATCTTCGATGAAGTCGATGTACGACGGCGCCGCGACTGGTGCCGGTTGGCCGTGCGCCAGCGCGTTATAGATCTCGTCCAGCGACTTGAACATTTCGCCAAAGCTCCAGCCATCGAAGATCAAGTGATGAGCCTGCACGGCTAACCAATGTCGCTGGTCATCGAGGTGGATCAACTGAAAGCGGAACAGGCAGCCGCCGTCCAGCACGAAGGGTTGATCGATGCGCGCCTGAACCAATCGCCGCGCCGCCGATTCAGGCTCGCCGTGCGTCGACACATCGTGGATCGGCATCGGCACCGCGACTGACCGGGCAAACTGCTGCAGCGGCAAGCCTGTTGCACCGGCGCCGGGCAACAGCACCGTGCGCATTGCGTCATGCCGGGCCACCAGCGCTTCCAGTGCGGCCTGCATCCGGGCCGGCTCCAGCGGGCCACTGAGGTCCATGTAGCCGCCGACGTTGTACAGCGGCGAATCACCGCGACTCAGCTGATCCAGCCAGATATCCAGCTGCGCAGCGGTCAGCGGATAAGTCTGGAGCGATGCGGACGGCGTGGCCACCGCAGGGGCGGAAATAGGCGGCATAAGATCCTTCTCAGGTGATTTTGCGCCTATTCAAGCATCGGCCCCGAGGCCGACATGACACCTGAAACCCGGACAACCTCGTCCCCCGCGCCGGCCAGTCCGCGCTTGAACAGCCTTATTGGGTGGGAACACACTAAAAGTTCGGAGAGGAAATACTGAAATTCTTGTAGGAAAAATGCCACACGCTGACGCCGCCATCGACCAGCGCAGTCAGCATATGAAAAGGTAACTGCCCCGGTTTTCAAGCCTTTGCCGTGACCGAACAGTCACGCAAAGCGCGACCGCTGTACCAGGCACCGTCAGAAGGCCGGCGCCAACTTTCAGAAATGATGGCACTTTGTGTCCCTGTTTTCCCCTACAGACGTAGGACAAATCCATAGGCTTAAATCCCGCCCCAGATCAGTTTCAAGGAGAGACGATTGCGTGGGCGGCTTTTGCATCAACAGCGGACGACTCGGTGATGACTCGGAACCAGGGATGACAAGGATATGAATCTGACCGGCAGCATTCGCAACATGGAAAACCCGCACTTCTACTGGCAACTGGGGGAACTGATTGCCAGCACCGGCGATGATCATTTCGCCAATAACCTGTTCCAGTTGGTCGACACCCTGGTGCCGGTCAATCGCGTCGATCTCAGCGAGTGGACGCTGGACGAACGCCAGGCCAGCGTGGTCGAGATCAAGGCGCTGGGCAGCGCTGGCCTGCCGCAGACCTTTCCGCCGCCAGACCCGTTGACGAGTCCGGACGATCATCCGCTATTGCAGAAGATGATCGAGATGAATGATTCCCTGCTGATTCAACTCAAAGCCTCACTCCAGCCCCGCCATCCGCAGCACAGCGTGCACCAGTGCAATCTGGTGTCGCGCACCTCCAACCGCCGTTGTGTCATCTCGTTCTACCGACCGCATACGCAACGGGTGTTTTCCCTGCCGGAGCTGTCGTTTCTCAAAAGCCTGTCCGACACCCTGTTGCCGCTGATTGAACGGCACGCGCAACTCAGTCGACAGATCGTCGCCAAACAACCGCGCCTGCCCCTGGCCGATCTGGAGCAGGCGCCGTTGCAGCAGGTGTTCGACGAGCGCCTGGCGCTGGGCGCCATTGTCCTCTCGGCCCGGGAAAAGGAAGTCTGCCTCGGGCTGCTGACCGGCGGCACTGTGCCGCAACTGGCCGAGCAGCTGCGGGTCAAGAGCAGTTCGGTCGAGACCTACCTCAAGCGTGCCACCGCCAAACTGGGCGTCAGCGGACGGCATGGCCTGGCGCGCTGGATGGCGGGGGCGTAACGGCGAAGTCAGGCTTCAACGGTGTTCGCGAGGGTGTGTGGAGACTGAGTCCCCGGCACGTATTTTTTCTGCATGAGAGCGTTCGATGTTGCGCATGTCCCTGCTGTCCCTCGCCGTCCTGTTGGCCGGTTGTTCGTTGATTCCCGAGTACCAGCGTCCGGCCTCACCGAGCGCGGCGCAGTACCCGCAAGGCGCGATTTACCCGACACAGACAACCGCCGCAGCGCGCACTGAAGACTGGCGCACGCTGTTCAACGACCCGGCGCTGCAACAGCTGATTGAAAGCGCACTGCTGAACAATCGCGACCTGCGCGTGGCGGCGCTGAACGTCGAGGCGTTCCAGGCGCAGTACCGGATCCAGCGCGCCGATCTGCTGCCGGCAGTGTCGGCCAATGCCAGCGAGTCGCGCCAACGCCTGCCGCCCAGCGTGACCCGCAGCAAAGCCATGATCAATTCGACCTATGCGGCGAATCTCGGCGTCAGTGCCTATGAGCTGGATTTTTTCGGCCGGGTGCGCAGCCTCAGCGAGCAGGCGCTGCAAACCTGGCTGGCGACCGAGCAGGCGCGGCGCAGTGCCGAGCTGAGTCTGGTGGCCAACGTCGCCAATGCCTACCTGACCTGGCGCGCCGATCAGGAGTTGCTCGAACTGACGCGCCAGACCCTCGCCGCCGATGAACAGAGCCTGCGCCTGACCACGCGCAACCGTGACGCCGGCAAGTCTTCGGCGCTGGAACAGGCGCAGGCCAAGACCAGCGTCGACAGTTCGCGAGCCAATCTGGCGCGCTACAAACGCCAGGTGGCGCAGGATCTCAACAGCCTGACGCTGTTGGTCGGCGCGCCCGTCCCCGAGCAACTGCCGGCGCAACCACTGGCCAGCGATCTGATCCGGCAACTGCCGGCCGGGTTGCCGTCGGATCTGCTGCAACGGCGCCCGGACATTCTCCAGGCCGAGTACCAACTGAAGGCGGCCAACGCCAATATCGGCGCGGCGCGCGCGGCGTTTTTCCCCAGTGTCAGCCTGACCGCCAGTGCCGGCACCTCCAGCCGCGATCTGTCCGGGCTGTTCAGCGCCGGCTCCGGCGCCTGGACGTTCCAGCCGCAAATCAACCTGCCGATTTTCAACGCCGGCAGCCTGCGCGCGAGCCTGGATTATTCGAAGTTGCAGAAAGACGTCGCAGTCGCCGAGTACGAGAAATCGATTCAGACCGCATTTCAGGAAGTCGCCAATGGCCTGGCGGCGCGCAGCACTTATCAGCAGCAATTGCAGGCGCAACGCGATCTGGTGCAGGCCACTCAGGACTACTACAACCTGGCGCAGCATCGGTATCAGAATGGCGTCGACAGCAGCCTGACGTTTCTCGATGCGCAGCGTTCGCTGTTCAGTTCACAGCAGGGGCTGATCACCGATCGGCTCGCGCAACTGGTCGCCGAGGTCAACCTGTACACCGCGCTGGGCGGCGGCTGGCGGGCCGATGAGGCGAATTTTCATTAGCCCCCCGTCACTTTTTCTTACACCTTTTGTCGCCCGATCCTGCGCCACGCAGCGATCCGTGGCCGGCGTCTGCCGTCAGTTTGGTATCATGCGCCGCTTTTACGGTTAACCCCCCGCCAGTCCTGCCGACTGACGGGCTGCAAAAGGCGGTATTAGATGACGGCTTTGTTGACTCGCCGCAAGGTGCTTGCGGGAATGGGCGTGCTGGGCCTGGGCCTGCTCGCCGGCTGCGACACCCGTGGCCAACTGTCGTACAAGTACGGCAAGGACCTGAGCGACAAGATCCTCGGGCGCACCTTCAAGCTGAAGAACACCGACGGCGAAACCATGACGCTGTCGAGCTTCCGCGGCATGATGCCGATGATCTTCTTCGGCTTCACCCAATGCCCGGCAGTGTGCCCGACCACCCTCGCCCGCGCCGCGCAAATCAAGAAACTGATGGGCAAGGACGGCGACCGTCTGCAGGTGATCTTCATCACCCTCGACCCGGAACGCGACACCCCGCAGATCCTCGACAGCTACGTCAAAGCCTTCGACCCGAGCTTCGTCGCGCTGTACGGCACCGTCGAGGAAACCAAGGCCACGGCCAAGGAATTCGACGTGTTCTACGAGAAGGTCCCGGCGGGCGATACCTACACGATCTCCCACACGTCCACCAGTTACGTCTACGACTCGCGCGGCCAATTGCGTCTGGGTCTGTCTGTATCGCTTTCGGCACAAGAGTGCACGGAAGATTTGCTCACCGTTATGGAGGTCTGCTGATGCACCCCGTTTTGAACAACATCAAACGCGCCGTTCTCGCTGTGTCCCTGCTGGGCCTGGCGTTTCAGGCCAGCGCTCAGACCAAGGTCGACGACGCCTGGGTGCGTGCGACCGTGCCGACCCAATCGGCCAGCGGCGCGTTCATGACCGTCACCGCCGACAGCCACAGCAAACTGCTGAGCGTGGCCTCGCCAGTGGCCAAAGATGTACAGATCCACGAAATGACCATGAAGAACGACGTGATGAGCATGGGCCCGGTCAAATCGGTCGACCTGCCGGCCGGCAAAGCGGTCAGCTTCGACCCGAACGGCTACCACGTGATGCTGATGGGCCTGACCGCTCAGCTCAAGGAAGGCGAAAGCGTGCCGCTGACCCTGACCGTGGAAAACGCCAAGGGCGAGAAACAGACCGTCGAAGTCAAAGCCGAAGTCCGTGCGCTGACGCACATGGAAGGACACGATCACAGCAAGATGCATTGATCTGACTGCGCGGAAATAAAAAGGGGCGGCCTGATTGATGATCAGGTCGCCCCTTTTTATTGCGCAAGTCAGCCGCGTTTGCGAGCCAGTGCGTTGCGCACACTTTCTCTCGACATCCCCGAGCGCGGTGCCGCCGCAGTTTTCTCCACGGGCGCCGCAGCCAACTGCTGCTTGCGCTTCAACACCTGACTCCAGCGATAACCGAGATAACCGGCCGCCGCAAAGAACCCCAGCCAACCAGTGATCAGGTTGACCACTGTCCACAGCCCAAGGGTGATCAGTACGGTTTTCCAGGTGAACAGCTTCAGGCTGGCGCCGACAACATCCTCAGGCATCCACCAGCCGCTCACGCAAAAACTCGATGAAACGCTGGGTCTTGGCCGGCAACAAGCGGGTTTCCGTCAGTGCGTATACCGCAATTGAACTGGACTGCCACTTTGGCAACACCCGGCATAACGCGCCGCTGGCCAGATCTTCGGCGGCAATGCCTTCGGCCAACACGGCGATTCCCTGATCAAGCATGGCCAGGCGCCTGAGCATGCCGACACTGTTGAGCTGAAAGCGTCCGGCGATTTCGACTTCAATCGTCTCTCCGGCCGTAGACAGGATCCAGTTGTCCGGCCTTGGCGTGCGCAAACGCAAGCACTCGTGCTTCACCAGATCACTCGGTTGCCGCGGCGTACCAAAACGCTGCAGATACCCCGGTGATGCATACAACCCGCGTCGCAACGTGGTGAGCTTGCGGGCGATCAGATTGGACGTCGCCGGCTCACCCATGCGGATCACGACATCCACCGGCTCGCTGACCAGATCCACCTGGCGTGGCGTAAGGTCGAAATCGAAGCTGATGCCCGGGTAATTCCCGGCAAATTCGGCGATCAGCGGTGCCAGATAAACGTTAGCGAAATCCACCGGCATCGACACGCGCAACAGTCCACTGGGCTGCGCCAGCATTTCACCCAGTTGCTCGTGCGCCAGGCGCGCCTCCTCGACGATCCGCTTGCAGCGGTCAAAGTACAGCTGCCCGGCTTCAGTCAGTTCAAGCTTGCGCGTGGTGCGATGTAGCAAACGCAGGCCAATGGCCTTTTCAAGGCCGCTGATGCGCCGCGATAAAGTCGAATTGGGCATGCCCAGTGCCTCGGCCGCGCGACGAAAGCTGCGCACCTTCACTACCTCCACAAACAGCGCCATATCGTTCAAAAGCTCCACGGGAATTGCTCCATGAGTGGAATAGTCATTTCATCTTTAGCGGATTTATCCCGAAAACGGATTGATCAATGATAGCCACATCAATTACCGAGGAGCAGCAAAATGAGTTCGCTATTCACGCCCGTCCAGATGGGTCGCGTTGTACTTGAGAACCGTCTGGTGATGGCACCGATGACTCGATCCCGTGCAGATGACGACGGTGTACCCAGTGATCTGGTCGCCACTTATTACACGCAGCGCGCCGGCGCCGGCCTGATCATCAGTGAAGGCGTGTATCCCCAGGGGACGGGTAAAGGCTATGTGCGTACTCCCGGGATCGAGACCGACGAACAGGTCAGCGCCTGGAAACAAGTCACCGACGCGGTGCATGCTCAAGGCGGCCGAATTTTCATGCAATTGATGCACAGCGGACGAATCTCCCATCCGTCGCTGCAACCCCGCGGCGCCCTGCCCCTGGCACCGTCGGCGATCAAACCGGCTGGTCAGACCTGGACCTCGAATGGCCTGCAAGACTTCGTCACGCCGCATGCACTGAGCGTGGTCGAAATTGCCGCAGTGGTTGAAGGCTACCGTCAGGCAGCTCGCCGGGCGATTGAGGCCGGTTTCGATGGTGTTGAAGTGCATGGGGCCTCCGGGTATCTGCCAGAGCAGTTTCTCTCCTCTGGCAGCAACCAGCGCAGCGATGAATATGGCGGCTCGGTGGAAAACCGCGCGCGGTTCCTCCTCGAAGTGCTGGCGGCAGTTGCCACGGAAATTGGCAGTGATCGCGTGGGCTTGAAAATCTCCCCCGAGATGAATTTCAACGACATCATCGATGCCGACCCACAAGCAACGTACACCTATCTGGTCGAGCACCTGCACAGTCTCGACCTTGCTTATCTGCACGTCGCCTTGTTTGGCGCCAAGACCGACTATCACGCGTTGCTGCGGCCACTCTTCGACGGTCGCTACCTGATCGGTGGAGGACTCGATCAAGCCGCCGCCCAGGCGTTGATCGAAAACGCACAAGCGGATGCTGTGGTGTTCGGCAGTGCGTTCCTTGCCAACCCGGATCTGCCCGAGCGTCTGCGTCTCGGTGCCGAACTCAATGCACCGGACAAAGACACGTTCTACACCCCGGGCGCCAAGGGCTATATCGACTATCCGACATTGAGCCAAGTGTAAGGAGTCTGCCATGTCCGCCCGCGCCTCCTTGAAGTCCATGCGTCACGGCAGCCATTTCCGTGCCTTTTCTCTGCACGGCGGGCAGCCGGATGTCAGCATCGACCCGTTTCTTGCCGTAGACCATGCGTGGATCAGCGGGCCGACGTTTGCGCCCCACCCACACGCGGGGTTCAGCGCGGTGTCGTATCTGTTTGCCGACTCGCAAACCGCAATCGACAACCGTGATTCGCTGGGCAACCGCAACTTGATTCGACCGGGCGGCCTGCACTGGACAGCCGCCGGCAAAGGCATCGTTCACGAAGAGGTCCCGAACGAAAGCGGCAAGACCGTACACATGCTGCAAATTTTCATCAATTTGCCGCTCGCATTTCAGGAGGCTGCGCCTTTTGCCCTCAGTCTTGCCCCTGAAGACGTGCCGGTCTTGCGTTTGCCGGGGGCCGAAATCCGGGTGCCACTGGGTGCCTTTCTCGACACCCGCTCGCCGCTGGATCTGCCGACCGACGTAAGCCTGCTCGATATCAGCATCAAGCCGAGGCACGAAGTGCGGATTCCCGTTGCCAGCGGCGAGTCGGCGTTCGTCATGCCAATCGACGGCGACATCTGGATCGACGACCAGCGTTTCACCATCGACAACGCGCAGGTACCCGTGAGCCTGGCCATCGGCGAAGCGCACAGCATCACCCTGCGGGCTACAGATGCGCCCGCCCACGCCGTGGTGTTTCGTGGTGTGCCATTGCATCAACCGGTGTATTGGCAGGGGCCGCTGGCACTTGCCTCGTCAGACGCGCTGAGCCGGGCGGTTGCGGCCTATCAGCGCGGTGAGTTCGGAACTCTGCAACCCCGTTGAACCGTTCCATCGACCGGGGCGCCGTGCCCCGTAACATCTGCCAGGAGAGATACCATGAGTTACGAGAAATTCAGTGCCAATAATGCTGCCCTGCTGTTGATCGACCATCAGGTGGGCACCATGGGCTGGGTGAAATCCATCCCGTTCGAAGAACTCAAACGCAATGCCCTGATGCTCGCCAGAACCGCAAGCATTCTCAAACTGCCGGTGGTGCTGACGTCGAGTATGGAGGAATACGCTCAGGGTCCATTGCTCAGCGAACTTGAGACGATCCTGCCTGCCGAGTTCGCCGCACGAGTCAAACGCTTGGGCATCGTCAACGCCATGGATGATGAAAACTTTGCCGGCGCCGTCAAGGCGACCGGACGCAAGAAGCTGATTATTGCCGGGGTCACCAACGACGTCTGCACGGTATACCCGGCGTTGAGTCTGGTGCGCGACGGTTATGAAGTGCAGGTGGTTGCCGATGGCGGCGGATCGCCGAGCGTCATGGCCGACGATATCGCCTTGCGCCGCATGGACAAAGGGGGGGTGACCCTGACCACGACCAATCAGTTGATCGCCGAACTGGCCGGCAGTTGGGCAACCCCTGAGGGTGGCCAACTGGTGCAGGTGTTGATGGAAGCCTTGCAGTCCTGATCACTCAACTCCGGCAGCCGCCGCTCGGCGGCTGTTTTTATGCATCAGCTCCCCGCGCCGCCATGCGCCTCTTCAAAGAAGTAATCCTTCCAGCTGCCGGCCTTGTTCTTCAGCACGCCCAGTTCCTGCAGTTTTTCGGCATAGATGAACGTACGTTGCGGCACCACCGTGAAGTCGATTTCCGGATCGGTGACGATCTGCTCGATCAGCGCCAGCGGCAGCTTCGACTGTTCGACGCGGATGTACGCCTGGGCGGCGGCGGGTTTGTCGGCCTTGATGATTTTTTCCGCTTCGGCCAGCGCGTCGTAGAACGCCTTGTAGGTCCTGGGGTTTTCGTCGTGGAATTTTTCCGTGGTGTAAAGCACGTTGAAGGTGGCCTGACCACCGAGCACGTCGTAGGAACTCAGCACTTTGTGCACGTTGGGGTTTTGCAGCGCCTGATACTGGAACGGCGGACTGGAGAAATGCGCGTTGATTTCCGACCCGCCGGCAATCAGCGCCGCCGTAGCGTCCGGATGCGGCAGGCTGACCGAGATGTCGTCAAATTTCTTGTACTGGTCATTGCCGAATTCCCTGGCCGTTTCGATCTGCAGGGTCCGCGACTGGAAACCCACGCCCGCCGCCGGCACGGCGATACGATCCTTGTCGCTGAAGTCCTTCAGAGTTTTGATGTCGGGGTTGTTGGTCAGCAAGTAATTGGGCATCGAGCCGAGCGAGGCAATGGCCTTGACGTTCTGTTTGCCACGGGTGCGATCCCACACGGTAAGCATCGGCGGCACCCCGGCGGAGACCACGTCCAGCGCACCGGTGAGCAGTGCTTCGTTCATGGCAGTGGCGCCGGAGATGCTGTTCCAGTCGACCTTGATCTCCAGCCCCTGCGCCCGGCCTTGTTTTTCGATCAGTTGCTGATCACGAACCACGTCGAGGATCAGATAACCGATGCCGAATTGCTGGGCGATGCTGATCTTGCCTTCGGCCTGCGCAACGCTGCTGAACAGCATGCTGCTCGCCAGAGATGCGGCCAACAGGGTCAGCGCAGAACGTTTGAACGGTGTGGCCATGACAACCTCGCAGCAGGGTGGATTTGGCTGAAAGGCCGAACTCTATCGCTATAAAAAACAGAAATTAAATACCGTTATCGAATATCCATAGCACGCTCGCATGGGCCGTCATGCGCTGATTTAAACAGCCTGAAACAATAAATCTGCCATCGGTTACACGTTGTGCGTCAGTCACTAGCGGGCTGACACCAGCGCTGGTCACGGCCTCAAGCCCTGCGCCGTGTCTGTGCGAGCAGATCAGCCACGCGTTTAAAAGGGCGATCACGCAGCCCACCCTTGGTATCATCGCGCACACTTTTATGACGGTTTGATGGCTGGAAGGTCTGTGTTTGTGAGCGTTCTTTTGCGTTGGTTGCGGCAACCGCATGCCCGCCTGTTTTCCTTGATTCTGCTGGTACTGATCGTACCGGTGTGCCTGCGCGCGGCATTGGGCTGGTCGTCGCCGCTGGGCTATTTGTCCGACCTGGCGGTTGGCAGTTTGCTGTTGATGTTGCTGCATCGCCGGGCGTGGTGGCTGGGGTTGCCGTTGCTGCTGTTCTGGGGGTTGCTGGCGGTGGCAACGGCGGAACTGGTCAGTGCTGTCGGCCGACTGCCGAACCCGTCCGACCTGCATTACCTGATTGACCCGCAGTTCGTGGAAAACTCCACCGGTGGCGGCTTTGCCCATCCGGCGCTGGGCGTGGCCCTGTTGCTGGCGCTGCTGCTCTGGTTGCTGACGCGGTTCGCCAATCGCGCGCAACCCGCTGTGGCCCTGCCCCGTGCCGTGTGGGCCGCACCGGCGCTGCTGTTCGCTGCGCACTGGGGCGTGCAAAACCAGTGGCCGAGCGAGGAAGATCCGTGGCGCATGTACAACCTGCCGCATCAGTTGCTCGCCTCGCAAGTCGCCGATCTGCAGTTGCAGGCCGAGGAATGGCTGGACGGTGACGTCGAACCCGCCGCGCCACAGATGGCCGGGCTGACCGATCTGGATCTCAATGGCCACAAACTGCTGGCCGCGCCGGGGCAGGCGCGCAACGTGCTGATCATCGCGCTGGAAGGCATTCCCGGCGCGTACATCCGCGCCAATCGCGAGGCCATCGGCAGCCATTATCAGGAAGACCTGATGCCCAACCTCAGCCGCTGGGCCGAGCGCGGCATGAACACCCCGGATTACGTGCTGCATACGCACCAGACCATTCGCGGCCTGTACGCCATGCTCTGTGGCGATTACGACAAGCTCAACAACGGCACGCCCAAAGGCGTGGAAATGCTCACCCAACAGGAGCGCAATCAGGCCTGCCTGCCGGCGCAGTTGCGCCAGCACGGCTTCAGCACCCATTACTTGCAAGGCGCCGGTCTGCGCTTCATGGCCAAAGACAAGATCATGCCGCACATCGGTTTCGATGCGACCCACGGTCTGGAATGGTTCTCTAACGCCAACCATCTGGAGTTTCCATGGGGCAAGGATGACAAGGCGTTCTTCGAAGGCGCGCTGGATTACGTTGGTCAACTGAAGCAGCAGAAGCAACCGTGGATGCTCACCCTGCTGACCGTTGGCACCCACCAGCCCTACTCCGCACCGGAAGACTATCTGGCGCGCTACGAGACACCGAAGCAGGCCGCTGTCGGTTATCTCGACGATGCGCTGGAGCAGTTCCTCAGCGGCCTCGAACGTCAGGGTGTGCTCAGGGACACGCTGGTGGTGATCACCTCGGACGAATCCCACGGCATCGACGGCGTGCGTCTGGCGTCGTCGTGGGGCTTCAACCTGACGCTGGCACCCGAACATGAGCAACTGCCGCGACTGAATGCCGGGGTGTACGGTCATGTCGATCTGAGCGCATCGATCCTCGACTATTTCGACTTGCCAGTGCCGACGGCGTTGAGCGGCCGCTCGCTGTTTCGCGACTACGACAGTGGGCGTGAAATCATGTCCTACACCAACGGCAAACTGCGCTACCACAATGGTCAGGGGATCTTCTCCGAGTGCGACATGCCGCGCCGTTGCCGCTACTACGAAAGCGCCGGGTTCATTGCCGAGCGGGCCACCTTCAAGGGCAATGAAAGCAGCCAGCAGGCCCGGCAGATTGCCGCGCGGGCGATGGCGCTGGACCTGTCGCTGCTGCGCACCCCGCTCAATCAGCGTTACCAGTTCGGCAGCAACAACGTCATCCCGCTGCAGGCACAGATCAACGATGACTGGGCCGACAACCTGATCGGCGCGCAGTACCTGGAAATGCCCAAGGGCTCGCACACCCGCGTGCGCCTGACCGTGCGCTCGGTGGACCCGCAGCAGGCGGCGTACATTCAGCTCAAGGCCAAGGAGTTCGAACAGGACGTGCAACTGGGCCTGCCGACCGAGATGGTCGCCACGGCGGACCAGCCGCTGGAGATGGATTTCAGCTTCGACAACCCGCAACAGCGCAAGGCGTTTTCGTTCCACTTGCTGGGTTATGGACTGGGTGCTGTCGAGGTGACGGATTTCAGTGTGATCACCGAGTTACCCGGGCAGGAAGAACCGCTGGATGCGCTGCCGGACGATGAAACGATGCAATCGAGTTGAAATCAGGGAGGGGACGGATTGGTTGGACCCGTCCCTTGGCATTTACTAAATACGCTTAATTTCAAATTTACCTGTAACTGTCTTTCCATCAGGCAAAACAAAATCGATGTCACCTGAAACACCGGATCGATTTTCGCCTGTCCGTAAGAACGTGACATTTGCCAGTCCTTGTTTAATAACGTGAGACACGTTTGAGATCCTAACGCTCCAAACCAGCCCACCTTCGTACCATCTCACCTGGTGAGGGCCGTCCTTTATCAAGTCCTGTGGAACGCAGAAGGTAACGACGTTGTGGTTGTAATCATCAGCCCCAACAATGAAATAGTCCTTATCTGCCGTATGAAAAAGCAAGTTTGTCTTCGCGACCATGAACTCTCTTCCATCAACGTGTGCACTGAACGTTCCTTTATATTGATGGTGATTTTCATTAATCAGGTCGAAAATTTGCTTTTCTGATTTATTTGAATTTTGCATGTCGATGCGCTCCGATCCGTTTGAAGGCGGTTGCCTGCGCTTGAAAAGCTATGCCTCAATTATCTTGGGCGCTACTGTCATAACTGTCAGGTTCTTAGCTGAAATCGAAATAAGAAGTTTAAAAAAGACAATTAACTGCGGTATCAAAGCAGTTTGCGACAATGTATGAGCCGGCTATGGACTGGGCGCGATCGAGGTCACGGATTTCAGTGTGATCACCGAGTTACCGGGGAAGGAAAATCCGCCGGATGCACTGCCGGAGGATGACACCGCACAATCAAGCTGATGCCCCTGAAGGAGCTGCCGCAGGCTGCGGAAGCTCCTTCAGGGGGGCGAAGGGCTATCAGAACGTCGTGCGCAACCCGACCTGAATGCTGCGCCCTTGTGCCGGTGCAATATCACGCAGGATCGAACTGGCGTACCGCACGGTCTGGTTGGTCAGGTTCTCGGCGTTGACGAAGGCCAGCCATTTGCTCTGGCCGACATCAAAGTGATAACCCACATTGGCGCCCAGCGTGGTGTAGCCGTCGGTGCTGCTTTCGTTGTCTGGCACACGGTGCTGCGAGCTGGCGTGTTCGATATCGATCCGCGCCTGCCAGCGATCCAGTTCCCACAGCAAACCATTGTTCAAGCGCAGCGGCGCGATGCGCGGCAGGTCCTGGCCGTTGTCGAGATTCTTGGCGCGGGTGTAATCGCCTGACAGCTCCAAAGCAAATTTGCCGTAGGCATTTTCGCCAAGCGTCCAGCGATCCTGCGCCTCGATGCCGCTGAAACGTGCACGCACGCCCGAGTAGGTGTATTCGGGAATCCCGCCAGCATCCTCTTCGCCTTCGTCATTCAGTGTACGGCCCGTGCCGAGCAAGCCGATGTAGTTGGAGAAGTGGCTGTAAAACACACCGACACTGCCCTTGTGCGTGCCGTTGTCGAAGCGCAGTGCGAGGTCGCTGGACACGGCTTTTTCTTTCGACAGCCCGGTATCGCCGACTTCATAGGTGCCGGTCGCGACGTGGGCGCCGTTGGCGTACAACTCATAGAACGTCGGCGCGCGTTCGGTGTAGCCCAAAGTCGCGGCGACCGACCAGATCGGCGTCAGCGTGTACACCGCGCCGGACGACAGGCTGCCGGCGGTGAAACTGCTGGAGCGGTCGGCATTGGCAAAGCGCTCATTGCCTTTGGCGTCCGGGTCGACGCTGGTGTGTTCGAGGCGTCCGCCGAGGGTGAACAGCAAGCGCTCAGTGGCTTGCAACTCTTCCAGAATGAACAGTGCGCCAGCGTCGGTATCGGTGTGCGGCACAAAGGCTTCTTCGCCCAGTGCCGAGAATTCGTTGCGGCTGACCTGGGCGCCGATCACCCCGTTGAACGGGCCCAGCGGCTGATGCCGAGCCTCGACCCGAGCTTCGTAACCCTTGTTCTTGAAGGTGGTGCCGACTTCACCGCCCTCGATTTCGCGGTGCTGGTAATCGGTGTAGCCGGCATCAAGTTTGATCGCGCTGAACGGCCCGTCGAGATTGCGCATTTCCGAGGCGAACGCGTAGTGCTCCTGCTGCATGCGAATGCGCACGTCGTCTTCGGCGGGCGAGCCATAGTTTGAATCGTAATGGCTGTAGGACAGCCCGGCGTAACCGTCATCCCAAGTGTAGGAACTGCCGACGGCGCCGCCATCCTGACGACCGTCGCTGTTGGCGAGCCGATGCCTGCGCGAGTCGCCGTCGTCGTTGGCGCGTGCCGTGCCGGTCTTGGCGTAGCCGGGAATTTTCAGGTCATTGAATTCACGGGCGCTGGCGTCCAGGTGCAAAGCGAACTGACCGTTGCCGGCCTCCAGTTTCCCCGCGCTGCTGCGGGTGGTGTCGGCCCCGCCATAACGCAACTCGCCGGCCCCGTGAATGCCTTCGATGGCTTCGGTGGGGATGCGGTTATCGAAGGTGTTGACCACCCCACCGATCGCGCTGCCGCCGTACAGCAACGCCGCCGGGCCACGGACGATTTCAATGCGCTCGACGTTGACCGGATCCAGCGGCACCGCGTGATCGTAGGACAGCGACGAGGCGTCCAGCGCGCCGACGCCGTTACGCAGGATGCGAATACGGTCACCGTCCTGCCCGCGAATGATCGGCCGACTCGCGCCCGGGCCGAAGTACGACGAGGACACGCCGGGCTGCTTGTTCAGCGTCTCGCCGAGACTGCCCTTCTGCTGCAAAGTGAGGTCGTCGCCGCTGAGGACGGTCGAGGGCGATGCCAGGGTCTGACTGCCCAGCGGTTTGCCGGTGATGACTTGCGGTTGCAGTTCGAGCGGCTCGGCGGCGAACACGGGTGAAGCAACAAGCAGCGCGGCGGCCAGAGGAGTCAGGCGTCGTTGAAGGGGTTGGGAACGGGCAGGCATTTCAGAACTTCCATGAGCAGAAAAATGAGATCGCTGCCGGCGTTTGGCGAGTAACGCTGGCAGAAACAGAATGAAATCTTTTTTATGTTATACAATAACATTTCTTTCTGTCATCACCATTCTCGCACTCCGTTTTGCAGCAAGCCCTCAAGCACGGGGATTTCAGGGTCGAATCAGACATTCATCCAGCCTGCGCAACAGGCAAAAACGCTGAAAGACTGCGCCTATCAACCTCCAATAGTCGGCCTATTAGCTGGTTGCCCGAGTCGGGTCTAGCCTTACTAGTCCGAAGTCGGCATGAGCCGGCCGCACAAGACCTGATAAGGATCCGAACATGGCAAATGAATCGAAATGCCCGTTCAACCACGCTGCCGGTGGTGGTACGACGAACCGTGACTGGTGGCCGAATCAACTGAACCTGAAGATCCTCAGCCAGCACTCGCCCAAGTCCGATCCGCTGGGCAAGGACTTCAACTACGCTGAAGCCTTCAAGAGCCTGGACTTCCAGGCCCTGAAACAAGACCTGCGCGCGCTGATGACCGACTCGCAGGACTGGTGGCCAGCCGACTTCGGCCACTACGGCCCACTGTTCATCCGCATGGCCTGGCACAGTGCCGGCACCTATCGCACTGCCGACGGGCGCGGGGGCGCCGGGTCCGGCCAGCAGCGTTTCGCCCCGCTCAACAGCTGGCCGGACAACGTCAGCCTCGACAAGGCCCGGCGCCTGCTGTGGCCGATCAAGCAGAAATACGGTCGCAATATTTCCTGGGCCGACCTGATCGTGCTCACCGGCAACGTCGCCCTGGAATCCATGGGCTTCAAGACCTTCGGTTTCTCCGGCGGCCGTCCCGATGTCTGGGAGCCGGATGAAGACGTGTACTGGGGTTCGGAACGCGAATGGCTCGGTGGCGACAGCCGTTACGGCAAAGACAAGTCATCCATGCAAGAACCCGGGGACGGCACACTGGTGGCCGAACCGGATCTGCATGGCAAAGAGGAAAGCCGCACCGATCAGGGCGAACGCAACCTGGAAAACCCGCTGGCCGCCGTGCAGATGGGCCTGATCTACGTCAACCCGGAAGGCCCGGAGGGCAATCCTGATCCGGTCGCCTCGGGTCGCGATATCCGCGAAACCTTTGGTCGCATGGCCATGAACGACGAAGAAACCGTGGCCCTGATCGCCGGCGGTCACGCCTTCGGCAAGACCCACGGCGCCGGCCCTGCCGACAATGTCGGGCCTGAGCCGGAAGCGGCCGGGCTGGAAGAACAAGGTCTCGGTTGGCGCAACGCGTTCGGCACCGGCAAAGGCGCCGACACCATCACCAGCGGCCTCGAAGTCACCTGGACCACTACCCCGACCCAGTGGAGCAACAATTACCTGGAAAACCTGTTCGGTTTCGAGTGGGAACTGTTCAAAAGCCCGGCCGGTGCGCACCAGTGGAAACCGAAAAACGGCGCGGGGGCTGGCACCGTCCCACACGCGCACGATCCAAGCAAAAAACTCTCGCCTACCATGCTCACCTCCGACCTGGCGCTGCGTTTCGACCCGATCTACGAGCCGATCGCCCGATGCTTCCTGGCCAACCCGGACCAACTGGCGGACGCCTTCGCCCGCGCCTGGTACAAGCTGATCCACCGTGACATGGGCCCACTGTCGCGCTACCTCGGACCGGAACTGCCGAACGAGGAACTGCTGTGGCAAGACCCGATTCCTGAGGCCACTCACCCGCTGATCGACAGCAACGATGCCGCCGCGCTGAAAAGCAAAGTGCTGGCGTCCGGGCTGTCGGTGTCGCAACTGGTGTCCACCGCATGGGCCGCCGCATCAACCTTCCGTGGTTCCGACAAGCGTGGCGGCGCCAATGGTGGCCGTCTGCGTCTGGCCCCACAGAAATTCTGGCAGGCCAATCAGCCGGAGCAACTGGACAAGGTGCTGAAAACCCTTGAGGGCATTCAGAACGAGTTCAACGCCGGCTCATCCGGCAAGAAAGTGTCGCTGGCAGATCTGATCGTGCTGGCAGGTAACGCCGGGGTCGAACAAGCGGCGAAAAACGCCGGGCACTCGGTATCGGTGCCGTTCAATCCAGGTCGAACCGATGCGACTCAGGAGCAAACCGATGTCGAGTCGTTTGGTTTCCTCGAACCGATTGCCGATGGTTTCCGTAACTACAGCAAAGGCAAATACACCGTTTCCGCCGAAGCATTGCTCATCGACAAGGCGCAACTGCTGACCCTCTCCGCTCCGGAAATGACCGTACTGGTCGGTGGTCTGCGGGTATTGGGGGCCAACGTCGGGCAAAGCCGGCATGGCGTGTTCACCTCGCGCACTGAAACGCTGAGCAACGACTTCTTCACCAACCTGCTGGACATGGGCGTGGAGTGGAAGCCGACCTCACCGGCGGCAGACGAGTTCGAAGGACGCGACCGCAAGACCGGCAGCGTGAAGTGGACGGCGACGCGGGTTGATCTGGTGTTTGGTTCCAACGCGATTTTGCGCGCGCTGGCCGAGGTGTATGCGAGTGCTGACGCGAAGGAGCAGTTTGTGAAGGACTTCGTGGCGGCGTGGGCCAAGGTGATGGAGCTGGATCGGTTTGATCTGAAATAACGCAATAAACTGTAGGAGCTGCGGCACGCTGCGATCTTTTGATCTTGATTTAAAAAACCAGAATCAAAAGATCGCAGCCTCGTTTCACTCGACAGCTCCTACAGGGTTTTGTGTTCGCCTGAAATATTGATAAGGCGAGCGTTACGCCAGGCTTTTGCTCACCACTTCGTACACATCACTCGACAACTGACCCGACGCCAGAATCCGCTCCAGCTCAGCCTTCATCAACGCCTGACGGGCGCTGTCGTACTTGCGCCAGCGGGTCAGTGGCGCCAGTTGCCGCGAGGCGATCTGCGGGTTGAAGCCGTTCAATTCGATCACCAGATCCGCGAGGAAGCGGTAGCCCGAACCGTCGGCGGCGTGGAAGTTGATCAGGTTCTGCCCGGCAAACGCACCGACCAGCGCACGCACCTTGTTCGGGTTCTTGATGTTGAACGCCGGGTGCTGCATCAACGTCTTCACCCGTGCCAGACCGCCCGGCAACGTGCTGCCGGCCTGCACGCTGAACCACTGATCCATGACCAGCGGGTTATCCTTGAAGTGCTCGGCGAAAGTTGCCAGCGCTTTGGCCTTTTGTTCTTCGAACGGCGAGTTGACCAGCACCGCCAGCGCAGTCAGGCGCTCGGTCATGTTGTCGCTGTTTTCGAACTGTTCTTGCGTAGCGGCCAGCACTTGCGGCTTGCCGCTGAGCATCAGGTACGACAGCGCAATGTTCTGCAGTGCACGACGGGCAAAGTGCTCGGCCTCGGCCACGTACGGCGTCTGCTTCGACAAATCGCGGTTGGCCTGATAACGCAGCCACAGCGCTTCAAACAGGTTGTCCGCCAGTTGCTTGCGGGCAAACTCGCGGGCGCTGTGAATCGCCTCGACATCTGCCACTTCGCTGATTTCGGTCAGATACGCTTCGCTCGGCAGCGAAAGCATTTCAGCGACCATGGCCTGATCCAGCGACTCATCGGACAGCACGGTTTTCAGCGCCGAGATCAGACGCGGATCGAGCACCAGGCTTTCGCCCTTCTGCTGCTGGGCAATCAATTCCTGCAGCACTTGCACCGACAGTTGCTGACCGGCATCCCAGCGGTTGAAGCCATCGCTGTCGTGCTGCATCAGGAACATCAACTGGTCGCGGTTGTACGGGAAGCTCAGTTTGACCGGCGCCGAGAAACCACGCAGCAACGATGGCAGCGGGTGTTCAGCGATGTCGACGAAGGTGAACGTCTGCTCGGCTTCAGTCACCGAGATCACACGGCTGGTACCTTGCGCTGCCGCTTCACCGGCCAGACGCAGGGCAATCTCGTTGCCCTTGCTGTCGAGCAGGCCCAGTTCGACCGGGATCACGAACGGCAGTTTTTCCACTTTGTCCGGGGTTTCCGGGCAGCTCTGGCGGAAGGTCAGGCTGTAGGTTTTCGCCGCAGCGTCGTAGGACTCGCTGACCGCCAGACGCGGTGTGCCGGCCTGGCTGTACCAGCGCTTGAACTGGGTCAGGTCGACACCGTTGGCGTCTTCCATGGCCTTGACGAAATCGTCGCAGGTCACGGCCTGACCGTCGTGGCGTTCGAAGTACAGGTCACTGCCCTTGCGGAAGCCTTCGGCGCCCAGCAGGGTGTGAATCATGCCGACCACTTCCGAGCCCTTTTCGTACACGGTCAGGGTGTAGAAGTTGGAAATCTCGATGAAGCTGTCCGGGCGCACCGCGTGGGCCATGGGACCGGCATCTTCGGCGAACTGGTGGGTACGCAGGTACGCCACGTCCTGAATGCGCTTGACCGTGGCCGAGTTCATGTCCGAGGAGAAACCGGCGTCACGGAACACGGTGAAGCCTTCCTTGAGCGACAGCTGGAACCAGTCGCGGCAGGTCACGCGGTTGCCCGACCAGTTGTGGAAATATTCGTGGGCGACGATCGCCTCGACCCGCTGGTGCGCGGCGTCGGTGGCGGTTTCGGCGCGGGCCAGCACGGCGCTGGAGTTGAAGATGTTGAGGCCCTTGTTCTCCATCGCGCCCATGTTGAAGTCGTTGACGGCGACGATCATGAAGATGTCCAGGTCGTACTCGCGACCGTAGACCTCTTCATCCCAGCGCATCGACTTCTTCAGGCTGTTCATCGCGTGCTGGCACTTGTCGATGTTTTCCGGCTCGACGTAGATGCGCAGCGCGACATTACGGTGGGTCATGGTGGTAAAGGTGTCTTCGACACACCACAAATCACCGGCCACCAGCGCGAACAGGTACGCCGGCTTCATGAACGGGTCTTCCCAGGTCGCCCAATGCCGGCCGTCTTCGCCCGGGCCGGAGGCGATCGGATTGCCGTTGGACAGCAGGACCGGGTAGCTGTGCTGCTCGGCGACCACCGTGGTGGTGAACTTGCTCATCACATCCGGGCGGTCGAGGTAATAAGTGATCTTGCGGAAGCCTTCGGCCTCGCACTGGGTGCAGAACATCGTGCCGGACTTGTACAGGCCTTCCAGCGCGGTGTTGGTTTCCGGGTGGATTCTGACGCTGGTGTCGACCGTGAAGCTGGCGCTGGCCGGCTGCAGGGTCAGGGTGTTTTCAGTCAGCTGATATTCGCCGGCGCCCAGTTCCTGGTCGGCCAGGGTCACCGACAGCAGTTCCAGCTGCTGGCCGTCGAGTACCAGTGGCGGCAGGCCCGGGCCACGCTCCGGGTTGCGGCGCATCACCAGTTGCGCGTGGACCAGGCTGTGGTCCTCGAACAGCTCGAAGGTCAGGTGCGTCTCGTCGATCAGGTACTCGGGCGCCTGATAGTCCTTCAGGTAAATCATCTTCGGTTGTTCGGTGCGCATGCTGGAATCCTTATTGATGCACGGCGAGTTGATAGGCCGTGTATTTACGAATGTTGATCACGCCGGTGTCAAAAATCAGGTACTGCCCCTTGATTCCCAGCAGCGTGCCTTCGGCAATCGGGTTCTTGTCCAGGTTGAAGCTGACGATTTTGGCCGGATATTGCTCGACCGGATAGCGGATTTCGAGCGGTTCTACATCGGCAATCGTCTGAATTGCCTGTAGGCCGAATCGCTGTTGCAGACCTTGCAAGCCTTCGGCGCAGCTTTCAAACAACTGGTCGCGCACTTGGGCCAGATCCACCGCCGCCGCATCGCCCTTGAGCAAGGCGCGCCAGTTGGTCTTGTCGGCCACCTGACTGCGGAACAGGTCTTCGACGAAGCCCGACTGCTGACGTGTGGCGACGCGCATGATCGGCAGCGCCTGACTCGCGCCCTGATCCAGCCAGCGGGTCGGCAACTGGGTAGCACGAGTGATGCCAACCTTGATCCCCGACGAGTTGGCCAGATAGACCACGTGATCGGTCATGCAGAATTTTTCGCCCCACGCTGGCTCACGGCAGGTGCCGGCCTCGAAGTGGCAGCGCTCCGGGCTCATGATGCAGAGGTCGCACTGCGCCAGTTTGGTCATGCACGGGTAGCAGTAACCCTGACTGAAACTGGTTTTGGTCTTGCGCCCGCAATGGGTGCAATGAATCGCCCCCAGGTACTCCAGACGCACCGTGGTGCCGATCATGGGGTTGACCGGCACCTCGACGTCATCCAGACGAAACGCGTATTGCACATTCGGCCCGTCCAGGCGCGCCGACATTTTGCTGATTGCACCGCGGCCAATCTCGATCAATGGATGGCATCCGACTTGAACAGGATGTTCGGTACTTCGATCGACTTCGACGCACATTCTTGCGGGCCCATGTAACCGGTGCGCTGGTCTTCAGGCAGGTTCTGGATTTCCCAGGCGATCATCGCCTGCAGCGACAGCTCGCGCTGTTCGGCGGTGAGTTTGCCACCGTCGGACCACTTGCCGATTTCCACGGCCAGTTTCAGGCTCTCGTAGATGTCCGGGGTGATGTTCTTGATCATGTCGTTAAAAGAGGACATCTGGGTCTCCGTGCTCTTTATTCACTGAAATGTTAGGCGGCCAGTTTACGGCGGTTATACAAACCGCCCAACAAACCGGTGAAGCATCCGATGAGTAACCCGCTGACGTGGGCGGCGTTGGCGATCTGGCCGAACCCGATCATCGAGACCAGACCGGACATGCAGATCACCAGCCACACCAGCATCATCACCAGCACGCCACGCGGCAGGCGATACGCCGGATTCGGCGCCAGCAACTGGAAAATCCAGCAGTGGCCGAGCAGTCCGTAAAGCACGCCGGACAAGCCGCCGAACAGGCTCGGGCCGCTCCAGGCAAACTGCGCGTAGTTCGACACCAGGCTGAACAGCAGGGTCAGACCGAGCAGATTGATGCTGCCCTGACGTGACTCGATGCGCCGACCCAGCTCCCAGTACCACATGCCGTTCATGGCCAGGTGCAGGATGCCGAAGTGCAGCAGCATCGGCGTGAACAGGCGCCACCACTGCCCCGCCGCCAGGCTGTCGGCCAGCGGGGTGAACTGGATGTACTCGCCGACCACGCGAAAGTCGAGGAACGTCAGCCAGCGGATCGTTTCGAGGTTGTCGCCCAGATAGGTCAGGCCACCGACCAGCAGGCTCAGCAGCAGGATCAATCCGGTGGCCTTGGCGTGTTTGAGTTGCTCGGCGAAGCTCGGGCGCTTGAAGGTTGGCGCCAGCGGGATGTCCAGTTGCTGGTCGGGATCGCCGGCCGGGAAGCGCTCGTACAGCGAACGCACGTCCTCGCTGATTTCCGCCGGGGCCCACAGCACCTGCTCGCCCGCCTCTTCACTGACCCGATGCGGTACCTGCATCCGTTGCAGCAGCTTGACGAAACCACTCAAATCCACCGCCAGTGGCAGACGCAATACCGCTACCGCACTCATTGCAGCACCTCCGGCCGCTCGACATCGACCCAGACAAATTTATGCGGATCCAGGCGTGTTTCCTGATCCAGACGATAGGCCACCAGTTTGCCGTAGAGCACCGCGCTGTAATCGAGACACGCGAGATTCGGGCGGATCGGCGCCGGTTTGCCGCTGCGCCAGTAATGGCCGACGAACAACAACGGCTCGTCGATGCCGTAGCGCAGCAGGTTGTTTTTTTCGCTGGAGGTCAGCGGCTTCTGCGCCACCGGCTCCGGCAGTGCATCCGGCTGGAAGACAATGTCGCCGTAGGTTTTCGGATCGTCTTCCCAGAACTTGGTACGGAAGAACGAACGCACCAGACCGTCGCCGCTGGTCATGGTCAGGCCATCCGGCAGGCGCATGTCGGTGCCGCGCAGCAAGCGGTCGAACACCGTGCAGGCAAAACTGCCGGGCACGGCCGAGGCCTGGAGAAAGTGCTCGTCGATACGCGCATCGGGGAACAGACCGCGCAACGGTTCGATCAGGCTGGCATCCCAGCAGGCGTGCACCACGCGGAATCGTCCGGCATCGACCACCAGCGGCAGTTCGTAGAACCAGTTGAGGAAGTCATGCCAGTCGCCCGGATGATCTTCGAACTGGGTCAGGGTTTCTTGCAGCAGGCGTGCATGGCGCGGCGTGTGTTCGCGCACGAACTGCTTGCCGCTGCCCGGCAGCGCCGGCGTGCTCCAGCCCAGTGCGTTGAATTCGTGGTTGCCCATGATGCACAGCGCCTGCCCGGCCTCGACCATGTCGTGGACGATGTGCAGGGCTTCGCGGATCCGCGGACCACGGTCGATGATGTCGCCGACGAACACGGCCATGCGCGATGGATGCCGCCAGACCCCGCCCTGCTTGTGATAACCGAGACGGTCAAGCAAGTGTTCGAGGGTCAGGGCGCATCCGTGCACGTCACCAATCAAGTCATAACTGCGCGCGGGATCGAGCATCAGTCGCCTCCACCACCCAGCTTGCTGCCCCAGCCGAGTTTGGTCCGGCAGACTTCGTAGTAATTGTGGTCGAGCGGATGAATCAGCCGCAGCTTCTGGGCTTTTTTGCTGACGGTGATGGTGTCGCCCGGCGCGCAAGTGAAGTGGTTCTGCCCGTCGCAGGAGACCTGCGGGTAGATCTGCATGTTTTTCGACACGACGATTTTCAGCTCACTGTTGCCATCGACCACAATTGGCCGGCTCGACAACATATGGGGGTACATCGGCACGATCACAATGGCGTCGAGCTTGGGATGCATGATCGGGCCACCCGCCGACAGCGCGTAAGCGGTAGAACCGGTCGGGGTGGCGACGATCAGACCGTCGGCCTTCTGGCTGCAGACGAACTGGCCGTCGATGTACAGCTCGAACTCGATCATCCGCGTCGACTTGCCCGGGTGCAGCACCACATCGTTCAGCGCATCGCCCTGGCCGATGGCCTCGGCGTGGCGGCGGACTTCGGCTTGCAGCAGGAAACGGTTTTCTACCAGATAGTGGCCGTCGAGCACCTTGGCCACTTCGACTTCCAGCTCATCGGGGCGAATATCCGTCAGAAAGCCGAGGCTGCCACGGTTGATCCCCAGCACTGGAATATTGTGCTTGGCCAATGCGCGTGCAGCTCCGAGCAAACTGCCGTCCCCGCCGACGACGATGACCATGTCGCAGACTTCGCCGAGCATCTTGCGCGACGAGGTTTGCAGGCCGTGGCCCGGCAGGACTTCGGCGATGGTGTCTTCGAGAATCACGTGCAGGTGACGATCGAGCAGAAAGCGTTTCAGTCGGCGGACGGTATCCAGCACCTGGGAACTGCCCAGGCGACCGATGATGCCGATATTACGAAATTGCTCCATGGGACCTCTGCGGACAATCGAAAACGCGAAAAGCACGATTATGGGCGAAAGCCCGCCATAGACAAAATCCTTTCAGCGTCAAGGGTGCGCGCGTGTTTCAGGCTATGCTCGCAAGATGATCCTGTTTCCCGACCTGCTCCAGTTGCCACATCAATTACGCCATCCGGAAGTGCGGGATCTGGCGTGGGTGATTCTCGCCCCGCCCATGCTTGCGGCGACGCCTTGGCCGCAGCGCCATCCGCTGGCCGGCAGCGACTGGGTCAGCGATCCCCCGCGCCTGGAGCACTGGCTGCGGCAACTCGATCGTGACAGTTATGGCTTGTTGCACTGGCTGTCGCAGGCGCGCACGCGGCGGCTGGGCCTGTATTACGAGCGGTTGTGGCAGTTTGCCGTGGAGCATGCGCCGGGCATCGAACTGATTGCCGCCAACCTGCCGATCCGCCGCGAAGGCCACACCCTCGGTGAACTGGACATGCTGCTGCGCGACCGCGACGGCGTGCATCACCTGGAACTGGCGATCAAGCTCTATCTCGGCCCGCAGAATGGCGACGGCCACGACCCGGCGCAGTGGCTGGGGCCGGGTTGCCACGATCGACTGGACCGCAAACTGGCGCATCTGGCCGAACACCAGCTGCCGATCTCGGCGCGCCCGGAAAGCCGTGCGGTACTGGCCACGCTGGATATCGAAGTGTTCAGTGCGCAGTTGTGGCTGGGCGGCTACCTGTTGTACCCGTGGCCCGGCACGTCTGCATCACCGAGCGGCGCGCATCCGCAACATTTGCGCGGGAGCTGGCTGCATCAGAAGGATTGGCCGGCGTTCGTCGCTCAACGTCCGGCCGGGCGCTGGCAACCCCTGCCCCGCCATGCATGGCTGGCGCCGGCACACTACCCGGCGGATCAGACCTGGAGTGCTGAACATCTGCAGATGTGGCTGGACGACCTGGAACCGATGGCCCCGGCGCAACTGCTGGTGCGCCTGACCGAGAATGCGCAGGGCGAATGGGAAGAGGCGGAGCGGTTGTTTCTGGTGGCGGATCTTTGGCCGAATGTGCCGGGCCAGGCCTGAGATTTTGCGGTGTTTGCACCGGCCCCATCGCTGGCAAGCCAGCTCCCACAGGGATCTTCTGTGTGCTCACNAGCCGCACCACAAAACCTGTGGGAGCTGGCTTGCCAGGGATCTACTGTGTGCTCACTTTCTGAGCCGCATTACAAAACCTGTGGGAGCTGGCTTGCCAGCGATGGGACCAACTCGGTCTAAAGGGATAACCGCAGCGCCAACGCCGCCAAGGTCATCAACAACACCGGCACCGTCAGCACAATTCCGACCTTGAAGTAATACCCCCAGCCAATCCGGATATCCTTGCGCGCCAGCACATGCAGCCAGAGCAAGGTCGCCAGACTGCCGATCGGGGTAATTTTCGGCCCCAGGTCGCTGCCGATCACGTTGGCATAAATCATCGCTTCCTTGACCACACCGCTCGCCTGGCTGGCATCAATAGACAGCAAACCGATGAGCACCGTCGGCAGGTTGTTCATGATCGACGACAACAGCGCTGTCAGTACCCCGGTGCCCAGCGCCGCGCCCCACACGCCATTACCGGCGAACACATCCAGCCAGCCGGCCAAGTAGCCGGTCAGCCCGGCATTGCGCAGGCCATAGACCACCAGGTACATGCCCAGCGAGAAAATCACGATCTGCCACGGCGCTTCTTTGAGTACCTTGCGCGTGGAGATCTTGTGACCACGGGCAGCGATCCCCAGCAGCAACGCAGCGCAGACTGCGGAGATCGCGCTGATCGGGATGCCCAGCTGTTCGAGGAAGAAGCAGCCGATCAACAGGATCACCAGCACTACCCAACCGGCGTAGAACGTGGCTTTGTCATGGATCGCCGTATGCGGTTGTTCAAGCTGTTCGGGGTCGTAGGCCTTGGGAATGTCGCGGCGGAAGAACCACATCAACACACCCAAAGTGGCGGCCACGCTGACGAAGTTGACCGGTACCATCACCGCCGCATAGCGGTTGAAGCCGATGTGAAAGAAGTCCGCCGAAACAATGTTGACCAGGTTCGACACCACCAGCGGCAGGCTCGCGGTGTCGGCGATGAAACCGGCGCCCATGACGAACGCGAGGGTTGCCGCCGGGGAAAAGCGCAGTGCCAGCAGCATCGAAATCACGATCGGCGTGAGGATCAGTGCCGCGCCATCATTGGCGAACAGCGCCGACACCAGCGCGCCGAGCAGCACCATGTAGGCAAACAGCTTGCGCCCACTGCCCCGCCCCCAGCGCGCCACATGCAGCGCGGCCCAGGCGAAGAATCCCGCTTCGTCGAGCAACAGACTGATGATGATCAGTGCGACGAAGGTGCCGGTGGCGTTCCAGATGATCTGCCACACCAGCGGAATATCGCTCAGGTGCACGACGCCGATGATCAATGCGAGCACGGCGCCGAGCGTCGCGCTCCAGCCGACGCCGAGGCCTTTGGGTTGCCAGATGACAAGGGTGATGGTCAGCAGGAAGATCAGTGACGCAGCGAGCATTCGCGACAGCCTTAATGAATGAAATAAACCAAACCACACAACTGTGGGAGCGAGCCTGCCCGCGAAAGCGGACTGTCAGTCACCACGAGGTGTGGCTGATGGCCCTTTCGCGAGCAGGCTCGCTCCCACAGGATTTTCTCAAGCCGCAGCTCTGACCCGATTATTTTTTGTGTTGTTCCACAAATTTCCCATACGCATTGATGAAATTTTGCAGGAACGGCTTGACCGACTCGCTCAATTTGCCCGCCTCGTCAAACGCCGAACCCGCGCCGCCCAGGTACGCTTCCGGCTGCTGCATGCACGGCACATCGAGAAACACGAAAGACTGGCGCAGATGCTGGTTGGCGCCAAAACCGCCAATGGCTCCCGGCGACACGCTGATCACCGCCCCCGGCTTGCCGCTCCAGACGCTTTTGCCATAAGGCCGTGAACCCACGTCAATCGCATTCTTCAAAGGCGCCGGCACCGAGCGGTTATATTCCGGGGTGACAAACAGCACCGCGTCGGAAGAGCCCACCTGCTGGCGGAAAGTGCTGTAGGCTGCCGGCGGTGAATCGCCGTCGATGTCTTCGTTGTAAAGCGGCAGATCGCCAATTTCGACAATCTTCAGTTTCAGGTTCGCCGGTGCCAGCTCGGCCAGTGCCAGCGCGACTTTGCGGTTGATCGATGCTTTGCGCAGGCTGCCGACGACTACAGCGACGTTGTAGACATTGCTCATGGAAGACTCTCGACTGTCCGTGGGAAGAGCCAGTAGTTATAGATGATTCGATGACCGTTTCACCAGCGTGCGCAGGAAATTCCTCCGCGCTGATTATTTTTTTCCTGCAGGAAAACTTACAGGGCTTGATGACGGTCTACCAAGCCGCAAATCAAGCGTTTTATCTCCAGAGGTTCTAAGCAGATGGCAGCAGTACTCGTCGGTCAGTTCCATGCAAGAGATGCGGAAGGCCGCGTTTATTCCGTGCATGAGTTCCAGGAATCCACCCCGTCGGCAGACGGTTTCACCGGCATGGAGCCTGTCACCACCTACAAACTGGCGATTGGCGATCGAGTCAAGAAGCTCAGCGACAATGAGTTTTTGCTGGTTCAGTCGGACATCACCCTGATCCGCGAACCCGAGCCAACCGTCGCTCAATAACCGCGCGTTATGAGCAGAAGTCATATGCGCAGACTTGGGGTAGGATTCAGCCACTGACCCCACCTGCTGAACATGGACTTCACGCATGCGTTTACGTCATATCGAAGTGATTCAGGCGCTCTTGCAGACCGGTCACCTGGGCACCGCCGCCGAATGGCTGCAGCTCCCGGTGACTGACGTCGAAGAGCGTTTGCGCGAAGCCGAGAGCGAGTTGGGGTTCATGCTGTTCGCCAGCGTGCGCGGTCGATTGCAATCAACGCCCGAAGCGCGGGCGCTGCAGGTGGAAATTGCTCACGTCTATCAGGCGCTGGAGCCGGTGCAGCGCCTGGCCAGCAGCCTCAAGCAATACCTCGCTCCGCCCCTGCGCATCATCGGCACCCCGCCGCTGGCGCAACTGCTGTTGCCGCAAAGCATCGCGCTGTTGCGCCGACGTTTGCCCGACGCGCCCTGCCGTTTGCTCAGCTCGCCCACGTGCGACATCGTTCGCAGCCTGCTGCTGCGCGAAAGCGATCTGGGCCTGAGCCTGCACGATCCGGAACACCCCGACATCCACTGCCAGCCATTGGCCCACGGCAAACTGCAACTGCTCGCACCCCACGGCTGGCTGCAACCGAAGCAGAAGTACATTTCCCTGCAGGATCTCGCCGGCCAGGCAATGGTCGGCCTTGAAGGCCACGACCCGCTGAGTCCGGCATTGGAGAACAAGCTCCAGGCCCTGCGCCCGGCGCCGAGCATCCAGACCCGGGTGCAAACCCACCAGATGATGCGCAGCATGGTCGAGGCCGGCGAAGGCCTGGCCATCGTCGACCCGTTTACTGCGCTCGGTGCACGGGCGGGCGGCCTGGACGTCTGCCCGTTGTCACCGGCGGTGCCGATCAGCCTGTATGCGCTGAGCTACCGACACAACGCCACGCCGGCCGCGATTCAAACGCTGCTGGCGATCGTCACGGAACAAGCCGAGGCGATGCTGGCGAGCTGAGCGGGTTTTCCAGCGGGTTGTCGAACAGTCGGTACCAGAACAGCGCAATTTCGGCGGTATTCGGGTCTATCCCGCGATAACGCAAATGGTCGATACCGCCAATTTCGTAGCCACAACGTTCGTACAAACGACACGCACCGAGGTTATTGTTCTGCGTCTCGAGCATGATCCCCGGCAGCTTCTTCTTGCGACTCCAGAACTGCGCGACATCCAGCAACGCCTTGGCGACGCCATGGCGGCGTGCCGGTGCGTGCACCGCCAATTCATCGATGTGGGCAAAGCCGTTCCAGTTGGTGCTGATCACCAGATGGCCGACCGGCTCGTCATCCAGATACGCCATGAAAATCGCGCTGTCGGCGGCATCGCGATAGCTGCTGAACTCTTCAGGATCAATGCCGTAGCACTTGCGGTACGGCACGATCGGCGTCACCGCCCAGCGCTCGACCGGCTGGCCAATGACTGCCGCGCCATACGCAGCCACCTCGAAACTGAAGTCGCTGCCCCAGATGTACGTCGCAAAACCATCGTCGGCGACGCGCACCGACAGCCCTGGGTATTTTGGATTCATGACCGGTTGCATACTCGGAAAAGTCCTCATTCCTTGACGCAATCGACGGTGTACTGCCGTCCATTGCCTTCATCTTCATGTTGCAGTCCATGCACATCAGCGACAAAACCGGGAAAGCTGCTATCGAACGTGCGGGCAAATTTCAGGTAGTCGATGATCGAGCGGGTTGCCTCGGTGAAGCGCTCGCCGGGCATGATCAACGGAATCCCTGGTGGATACGGCACCAGCATCACCGCCGCGACCCGTCCTTCCAGCTCATCGATCGGCACCGCCTCGACCTCGCCGCGCACCAGTTGATCGTAGGCGTGGGCTGGCTTCATGGCGATTTCCGGCAACACCGTGTACATGCGTTTCAGATGCTTGGCCGTGGCGTTGCTGCGGTAACAGGCGTGCAGTTGATCGCACAGGTCACGCAGGCCCATGCCGCGATAGCGCGCGGTGTCTTGCTGCGCCACGCAAGGCAGGCAGCTCGCCAGACTGACGTTGGCGTCATAACTGCGTTTGAATTCGAGCAACTCGGTGAGCAGCGTGCTCCACTTGCCTTTGGTAATGCCCATCGAAAACAACACCAGGAACGAATACAGCCCGGTCTTCTCCACCACCAGCCCGCGCTCCCAGAGGAACTTGCTGACCACCGCCGCCGGGATGCCCTTCTCGCTCAGCGCGCCGCCGGCATTCAATCCGGGCATGACCAGGGTCACTTTGATCGGGTCGAGCAGCACATAGTCGTCACTGACTTCGCCGAAGCCGTGCCAGTCGGCGTCCGGCTGCAGCAGCCAGTCTTCGGTCTGCACCCGGTCGATGCCTTCGACGCCGGGCGGCTGCCAGATCGAGAACCACCAGTCATCCGCCGCAATGTGCTGGCGCAGATTGGCCAGCGCCCGGCGAAAACTCAGCGCCTCATCGAAGGTTTCCTGCAACAGCGAGCGCCCGGCCGGGCCTTCCATCATCGCCGAAGCCACGTCCAGCGAGGCGATGATGCTGTATTGCGGCGAGGTCGAGATGTGCATCATGAACGCTTCGTTGAAACGATCGCGGTCCAGTTGCCGCGCACCACCATCCTGTACGTGAATCATCGAGGCCTGGCTGAACGCGGCGAGCAGCTTGTGCGTGGAATGAGTGGTGAACACCAGCGGGCTGTCTTCTGTGCGCGAGGTGGCCATGCCATAACGCCCGGCGAAGAACTCGTGAAACGCCGCGTAGGCGTACCACGCCTCATCGAAATGCAGCACTTCAACGCTATTGCCCAGGCTCTGTTTGATCAGCTCGGCGTTGTAGCACAGGCCGTCGTAGGTCGAATTGGTCACCACCGCCAGTTTGACTTTCGGCGCCCGGCCCTTGGTCAGCGGGCTGGCGTCGATCTTCGCCTGAATCGATTCGCGACTGAATTCGCTCAGCGGAATCGGACCAATGATCCCCAGTTCATTGCGCTCCGGGCACAGGTATAACGGGATCGCGCCGGTCATGATGATCGCGTGCAGCACCGACTTGTGGCAATTGCGATCGACCAGCACCAGATCATCCCGACCAACCATCGAGTGCCAGACGATCTTGTTGGCAGTCGAGGTGCCATTGATCACGAAAAACGTGTGATCGGCGCCGAAGTTGCGCGCCGCACGCTCTTCGGCTTCAGCCAGCGGGCCGGTGTGATCGAGCAGCGAACCGAGTTCCGGCACCGACACCGACAAATCCGAACGCAGGGTGTTTTCGCCAAAGAACTGGTGAAACGCCTGCCCCACCGGACTCTTGTGGTAGGCCACGCCACCGCCATGTCCAGGCGTATGCCAGGAATAGTTGGAGTCGGCAGTGTGCTGCACCAACGCCTTGAAAAAAGGCGGCAGCAGGCCATCCAGGTACTTGCGCGCCGCCCGCGCCACTTGCCGGGCGAGAAACGGCACGGTGTCTTCAAACAGATAGAGAATGCCGCGCAACTGATTGAGTTCGGCCATCGCATCGGCCGGGGCATTTTCCAGGGTGACCTGTTCGCCGAGGGCAAAGATCGGCAGATCCGGCGCTCGCACTCGCGCCAGACCGATCAGTTCGGCCATGTTTTGCAACAGATGGGAATTGGTGCTGGCGTCTTCGGCAGCGATGAGCATGCACGCCAGACCATGATGGGTTGACGCCACCAACCGCCCTTCGGTGTAGTCGATGGCCGAAACGATCTTGAAACCTTCCTGCTCCAACTCCCGGGCGATGCCCCGGATACGCTCACCGGCGACCGTGTCGGCCTTGATGTCGCGGTGGACGATCAACACCGGAAACTTCAAATCTTTGTACATGAGGCTCAGTGTCCCGAGGCGGCGGATCAATGTCTGCCAATGCACTCAGGGTAGAGGGTTGCAGCGAAAGTGGCGAGGGTGGCCAGTTGGCTTCATGTCGCCAAAAGCAAAAGATCGCAGCCTGCGGCAGCTCCTACAAGGATCGCATTCCAATGTAGGAGCTGCCGAAGGCTGCGATCTTTTGATCTTTTGATCTTTCAGGCCTGAGCGTCAGCCTCGGCGATCTGCGTCCATAGCGCCGGGCCACCGGCCGACTTGGCAATGATCTCGAGCCGCGCCAGGTGCTCCGCCAGCTCGTCTTCTGTCGCCCGGATAATCCGCGCAGGCTGACGATTCGCCGGCAGACGACGGATTTCGGTGGCGGAGTTGTCCGCGCCATCACCTGTGCCATTGCCGTCGGAAGCGTTGCCGGCCAGCGACAGGCTGGTCTGGCCACCGGTCATGGTCAGGTAGACGTCGGCGAGAATCTCCGAGTCGAGCAAGGCGCCGTGCAGTTCACGGCCAGAGTTGTCGACGCCATAACGTTTGCACAAGGCGTCGAGGCTGTTGCGCTGCCCCGGGTGACGTTCCCGGGCCATCATCAGTGTGTCGAGGATGGTGCAATGCTGGGTGATGTCAGCGCGATCGTGCTGGCCCATCAAGGCAAATTCGTTGTTGATGAAGCCAACGTCGAACGCCGCGTTATGGATGATCAGCTGCGCGCCATTGATGAACTCGAAGAACTCGTCGGCGACTTCGGCGAAACGTGGTTTGCCGACGAGGAATTCGTTGGTGATGCCGTGAACGCCGATCGCCCCTTCATCACTCTCGCGATCCGGTTGCAGGTAAACGTGAAAGTGCCGGCCCGTCAGGCGCCGGCCGATCAGTTCGACACAGCCGATTTCAATGATCCGGTGACCATCGGTCACCGGCATGCCGGTGGTTTCGGTATCGAGTACAACGGATCTGGTGGCCATCAGTGTTCAGTTCTCAACGGGGTCAATCGTACAAAAGCGGCGATGTTAACACGCTCACGGTGCGCGTCGCCCGCCACCGCTTGATCGGCGCCGATAACCCTGTAGGAGCTGCCGCAGGCTGCGATCTTTTGATCTTGCTTTCGAAAAAACAAAATCAAAAGATCGCAGCCTGCGGCAGCTCCTACAGGGGAATGCATTCCAGATGGCAGGAGTGAGCCTGCTGCAATCAGCTCTGCTTGTAGCCGCGCACTTCATCCACCCCACGGTTGGCCAATTGGTCAGCCCGTTCGTTACCGTGATGACCAATGTGCCCGCGCACCCACTTCCAGGTGACCTTGTGGCGGTTGACCTGCTCATCCAGCTCTTTCCACAGGTCAGCGTTTTTCACCGGTTCTTTCGCCGCCGTCTTCCAGCCACGTTTCTTCCAGTTGGCCATCCACTCGTTGATGCCCTTCATCACGTACTGCGAGTCGGTCACCAGCAGCACTTCGCAAGGACGCTTCAGGGCTTCAAGGCCACGGATGGCGCCGAGCAGTTCCATGCGGTTGTTGGTGGTGTTGGCTTCACCGCCCCACAATTCCTTTTCCACGCCCTTGCACACCAGCAAGGCGCCCCAGCCGCCCGGGCCGGGGTTACCCTTGCAGGCGCCGTCGGTGAACAGTTCTACGCTATCGACGCTTTCGCTCATGCCACTCTATCCAGAAAAATGCCTGGCCCCGTCGATCGCGGATCGACGATGGCCGCGGCCGGAGCACGTCCGGCCACTATAAAAAGAAGGTTTACGGTTCGATCCGACGGCGGTTGACCTTGGCCATCGGCAGCGGAATCAGCTTGCCCATCGGCTCGCGACGCTCCTGACGCACCGGACGCAGGCCGACCACGATCTTGCGCGCGACCAGTAAATAGAAGCCACCGCCCGACAGTTGCCAGTCGCCGGCCTTGCGTTCCCAGCCGGCCAGTCGGGCCTGCCACTTGGGCGATGCAAGCGGCGGACGATAGCACCCGAAGCGGCGTTTCTCCAGCGCAAACCCCAGCAGGTTGAGCCAGTCGGCAACCCGCGACGGCGAGATACAGCGCGCCTGACGCAAGGCGTCGTGGGCGAAAACATGGCGCAGGCCCCAGGTGCTCCACGGGTTGATGCCGATGATCAGCAGATGCCCGCCGGGGCGTACGCTGCTCGCCGCTTCACGCAGCAAACCGTGGGGCGACAGGCAGAAATCCAGACCGTGCTGCAACACCACCACGTCAGCAGCATGCTCGCTCAACGGCCAGGCCTGTTCCTCGCAGACGATCTCGACCCCCGGCAACGGCGCGCCGAGCCGCACATTGCGCTGCACCTGCGGCGCCGACGGCGGGGTCTGCGCCGACGGCCCGTAATGCACCAGATAGCCGCCGAAGAACCGCCCCAACTCGTCTTCGAGCATGCGTCGTTCTTCATCCAGCAGAAATTGCCCGAGGGGACCTGCCAGCCACTCACGGGCCGCGCCGATCAACGCCAGCCAGTCGGGATCGGCCTGAGCGAACGCTTTATCGGTCATGTCATTCTCCAACGCCGCTAGAAGCTCTAAGATGCGCCAATGTTTTCCGCTTGGCGAATTCCGACGATGATACAGATCAGTGCCCTGCCCGCGTTCACCGACAACTACATCTGGTTGTTACAGGATCACCGCACCCAGCGCTGCGCCGTGGTCGACCCGGGCGATGCCGCGCCGGTGCAGGCCTGGCTGACCGCACATCCGGGCTGGGTGCTGAGCGACATTCTGATCACCCATCATCACCACGATCACGTCGGCGGCGTCGAACGCCTGAAAGCCGTGAGCGGCGCCACAGTCTACGGCCCGGCCAGCGAAAACATCCCGGGGCGCGATGTGGCGCTCAAGGACAACGACACGGTCAGCGTCCTAGGCTGGGACTTCGATGTCTATGCGGTGCCCGGTCACACCCTCGGCCACATTGCCTATTACCACCACGGCCTGCTGTTTTGCGGTGACACCCTGTTCGCCGCCGGTTGCGGGCGTCTGTTCGAAGGCACGCCGCAACAGATGCACCACTCGCTCAGCCGGCTCGCCGCGTTACCCGAGGATACGCTGGTGTATTGCACCCATGAATACACCTTGAGCAACCTGAAGTTTGCCGCCGCGGTCGAACCGAGCAACCCGGACATTGCCGCCCGTCTGGAAAAAGTCACTCAACAACGGGAAAAAGGCGTGATGACCCTGCCCTCGACCCTGGCCCTGGAAAAGCTCACCAATCCGTTTCTGCGCACCTCTGAAACATTAGTTACACAAAAAGTGGACGAACGGGCAGGCGCTCAAAACCGGGCGCCGAGTGAGGTTTTTGCGGCTCTGCGGGCCTGGAAAGATAAATTCTAAGTGACTCGCCCCCTGGTACAAAAATTCTGAATGGTTGACCGCAGGGGGTGCGCTTTCTAGAATCGCCCGACATTTTTGCCCGGAACTTACTTCCAGCCAATGTCGTCATCCATACGTAAGTCCGTCAATTCAGACACGTTGACCCGCCTGGCCCAAGCCATTGCGGTGGCTGTGTCCGCCACATTGGCGGGCTGTTCCAGCCATGCTCCGCAGACTGAAGCGACCCATACGCCGAACATTGCTGCACGAGCCAAGCAGAAACCGATCTGGCTGAGCGAAAAGCCCAGCCCGCAAGTGCCTCAGGACATCTGGGAGCGCATGCGCGGTGGTTTCCAGCTGCAGGACGGCCTGGGCGTCAACCCGCGCATCGAGCAACAGCGCCTGTGGTTCGCCAGCAACCCCTCTTTTCTCGAGAATGCCGGCGAACGCGGCAGTCTCTACATTCATTACATCGTCGAGCGTCTCGAAGAGCGCAATATGCCGCTGGAACTGGCCCTGCTGCCAGTGATCGAGAGCGCCTACAACCCGATGGCCTACTCTCGCGCCGACGCCTCGGGCCTGTGGCAATTCATCCCGTCCACCGGTCGTTACTACAACCTGCGCCAGACCCGCTTCTATGATGGCCGTCGCGATATCACCGCCTCGACCACCGCCGCGATGGACTACCTGACTCGTCTGCACGACATGTTCAACGGTGACTGGCTGCTGGCCCTGGCGGCCTATAACGCCGGTGAAGGTACGGTGAGCCGCGCCATCGAGCGCAACGAGAAGCTCGGCCTGCCGACCGATTACTGGAACCTGTCGTCGTTGCCGGCGGAAACCCAGGCCTACGTGCCGAAACTGCTGGCCCTGTCGCAAGTGGTGCTGGCCCCGGAAGCCTACGGGGTGAACCTCAACCCGATCGCCAACGAACCGTATTTCCAGGTCGTCGAAATCAACCAGCGCATGGACCTGTCGAAGGTCGCGGCGGTGGCCAACATCGACGAAGACGAACTGTTCCAGCTCAACCCGGCCTTCAAACAACGCACCACCATCGACGGCCCGCAGCATCTGCTGGTGCCGACGTCCAAGGCGCAACTGCTGACCGCCAGTCTGCAGACCATGCGGCCTGAAGAACTGATCAGCCCCCGTTCGCTGAAACCGGTATTCGACGGTGCCGACCCGACCGAGGTGGCAACGCTCAAGCGCGCCTATCGGGTCAAACGCGGCGACAACCTCGGCTCCATCGCCAAGGCCAACAAGGTCGAAGTCAAGGACCTGCAGCGCTGGAACAAGCTGACCGGCAAAAACCTCAAGGTCGGCCAGACCCTGGTGATGCAGGACACCACCAAGCGCGCCCCGGCGCGCAGCAGTGGCCGGGTCAACACGGTGATTGCCGCCAACAGCAAGACCAAAGGCAAGGCCGACAGCCAGCAGCAGACCCAGTACAAGGTCAAGCGTGGCGACACCCTGTACGTGGTGGCCAAGCGTTTCAACGTCGAGATGCAGCATCTCAAGCGCTGGAACCCGGGCGCCGGCAAGGCCCTCAAGCCTGGGCAGATGCTCACGGTTTACCAGCCGCACTGACAGAAGAGCCCCTGAAATTCAGGGGCTTTTTTTTATTACCAGAATATTGTCCCTGATGGATTCCTTGTGGTGAGGGGATTTATCCCCGATGGGGGCCCTGCCTTCCAAAATCCACGGGGACTGCTGCGCAGTCCATCGGGGATAAATCCCCTCGCTACAATGCAAACCGGGCAAGCATTGCACGCCGATTAACAGCCCATTAACCCGCTATCTTTTTCCTGTCCAGACAAGCTGTTACTGTACGGCCCACAAAGCCCAAGCCGCCTGGATCGGATCTGACTTGAAGCGTCCCCTCCTCCTGCTCCTGATCAGCCTGGCCTTGAGCTCACCCGCAAGCGCGACGATTACCGAGAGTCACGGTTATGCGCAGTTCGGCACGCTCAAGTACCCGGCCAGATTTACCCACTTCGACTGGGTCAACCCGCAAGCGCCCAAGGGCGGTACGTTGCGGGTGATGGCGTTCGGCACCTTCGATACGGTCAACCCGTACACCTTCAAGGGCACCAGCCCGGTCACCACGCCGAATTTCCTGCAGTACGGCATCAATGAGCTGAACGAGCCGCTGATGGTCGGCACCGGCCAGTATTCGCCGTCCGGTGACGAGCCGGCATCAAGCTATGGCCTGATCGCGCAATCGGTGGAGTACAGCGAAGATCGCAGCTGGGTGGTGTTCAATCTGCGCCCGGAAGCGCGCTTCCACGACGGCACCCAGATCACCGCCTACGACGTGGCGTTCTCCTACCGAACACTGCTCAAGGACGGCCACCCGCTGTACCGCACCGCCCTGCAGGAAGTCTCACGGGTCGACATCCTCAACCCGCAGCGCATTCGTTTCGTGATGAAACGCTCGGGCAATCCGTTATTGATTCTGCGCCTCGGTGAGCTGCCGGTGCTGCCGCAGCATTACTGGAAGGATCGCGACTTCAAGGCCACCACCTTCGAGCCACCGCTGGGCAGTGGCCCGTACCGCATCACCTCGGTAACGCCGGGGCGGCAGCTGATTTTCGAGCGGGTCAAGGATTACTGGGGCAAGGACCTGCCGGTCAATCGCGGCAAGTACAACTTCGATCGCATGGAAGTCGAGTTCTACCGCGACAGCGACGTGGCCTTCGAGGCGTTCAAGGCCGGCGAGTTCGACATCTACATCGAGCATCAGGCGAAGAACTGGGCCAACGGCTACAACTTCCCGGCGGTGCGCCGTGGCGACGTGATCAAGGCGCAGATCCCGCATCAGATCCCGACCCAGAGCCAGGGCCTGTTCATGAACACCCGACGCGCGACCTTCAGTGACGTCAAGGTGCGCGAAGCGCTGGGTCTGATGTTCGACTTCGAGTGGACCAACCGCGCGCTGTTCAGCGACGCCTACCAGCGCACCACCAGCTACTACCCCAACAGCGAATTCAGTGCCAACGGCCTGCCGGTCGGGCACGAATGGCTGATGCTCAAGCCATACAAGGATCAGTTACCGGCGAAGCTGTTCACCGAGCCGTTCACGTTGCCGCAGACCGATGGCCGTGGCATCCCGCGAGAGACCATGCGCAAGGCCCTGGCGCTGCTCGCCGAGGCCGGCTGGAAGCTCAACGGCCAGCGCCTGCAAAACGCTGCCGGGCAGCCGCTGAGCTTCGAACTGTTGCTGGTCAACCCGAACCTTGAGCGGATCCTCCAGCCATATATCGAAAACCTCAACAGCATCGGCATCGACGCGCGCCTGCGCACGGTGGATCGCGCCCAGTACAAACAGCGCCTGGACCAGTTCGATTTCGACATGATCCTGATGACCCTCAACCAGACCCTCAGCCCGGGTCTGGAGCAATGGCAGTACTTCCATTCCAGTCAGGTCGGGGTCAAGGGCAGCAAAAACTACGCGGGCATCGCCAACCCGGTGGTCGATCACCTGCTCGAACAATTGCTCGCCGCGCAAACCCGCGACGAACAGGTCGCCGCCGGCAAGGCGCTGGACCGCGTGCTGCTGTGGCAGCACTACAGCATTCCCAACTGGTACCTCAATTATCACCGACTGGCCTACCGCAACCGGTTGGCTTTCGTCACCACGCCGCCCTATACCCTGGGCCTGAGCGCGTGGTGGCTGAAATCTTCGGAGAACAATAAATGACGCCCATCCGCGCCCTGCTCCTGCAGGCCAGCGGTCTGCTGTTCGCCGGGCTGGCGATTGCCGCCCCGCAACACGCCGTGACCCTGTACAACGAGCCGCCGAAATACCCGGCGGACTTCAAGCAGTTCGATTACGTGAACCCCGACGCGCCCAAGGGCGGGATCTTCCGCCAGGCCGGATTCGGCGGCTTCGACAGCCTCAACCCATTCATCAGCAAAGGCGTGCCGGCCGATGACGTCGGGCAGATCTACGACACCCTGACCAAGCACAGCCTCGACGAACCGTTCACCGAATACGGCCTGATCGCCGCGAAGATCGAGAAAGCCGCGGACAACAGCTGGGTGCGTTTCTACCTGCGCCCGGAAGCGCGTTTTCACGACGGCCATCCGGTGCGCGCCGAAGACGTGGTGTTCAGCTTCCAGACCCTGACCAAGGACGGTTCGCCGCTGTTTCGCGGCTACTACAGCGACGTCGAAGAGGCCATCGCCGAAGACCCGCTCAAGGTGCTGTTCAAGTTCAAGCACACCAACAATCGCGAGTTGCCGCTGATCCTCGGCCAGTTGCCGGTGCTGCCGAAACATTGGTGGGCCAATCGCGATTTCACCAAGGGCAATCTGGAAATCCCGCTGGGCAGCGGCCCGTACAAGATCGCCGAAGTGAAGGCCGGGCGCTCGGTGCGCTATGAGCGGGTCAAGGACTATTGGGGCAAGGATTTGCCGGTCAATCGCGGCTTCTACAACTTCGACGTGATGACCACCGATTACTACCGCGACAACACCGTCGCCGTCGAAGCGCTGAAGGCCGGGCAGTTCGATTACTGGCTGGAAATGACCGCGAAGAACTGGGCCAACGCCTACAACATTCCGGCGGTCACCGAAGGTCGGCTGATCAAGGAACAGATCGCCAACAGCAACCCGACCGGCATGCAGGGCTTCGTTTTCAATTTGCGCCGTCCAGTGTTTCAGGATGTGCGGGTGCGGCAGGCGCTCGGCCTGTTGTTCGATTTCGAGTGGACCAACAAACAGCTGTTCAACGGTGCCTACTTCCGCACCCGCAGCTATTTCGAGAATTCGGAAATGGCCGCCACCGGCCTGCCCGACGCCGAACAACGGGCGATCCTCGAACCGTTCCGCAGCAAACTCCCGGCGCAGGTGTTCAGCGAAGCCTTCGAGACCCCCCAGACCGACGCCAGCGGCATGATCCGCGCCCAGCAGCGCGAGGCCTATCAACTGCTGCAAGAGGCCGGCTGGAAGATTGTCGACGACAAAATGGTCGACGCCAGCGGCAAACCGGTGGTCATCGAGTTCCTCCTCGCGCAGACCGAATTCGAACGCGTACTGCTGCCGTTCAAACGCAATCTGGCCGACCTTGGCATCGATCTGGTGATCCGCCGCGTCGACGTTTCGCAATACATCAACCGCGTGCGCTCACGGGACTTCGACATGATGGTCGGCAGCTTCCCGCAATCCAATTCGCCGGGCAACGAGCAGCGCGAATTCTGGATGAGCGCGGCCGCCGACAAACCGAGCAGCCGCAACACCATGGGCCTGAAGGATCCGATTGTCGATCAACTGGTGGAAAGCCTGATCAACGCCGATTCACGCAGCAGCCTGGTGGCGCATGCCCGGGCGCTGGATCGGGTGCTGCAATGGGGCTACTACGTGGTCCCCAACTGGCACATCAAGACCTGGCGTGTGGCTTACTGGAACCACATCGGTCACCCGAAAGTCTCGCCCAAATACGACATCGGGATTAACACCTGGTGGGTCAAGCCTGACGCGAAACCCGCCATAGAAGTCGAAACCAAACTGCAAGCCGACCCTGTGGGCACGGAGTAATCAGATGCTGGCGTATATTTTTCGGCGACTGCTGCTGATCATCCCGACCCTGTTCGGCATTCTGCTGATCAATTTCGTGATCATTCAGGCCGCGCCCGGCGGCCCGGTGGAGCAGATGATCGCCAAGCTTGAAGGCTTCGAAGGCGCCACCAGCCGCATCGCCGGTGGCGGCGCCGAAGTCTCGGTGGCCGGCTCCGCCTACCGCGGCGCGCAAGGTCTGGACCCGGCGCTGATCAAGGAAATCGAGCACATGTACGGGTTCGACAAATCGGCCCCGGAACGCCTGTGGATCATGGTCAAGAACTACGCGAAGCTGGACTTCGGCGACAGCTTCTTCCGTGACGCCAAGGTCATCGACCTGATCAAGGAAAAGATGCCGGTGTCGATCTCGCTCGGGCTGTGGAGCACGCTGATCATGTACCTGGTGTCGATCCCGCTGGGGATCGCCAAGGCCACGCGGCACGGCAGCCACTTCGACGTGTGGACCAGTTCGGCGATCATCATCGGCTACGCGATTCCGGCGTTCCTCTTTGCGATTCTGCTGATCGTGGTGTTTGCCGGCGGCAGTTATCTGGACTGGTTCCCGCTACGCGGCCTGACCTCGAACAACTTCGATCAACTCAGCCTTGGCGGCAAGGTCCTCGATTACTTCTGGCACCTGGCACTGCCGGTGACGGCGCTGGTGATCGGCAACTTCGCGACCATGACCCTGCTGACCAAAAACAGCTTTCTCGACGAGATCAACAAGCAGTACGTGGTCACCGCCAAGGCCAAGGGCCTGACGCGCAATCGCGTGCTCTACGGCCATGTGTTCCGCAACGCCATGCTGCTGGTGATTGCCGGGTTCCCTTCCGCGTTCATCGGCATTTTCTTCACCGGCTCGTTGCTGGTGGAGGTGATCTTCTCCCTCGACGGCCTGGGCCTGATGAGTTTCGAAGCGGCGATCAACCGCGATTACCCGGTGGTGTTCGGCACCCTGTTCATCTTCACCCTGCTGGGGCTGGTGGTGAAACTGATCGGCGACCTCACCTACACCCTGGTCGATCCGCGTATCGACTTCGCCAGCCGGGAGCATTGAGATGAACCTGTCCCCGCTCAACCGCCGCCGGTTCGAACTGTTCAAAGCCAACAAGCGAGGCTGGTGGTCGCTGTGGCTGTTCCTGATTCTGTTCGGCCTGAGCCTCGGTGCCGAGCTGATCGCCAACGACAAGCCGCTCGTGGTGCATTACGACAACAACTGGTACTTCCCGGCGATCAAGCGCTACCCGGAAACCACTTTCGGCGGCGAATTCCCGCTGGAAGCCAACTACAAGAGCCCGTATATCCGCGAACTGCTCAAGGCCAAGGATGCGTGGGTGTTGTGGGCGCCGATCCCCTACAGCTACCAGAGCATCAATTACGACCTGAAAGTCCCGGCCCCGGCCCCGCCCTCGGCGGACAACCTGCTGGGCACCGACGATCAGGGCCGCGATGTGCTGGCGCGGGTGATTTACGGCTTCCGCATTTCCGTGTTGTTTGCCCTCACGCTGACGGTACTCAGCTCGATCATCGGCGTGATTGCCGGCGCGCTGCAGGGTTTCTATGGCGGTTGGGTCGATCTGGCCGGGCAGCGCTTTCTGGAAATCTGGTCGGGGCTGCCGGTGCTGTACCTGCTGATCATTCTCGCCAGTTTCGTCCAGCCGAATTTCTGGTGGCTGCTGGGGATCATGCTGCTGTTTTCATGGATGAGCCTGGTCGATGTGGTGCGCGCCGAGTTCCTGCGTGGGCGCAACCTCGAATACGTGCGTGCGGCGCGGGCGCTGGGCATGCAGAACGGCGCGATCATGTTCCGCCACATCCTGCCCAACGCGATGGTCTCGACCATGACCTTCATGCCGTTCATTCTTACCGGCGCCATCGGCACCCTGACCGCGCTGGATTTCCTCGGTTTCGGTTTGCCGGCCGGCAGCCCGTCGCTGGGTGAACTGGTGGCCCAGGGCAAGTCCAACTTGCAGGCACCGTGGCTGGGCATCAGCGCGTTCGCGGTGCTGGCGCTGATGTTGAGTTTGCTGGTGTATATCGGCGAGTCCGCTCGCGATGCCTTCGACCCGAGGAAGTGAAATGAATCAGGACAATCTGATCGAAGTGCGCGACCTCGCCGTCGAGTTCGGCATGAATGAGCGAGTCCACCGGGTGGTCGAGGGCGTGAGCTTCGACATCAAGCGCGGCGAAACCCTGGCGCTGGTCGGTGAATCCGGCTCGGGCAAATCGGTGACCGCGCACTCGATCCTGCGCCTGCTGCCTTATCCGCTGGCCCGGCATCCGGCCGGCAGCATCAACTATGCCGGGCAGAATCTGCTGGGGCTGAGCGAAAAGACCATTCGCCACATCCGCGGCAACCGCATCGCAATGATCTTTCAGGAACCAATGACCTCGCTCAACCCGCTGCACTCGATCGAGAAGCAGATCAACGAGGTGTTGGGCATCCACAAGGGCCTGAGCGGCAAAGTCGCGACCAAGCGCACGCTGGAGCTGCTGGAGATGGTCGGCATTCCCGAGCCGCACAAACGCCTCAAGGCCCTGCCCCACGAATTGTCCGGCGGCCAGCGCCAGCGGGTGATGATCGCCATGGCGTTGGCCAACGAGCCGGAACTGCTGATCGCCGACGAGCCGACCACCGCACTGGACGTGACCGTTCAGCTGAAAATCCTCGATTTGCTCAAGGAACTTCAGGCTCGATTGGGCATGTCGCTGTTACTGATCAGTCATGATTTGAACCTGGTGCGAAGAATTGCGCATCGCGTATGTGTCATGCAGCGCGGTTGCATCGTCGAACAGGCATCGTGCGCAGAGCTGTTCCGTTCGCCGCAGCATCCGTACACTCGGGAATTGCTCGGCGCGGAGCCCAGCGGAGGCCCGGCGAGCAATAAAATCGGGGCGCCGCTGCTCGAAGTCGAGAACCTGAAAGTCTGGTTCCCGATCAAGAAAGGCCTGCTCAAACGCACGGTGGACTACGTCAAGGCAGTGAACGGCATCAATTTCAGCCTGCCTCAGGGACAGACTCTGGGGATCGTGGGGGAAAGCGGTTCCGGCAAATCCACGCTGGGTCTGGCGATTTTGCGGCTGATCGGCAGCAAAGGCGCGATCCGCTTTGAGGGCAAGCAGCTAGACTGCCTGACGCAGAACGAGGTTCGCCCGTTGCGGCGGGAGATGCAGGTGGTGTTTCAGGACCCGTTCGGCAGCCTGAGCCCGCGAATGTGCGTCAGCGACATCGTTGGCGAAGGCCTGCGGATTCACAAGATGGGCACCGCGACCGAGCAGGAAGCGGCGATTATTGCGGCATTGAAGGAGGTAGGTCTGGATCCGGAAACCCGGCACCGCTACCCCCACGAATTTTCCGGTGGGCAACGGCAACGTATCGCCATTGCCCGGGCTTTGGTGCTGAAACCGGCGCTGATCCTGCTGGACGAGCCGACGTCGGCGCTCGACCGCACGGTGCAGCGGCAAGTGGTGGAGCTGTTGCGTTCACTGCAAGCCAAGTACAACCTGACGTATTTGTTCATCAGCCATGACCTGGCTGTCGTCAAAGCGCTGAGCCACCAGCTGATGGTGGTCAAGCATGGCCAAGTGGTCGAACAGGGAGACGCGCAAGCAATCTTTGCCGCTCCCAAACATTCGTATACACAGCAGTTGCTGGAAGCCGCTTTTCTGGCACCAGCCACTGCGCAATAACCTGAAAGAGGAGCAACACATGGGTTTTCTCGCCGGTAAGCGCGTACTGATCGTCGGTGTCGCCAGCAAGCTGTCCATCGCATCCGGCATCGCTGCCGCCATGCATCGCGAGGGCGCTGAGCTTGCCTTCACTTATCAGAACGACAAACTCAAGGGTCGCGTTGAAGAGTTCGCACAGGGCTGGGGTTCGAGCCCTGAGCTGTGCTTCCCGTGCGACGTGGCCAGCGATGAAGAAATCGCCAAGGTCTTCGAAGAACTGAGCAAGAAGTGGGACGGCCTGGACTGCATCGTGCACTCCGTCGGCTTCGCCCCGGGCGACCAACTGGACGGCGACTTCACCGAAGCCACCACCCGTGAAGGTTTCCGCATCGCTCACGACATCAGCGCCTACAGCTTCGTGGCCCTGGCCAAGGCTGGTCGCGAAATGATGAAAGGCCGCAACGGCAGCCTGCTGACCCTGTCGTACCTGGGCGCCGAACGCACCATGCCGAACTACAACGTGATGGGTATGGCCAAGGCTTCGCTGGAAGCCGGCGTACGTTACCTGGCCGGTTCCCTGGGCCCGGACGGCACCCGCGTCAACTGCGTATCGGCTGGCCCGATCCGTACCCTGGCCGCCTCGGGCATCAAGAACTTCCGCAAAATGCTGGCCGCCAACGAAGCGCAAACCCCACTGCGCCGCAACGTCACCATCGAAGAAGTCGGCAACGCCGGCGCCTTCCTGTGCTCCGACCTGGCGTCGGGCATCAGCGGTGAAATCATGTACGTGGACGGCGGCTTCAACACCACCGCCATGGGCAACATCGAAGAGTAATTTTCGCGCTGCCGATAAAAAGCCCGCCAATTGGCGGGCTTTTTCATGCCTGCGATTCCAGGCAACGGGCGAACAACTGCTGAATCGGCTGGCTGCGCTGGCTGTAACGCTGCAACAGCACCATCTCGCGATAGAACGTCAACTCACCCAATTCGATCACCCTCACCCTCAACGGGTGCTCCAGCCACAATCCGGCTCTTGGCAGCAACGAAACCCCAAGCCCGCACTCGACCATTTTCACAATCGCTTCCAGCTCATCCAGCTCCAGCGCTACGTGGACGTCTATCCGCTGCTCACGCAGAAACCGCGACACCAGTCGTCCGCCAAACGAATTGCGGTCGTAGCGCACCTGAGAGTATTCGGCCAGCAGTTGCAGCGGATCATCGCCCTCGACCGTTGTCGGCACGATCAGAACGAAGGGTTCGCGACGAATCACCTGCGCCGACAGCTCCTTGGGAAATTCGAACGGCGGCTTGATCATGATCGCCAGATCGACTTCCCCGGCATCCACCTGACTCAACAGGTTCAGCGACACCCCCGGCACCAGTTTCGGCTCCACGCCCGGTGCCTGCTGACGCAAGCGCAACAACGCCTGAGGCAGCATCCCGGTCTGTGCGGTGGCCACGGCACCGATTCTCAGCTCGCCGCGAAACTCGCTGACCTCCTCGCTCTCGCCCATGCGGTTGAAAATCGCGAGCATTTCCTGCGCCATCGGCACGGCGCGTTGCCCGGCCGGATTGAGCGTCGCCTGACGACCGGTGCGGTCGAACAGGCGAATACCCAAGGCCTGTTCGAGATTGCGGATCTGCGCGCTGACTGCAGACTGCGTCAAGCCGATGTGCAGCCCGGCAGCGGCAAACGTGCCATGGCGCGCCACCGCGAGAAAGGTCTTCAGTTCACGCAGCATGCGCACCTCGACTGATCGAAATAATTTGAGCTCGGCGCAAAAAATATCGTCTTTCAATCACCTTTCACAGCACTAGACTCAAACAACTTCCCCTTGATTGAGAATTCCCCATGCAGCTCAACCCTTTTCATCTGGCCATCCCCGTCTATGACCTGGCCGCCGCACGGCATTTTTACCGCGAAGTCTTCGGGCTGGAGGAAGGTCGTTCCAGCGCACACTGGGTCGACTTCAACTTCTTCGGCCATCAACTGGTGATTCATCTGGCGCCGAAAAACGCTGCACATGAAGCCGCCCACACCAATGCCGTGGACGGGCATGACGTGCCGGTGCCGCATTTCGGGGTGGTGCTGGGGATGGCGCAATGGCAGGCGCTGGCCGAACGCCTGACGTCGTTGGGCACGCGATTTGTGATTGAGCCGGGGATTCGCTTTCAGGGCCTGGTGGGCGAACAGGCGACGATGTTTCTGTTCGACCCGTGTGGCAATGCGCTGGAGTTCAAGGCGTTCAAGGATATCGGACAGTTGTTTGCCAAATAAAAGTGTGGCGCCTTACCGGACGCTATCGCTGGCAAGCCAGCGCCCACAAGGTTCTGCGGTGTGGCTGGATTTTGTGAGCACCCGCGAAATCTGTGGGAGCTGGCTTGCCGGCGATGAGGCCCGAATCAGCGCCGTTTCAACGCCTGCTTGTGCGCATACATCGCCTCGTCAGCATCCGCCAACAGCCGATCCACCGTGTCATGGCGTTGTGGATCGTATTCGATCTGGCCGACGCTGAAGCGGATGTCGTAGCCGCGTTGCAACATCGTATTGCGCTCGTCGAGGATATCCTTGAGCCGCGCCATGATCGCCGTGGTTTCGACGTGACTGGAGCCGGTCAGCAGCGCCACGAACTCGTCACCGCCCAAGCGCCCGACCACGTCGCTCTCGCGAAAAGCGATGCGCAGCACGTCGGCGAAGGTCTTCAGCGCACTGTCGCCTTCGGCATGCCCATAGTGATCATTGATGTGTTTGAAGTCATTGAGATCGAAAAACAGCAGCGTCGCCGGTTTGTCCCGGTGCTTGCAGGCCTCCAGCGCATACTGAGCAAGGGCCTTGAAGCCACGGCGGTTGGACAGCAGCGTCAGCTCGTCCATGTTCGCCATCTGCACCGCCATCAATTCCTGCTCGGCCATGCCAGCCAGATCGCGCAACAGCCCGCGCTCCTCGTCATCGAGCTCGCGCGGCCTGGTGTCGATCAGGCACAGCGTGCCCATCTTGTTGCCGTTGGGCACGGTCAGCGGGTAGCCCGCGTAAAAACGGATGTTCGGCTCGCCGGTCACCAGTGGATTGTCATGAAAGCGTTTGTCTTGCTTGGCATCCGGCACCAGCAGCAATTCATCCTGAAGAATCGCGTGCCCACAGAACGACACATCCCGCGGGGTTTCGTTGACGTCGAGGCCGACGCACGACTTGAACCATTGCCGATCCTTGTCGACCAGCGTGACCAACGCAATCGGCACGTTGAACAGCCGTTTGGCCAGACGCGTCAAACGGTCGAAACGTTCTTCGGGTGCAGAGTCCAGGACGTTCAGTCCGTGCAATGCCTGGATTCGCACAGCTTCATTGGCAGGTTTGATCGGGGCCAGCATCACGCACTCCATCAGGGTCAACGACCGTTAGAGTAGCTTGAATCGCCAGCGACTCACACACTCAGCCGCCCGCCACCGGGCACGGCCCGCCGGCATCGGCCCAAAGCTTGAACTGGGCCACAAAAATGTCATGCGGCACTGGCACCGGCGTGCGCCCGGCTCCGGGATTCCAGCCCCACAGCACCAGTTTGTCGTCGCTGACATGTTTGATCAGCGCGGCAAAATCACGGTCGCCGTTGCTGGAACGATCCTTGATCATCGCGCACAACTTGTCCGGCGGCAGGCCAATCCAGGCCATCTTGTGCGCCGCCGGTGGCAGGCTCCAGTGCGGCGCCCCCGGAGGCGCATGCGGGCCATAACTGTCCGGCGGGTTGCGCTCGGCATGACAGGTGGCGCAAGGCAAACCGGCGGCACCCTTGCCGTCCATGCCGCGCACGACATTCATCGCGTGCGGTTTGCCGGCATCGAATTGCAGCGGCGAGTCGCCGGGAATGTGGCAGTTCTGGCAACGCGGGCTCTGGAACACCTTCTGCACCGTGCCGAACGCCTTGAGCGCCTCCTGATCATCGGCGAACAGGTCCGAAGCATAGCCGCCCAGCCCGAGCAGAATCACCGTGCCCAATAGCAGATGTCGTTTCATCTCACACCCCCGACAGTTGCAGCGGCAGTTCACGCAAACGTTGCCCGGTCAGTGCATACACCGCGTTGGCCACCGCCGGCGCGGTGGGCGGAACCCCCGCCTCACCGATGCCCCCGGGCTTGTCGCTGCTGGGCACGATATGCACTTCGACCAGCGGCATCTCATTGAGGCGCAGCACCTGATAGTCGTGATAATTGGATTGCACCACCGCGCCGTCCTTGACCGTCAGCTTGCTGTGCAGCGCCATGCCCAGGCCAAAGGTGATGCACGATTCCATCTGCGCCGCGATGCTCTGCGGATTGACCGCGATCCCGCAATCCACCGCACACACCACGCGGTGCACGCGGATCGCCAGATTGTCCTGGGAGACCTCGGCCACCTGCGCCACATAACTGCCGAACGACTCGTGCACCGCCACGCCCAGCGCATGCCCGTCCGGCAATGGCGCTGTCCAGTTGGCCTTCTCCACCGCCAGATTCAGCACGCCGAGATGGCGCGCATGATCCTTGAGCAACGTTCGCCGGTATTCCACCGGGTCCTTGCCGGCCGCCGTGGCCATTTCATCGATCAGCGACTCCATGACGAACGCGGTGTGGCTGTGCCCCACCGAACGCAGCCACAACACATTGATCCCGGTCTGCGGCGAATGCAGTTCAACCTGTTGATGGGCCAGGCCCTTGATATACGGGCTGTCGGCCACGCCTTCGACCGAGGTTGCGTCGATACCGTTCTTGACCATGGTCTGTTCGAGCATGGTGCCGGCCATGATCGATTGACCGACCAGCACATGCTGCCAGCTCAACGGCATGCCCTGCCCGTCGAGGCCGATGCGCGCCTGATGCAGGAACATCGAGCGGTAATAACCGCCGCGAATATCATCCTCACGGGACCACACGGTTTTCACCGGCATCCCGGCAGCTTTCGCCACTTGCACGGCTTCAGCGACGAAGTCCGAAGTCGGATTGGCCCGGCGCCCGAAACCGCCGCCCAGAAACTCGGTGTGAATCTCCACCTGCTCCGGTTTGAGCCCGGTGATCTTGCCGGCGACCATCTGGTCGAGGGTCTGGAATTGCGTGCCGGTCCAGATTTCGCACTTGTCGGCGCTGATCTTCACCGTGCAGTTGAGCGGTTCCATCGGTGCATGCGCCAGATACGGCACGCTGTACTCGACGTCGATTTTCTTCGCCGCTTTATTGAAGGTGCCCTGCGGATCCCCGGCCTGACTGGCGGAAGTGCCCGGTGTCGCTGCCAGTTTGCGGAAACTGTCGAGCAGGCCCTGACTGCTCAGGTCAGCGTGCGGCCCAAGTTCCCAATCGACCTTCAACGCATCGCGACCAAGTTTCGCCGCCCAATAATGCTCGGCGATCACCGCCACGCCCGTCGGCACCTGCACCACTTTGTGCACGCCGGGCACCGCCAGCGCCTCGGCGCCCTCGAAGGATTTGACCGTGGCACCGAACACCGGCGCCCGCGCGACCATCGCCGTCATCAAGCCGTCGAACTGCACGTCCATACCGAACTTGGCGCGCCCGGTGATTTTCTCCGGGGTGTCGAGGCGTTTGGTCGGTTTGCCGATGACCTTCCAGTCCTTGGCCTCCTTGAAGGTGATTGACTTCGGATCCGGCACTGGCAGTTGCCCGGCAGCGTCCGCCAGTTCGCCGTACGTCGCGCGTTTATCGCCGGCAATCACTACGCCCGATTCGGTGCGAATCGTCGACGCAGCGACGTTGAAGCGCTTGGCCGCCGCTTCCACCAGCATCTGCCGCGCCGTGGCCCCGGCCAGCCGGTAACGGTCGAACTCCATCCAGGTCGAAGTCGAGCCGCCGGTAATCTGCATTCCGCCAAATGCCGGCATGCCGTAATTGGCCGCCGAGGCCGGCGAGTGTTCGACGCGGATCGTCGACCAATCGGCGTCCAGTTCTTCGGCGATCAACATGGTCAGGCCAGTCCAGATGCCTTGGCCCATTTCCGAATGCCCGAGCAACACCGTCACGCTGTTGTCGGCGGCGATACGCAAAAACGCATTCGGCGCGAAGACCTTGCCTTCATTCTCCGCTGCCCGCGCAAACCGATGGGCACCGGGCACGACAAACGCCACCACCAGACCGCCACCCAGCACGGCACTGCCCTTGAGAAAGCCGCGACGCGATACAGGACTGTTCATCGTCTATCTCCCAATCAGCCAATTTCGGCCGCACGTTTCACTGCTGCGCGGATTCGCGGATAGGTGCCGCAGCGGCAAATGTTGCCGGAGAGCGCCTGATCGATATCGCTGTCGGTAGGTTTGGGGATTTTCGCAAGCAGCGCGGCGGCAGACATGATCTGCCCGGACTGACAGTAACCGCATTGCACCACGTCGAGTTCGGCCCAGGCTTGCTGCACCGGGTGCGAGCCGTCGGTGGACAGGCCTTCGATGGTGAGGATTTTCTGACCGTTGGCCACGGCAGTGGCGGGCGTGATACAGGCACGCAACGGTGCCCCATCAACGTGTACGGTGCAGGCACCGCACTGGGCCATGCCACAGCCGAATTTGGTACCGGTCAGGTGCGCCACATCACGCAGGACCCAGAGCAGCGGCATGTCTGCCGGCACATCGAGTTCCTGATCCTTGCCATTGATATTCAAGGTCAGCATCGGGGATTTTCCTCAGACTCACGGTGTTCTGAAGGGGCGTCGCTACGGCCATCGAAGCCAGTGCGCGCCTCGGCTTATCCCTTTCAGCAAAGCCCAAATTGCGCCGCAAGCCAGACGTTGCGACCACCGGTCATGCCTCAACGTAAAAATGTCGACTTTAATCTTCTGGCTGATAACGGCGCTCACCCGAGCCAGCACCACCGGTTTGCGACGAGCGCGGTCACCCATCACATTGGTCAGGAGTCGCGAACATGGGATTTGTCACCACTCAAGACGGCGTGGATATCTTCTACAAGGACTGGGGCCCGAAGGACGCTCCGGTGATCCACTTCCACCACGGCTGGCCACTCAGCTCGGACGACTGGGATGCGCAGATGCTGTTCTTCCTGGGCCAGGGCTTTCGGGTGATTGCCCATGACCGTCGGGGCCATGGACGTTCGAGCCAGGTCTGGGACGGCCACGACATGGACCATTACGCCGACGATGCGCTGGCGGTGGTTCAGTATCTGGGGGTGAAGAACGTGGTGCATGTCGGCCACTCCACCGGCGGCGGTGAGGTCATCCACTACATCGCCCGACATGGGCAGGACAACGTGGCCAAAGGCGTGTTGATCAGCGCGGTGCCACCGTTGATGGTCCAGACCGAAAGCAATCCCGGTGGGTTGCCGAAATCGGTGTTCGATGATTTTCAGGCACAACTGGCGGCCAATCGCGCGCAGTTCTATCGCGACATTCCCAGCGGTCCTTTCTATGGCTATAACCGCCCGGGAGCAAAACCTTCGGAAGGGATCATCGGCAACTGGTGGCGTCAGGGCATGATCGGCGGCGCCAAAGCGCATTACGACGGGATCGTCGCGTTCTCCCAGACCGACTTCACCGAAGACCTGAAAAAAGTCACCGTGCCGGTGCTGGTAATGCACGGCGAAGACGACCAGATCGTGCCGTATGCGAACTCGGGGCCTTTGTCGGCGAAACTGCTGCCAAATGGCACGCTGAAGTCGTATCCGGGCTTCCCGCACGGAATGCCGACAACCGAGGCGCCGACGATCAATGCGGATTTGTTGGCGTTTATTCGCGGGTGACACACATCATTGTGGGAGCTGGCTTGCCAGCGATGGCGGTGGATCAGGCAACATCAATTGTGGATGCGCCGGCCTCATNTCGCTGGCAAGCCAGCTCCCACAGGGGACTGGGTGATTGGCTTGACTGCGTACTACGCCTCGGTACGGCCCGTCCCTTCACGATCACGTTCGTAGTGGTGCGCCAGCGGCAGCGCTGGCAACCATGACTCCCGGCGGATGGTCCACAGCTCATACGTCGGCTTGAACCGGTTCGGCTCGTCCAGCGAGCCGACATTCACTTCAATCTCATCCTCCGAACGTGCAAGTACTGGCGAACCACAGCGCGGGCAAAACACCCGCCCTTGATACTCGCCGAGAGTCCCGCTGACGGTCACCGCCTTCTCGGGAAATATTGCCGATGCGTGAAACAATGCGCCGTGATGTTTGCGGCAGTCGAGGCAATGGCAAATGCCGATGCGGTAAGGTTGGCCCGCAGCTTCGAAGCGAACATCGCCGCACAGGCAACCGCCGGTTAATGGGGTCATGGTGTCTATCCTCTGTCAGACTCTGTTCAGCCTTTGAACATAGCAGCCGTACAAGCGAACGCTCACAATTTGCCCTTTGCCGGAGACAGCGCCATGTCCTCCCCTGAATCCACCTTGTTACAGAGCTGGCACGCCAACGCTGATGCCTGGATCGAGGTGATCCGCAGCGGTGCCATCGAAAGCCGCCAGCAGGTCACCGATCAGGCGATCCTGCTGGCGATCATGGGCCGCCAACCGGAACGCGTGCTGGATCTGGGTTGCGGCGAAGGCTGGTTGTTGCGCGCGCTGGCGGATCGCAGCATCGATGCGGTGGGTGTCGACGGTGATGCGAGGCTGATCGAGGCGGCACGCGCGGCCGGTTCAGCCAATGTGCGTGTCGCCAGTTACCAGACGCTGGTCGAGGCCGAAGGCGCTATTGGCCGTGATTACGATTTGATCTGCGCCAACTTCTCGCTGCTGCATCAGGACATCATTCCATTGCTCGCCGCCATGCATGCGTTGCTGGTTTCGGGCGGCACCATGATCATTCAGACCCTGCATCCGTGGGCCGTGGCGGCCGGCAATTATCAGGATGGGTGGCGTGAAGAATCGTTCGCCGCGTTCAAGGGCCAGTGGCAGCCGATGCCGTGGTATTTCCGCACGCTGTCGAGCTGGTGCAACGCGCTGGACATGGCCGGGTTTCACCTGGTCAGCCTGCAAGAGCCGCAGCATCCGCAAAGCCCGGTGCCGCAGTCGTTACTGATGATCGCCGAACGGCGCTGACTTCCTGCACATCCTGACTGAGTCACAGACATTGTGGGAGCTGGCTTGCCAGCGATGGCGGTGGCTCAGGCAACATCACTTCTGAAGGTGCCGGCCTCATCGCTGGCAAGCCAGCTCCCACAGGTTCAGGGTGTTGCTGAATTGCACTGCACTTGTCGATCTACGGCACCGCCAGTCGACCAAGGACTGACTACGCTGTAAATCCTGCGTGTCTAACCTGCCGAGGATGACTGCCATGCAACGTTTCCAGAAAATCACGCCGTGCCTGTGGTTCGACGATCAGGCCGAAGCGGCTGCGAAGTTCTATTGCTCGATCTTCGATCATTCGAATATCACCGGCCTCACCCACTACAGCAAGGTCGGCGAGGAATTTCACGGCAAGCCGGAAGGCGCGGTGATGACCGTCAGCTTCGAACTCGACGGCCAGACCTTCACCGGCCTCAACGGCGGGCCGCTGTTCAAGTTCAGTGAAGCCATTTCGTTTCAGGTCAACTGCCAGAATCAGGAAGAAGTCGACCATTTCTGGGGCAATCTGTCGGCCGGTGGCCCGGTCGAGGCCCAGCAATGCGGCTGGCTCAAGGATCAGTTCGGGGTGTCGTGGCAGATCGTGCCGGTGGCGTTCATGCACATGATGTTGGACCCCGACACCAGCAAGTCGCAACGGGCGATGCAGGCCATGTTCACGATGAAAAAACTCGACATCGCCGAACTGGAGCGGGCCTTTGCCGGCCAGAGCTAATACACTCCGGGTCTGGCCTGCCGGGAACCATAACGATGAAACACGCTGCCGCCAAAAACCCTCAAAAAGCCCCACGCTTCTGGCGGGACGATGCCCTGCCCTTCATCGAAGCGCGGGCCATTGCCGATGGTCGTGAGGTCTGCTACTCACGCCATTCCCATGCGCACTTTTCCATCGGCGCGATCACGGCCGGGCGCAGCATTTATGTGCATGAGCAATCGACATTCGAAGTGGCCGCCGGCACCGTGGTGCTGATGAATCCGGGCGACGTGCACGCCTGCAATCCGATCGATGATCAGCCGTGGTCGTACTTGATGTTGTATGTCGAGACGCCGTGGCTGACGGATCTGCAGCATCAACTGGGGTTCAGTGCGGAGCTTGAGTTTCGGCGGTTTTCCAATACTCATCTGGATGACCCGCGACTGTTTCGTGACCTGCGAGCGCTGTACGCCACACTGGTCGACGAGCAGCAGGACGTACTGCGCAAACACAGCGCAGCGGTGGAGTTTTTCAGCGATCTGCAACTACGCCTGAACCCGGCTGAACCACCGCAGCGTGAACCGAATTTCAAGCTCGAACGCGCTGCCGACTTCATCCGCGAACACTGCACCGACCTGCTCAGCCTGGAGGACATCTGCACGGCGGCACAGTTGTCACCGTCGTATCTGATCCGTGCATTCAAACAGCATTACGGCATGACGCCGCACGCGTTCCTGGTCAACCAGCGCATCCAGTTTGCCCGCGAACGCCTGCGCAGCGGCCAGCTGATTGCCGATGTTGCACTGGAAGCAGGGTTTGCCGATCAGGCGCATTTTCAGCGCGCGTTCAAACAGCATCTGGCCGCGACACCCGGCCAATATCGCGGCTGACCATCGACTTCGGGCTCACGGTAACAGCAGATAAACCGCGCTCGCCGCCAGCAACAGAGCCATCAAGCGATTGAACAGGCGCATCCCCGCCGGATTGCCCAGATACCCCCGCAAAAACGTTCCGGCGTACACCCAGCAACCGACCGACAGATAACAGATCACCAGATACACTGCGGCGAACTGCCAGACCAGCCGCGCCTCGCCATCGGCGACAAACGCGCCCATTCCTGCCACACAGGCCAGCCACGCTTTCGGGTTGAGCCATTGCATCACCGCGCCGTACAGCATCGACGGCGCCCGCCCCGCTTCGCCGGCATGCAACTGGCCGTCATCGGCAGCCAGCTTCCAGGCCATGAACAACAGAAACGCCACCCCGGCCAATTGCACCACCCGGGTCAGGAATGGCCACAGTTTCAGGACTTCATGCAGGCCCAACCCCATCAGCACCAGCAATAGCACAAAGCCCAGCGTCGCCCCCGCCACGTGCCGCTGACTGGCCCGAAAGCCATACTGCGCTCCGGAACTCAGCGCGACGATATTCACCGGCCCCGGGGTTATGGACGCCACCAGCGCAAACGCCGCCATCGACACAATCAGACTCATTACGCACCTGCTGCAATTGGGGAACAAGGCGCCAACAGTAAACAGTGCCGCCGGCTCGCGTATTGAACAAAATCACCCACGACCCGCGCCACAACTCAGGCACTTGAAGCCGGAGAAGAAGTTTCTGTTGCCACTTAATACTTCGCGCAGACATCTCGATACTTTTAATAACAACTAGCAACTCAAAATGAAACACCAACATTGCGCGACGTTTTATATTCCCGACCACTTCACAACCCGCCAATTCAACTTGGCTGACTGCTGCGCTACATAACCCGAACCAGAAGAAGTCAATATGGACATTAATCGCAACCTTTTTGCAACTGCCCCTGCATCGGCCGACGAAGCTGAACGACTGAACATCGCCAAGGCTCTGGAGAACCGAAACTTCCTTCGGCAAGCCTTTCGTGCTGAAGAAAACTTCATGCAACTCGCTACGAAAGTTGTTTCGGGAAGCCGTTTCGACAGTGAACATCTCGCCGGCAAATTATTGCTGCGCTCACTCAGCAAACATCCAGAATTCATTGAATTCATTGCCTCCTTCGACCTGCCTGCCGATCACTTCTTTATGGTCAGAAGCAATGGTGAAGTTTACGCCGCCTATGAAGAGTTCGGCGCTACGGGTTTTTACATCCACTACACTATCATTACCGATGAACTGTATGAGATCGAGTCTTTACGGAACGATATCGAACTCTTGTCGAAAACCGCATGGCGTTCTGGCGGCATTATTTCCTCCAGCGCCACCGTGCCACTGCGCAACTGGCTTGCATTTCAGGAAATCGATCCGCCCAACGACTACGCAGACCTTGCAAACCTGATCGACTACCTGAACTTTAAAATGCCCGCGCCGCCAAAATTCGCTAACTACTGGGGTATTTCCGAAGAGACTCAGGATGTCGCCCTGATAGTCGAGCCGGAGCAGTATCCTGTGATCATGCAGGTCGTGCGAACGTTGATGGCTGACTCGGGGCGGTATTCCGAGCCGTTGATCAACTACCTGACGGATGTGCTGCTCAAGAAGAGAAGCGGCGCCTTGCTGCAGGAAGATCCGCGACTGGCGTGGGAAATTCTGATGCAAACGAGCGAGGCAAAAAGTCTGGCTCAGAGTTGTTTCGATGCACTTCTGATCGAGGGCAAGGCACACACGGTAACGGAGGTCACCCGCAGCCGGTTGCTGCTCGCCGCGGTCGTGCTGGACCTGGACATGGGCTCGGATGAGCGGGTCGAAACTCATCGAAGTCTGCGTTATGAATCGCTGTATGTGCATGAAACCCCGGCGCAGGCGCGGACACGTCTCAAAGGCCATTTTGAGCAGATCAACCGCGTCAGTCCGTTCGCCGCTTACCTGGCAGTGGAACTGGTGCTGGCGGGGCAATCACCGGAGTTTCTGGTCGTTACACCGCCGACACTGCTGATCGGTTCACCAGGCTGGGTCATGTTGCGCAAGGCGGTCATGCTGACAGAAAGGATCGCTCCCGGCTTGTCGCGCAAACTGTCTTATGAGCAACTGATGAAGTTTGCCGCACTTGCGCCGCTCAGCGATGCACAACGCGCCCTGCATCAATTACTCAATCTGCAATGCGTGCTGGATTGGGCAAACATCAACGAGGTAATGCTCCGTGAAGACTCGGCATTATCGGAAGAACAAATCGCAACAGCGGCAGTGAATCGCTACAACACGTATGCCGATGAACTGGAGGCGGCGCTGAAGTCGATAACCGCTGCGCCGGTCAGCCGAAGAAAACTGGCCCAGCAAACGCTGTTCGATGCCGACATCGACCATCATCAGGAGGTATTTCGTTCGCCGCACAATAAAGGGGGACTGATCAGCGACACGGTGATCAATCTTTATCTTGCCAACCAGTTACACCGTAAAAACCTCACCAGCACATCGACCAAGCGCAATTTGCATGACGTGCATCCAGATTTGGCCAGCCTTGCGCCAATCAATCAGTTGTATGCCGATAAGCTCAAGCCGCAGCACGAAACCTTCAAGTCGGGAATCAGCACCATGATCCGGCTGGCATTCTCCCGGCTCGGCATGAGTGATCGAGAAGCACTGACACAGGGCGCTTCAACGCTCTACCTGGTGCGCGGCAACCGCAATATCCCCGGTCACAGCGCCGACCACTTCTCCCCGCACGGGGTGGTCATCCTGTGTCGTCACAAATCGAAAAACCATTGCTTTGAGTTGTTCCCGTTACAGGGAGTGTGCCGCAAAAGCGAGCGCCTGGCCGAGGCTTTCGCCAGCGGCTACGCATTTAATGAAGACACCGCAAGCTTCGACGGGCCGATCAACGGCAAGACCGGGAATTTCCCGCGCCTTACCTATCTGGAAAACATCATTACCGAGCACGCAGCCTACTTCCAGGGTGCAACGCCTAGTCAGAGCGAACAAGCGGACATCAATAAATTACTGCCGCGCCGCCACTGGGAACTGGCCGAGCATGCAGATGTTCATGAGTTTGGCATGCTGCTTGATCGGTTTGGTCAATTTGCGCCGCACTACGAAGAATCGGCCTGGTACACATCGCCAATGGAAAGTTACCAATCGCCGAGGCTGAAAGACATTGCCGACTTCATTGCGCAAAAGAACCCGCCCATCACCTACAACGAATATTACCGGATGGGCTATGACCAGACTGAATACGAGGAAAAGCAGGAAGCGTACGAGCGCGTTGCCAACATCATTCTGAACATCTTCATTCCATTCAGAGGCTGTATCCAGCAACTGACTTCGGATGATCCGGATAAACGCAGTGGGGCCGCCTTCAGTTGCGTCATCGACGCCCTCGCGGTGTCCTTTGTCTTTATCGGGGCGGCCGGAGCGTTGGCAAAGGCAGTGGCAAGCAGCACCAGGCTGCTAAGCCTCGGGCGCGTGGCCGGCAGCGTTCTGGTGTCAATCTTCAACCCCGTCGACGGTGTTCCCCAAGTGATCGTCGGCGCCGGGAAGCTGGCAGGCAAAAGCGCGCTGAAACTCAGCCACGCTGGCAGTTCGATCAGCATGACAGCAGCCCGCCAGTTGCGTCGACTGACGACCACCAGCAGTGGCTCCTACGACTTGGTCAAAGCGTTGAGCAAGTCCGGCGCGGCGGCCGAGATTCGCATGACATTGCCGACGGTGGCTCATGCGCGGGCACTGTTCAAGGATGACACCCTCGAAAGTGCCAGCCAAATCCTCACTCGCCTGACAGACACGAAAATTCCTTTACCGAAAACCGCCAGCCCTGCGGAGCTGGAACACCTCTTCAACAAAGCCGTTATAGACACTACGCGAAGGCTGCAAAAAGCTCAGGAGCTTGAAGCGTTGATCGGCAAAACGGCAATCGATGAACTGCTGGCGACAGTCTTGGCAAAAAACGGTATCGATCTCCAGGCCGCACGCTCGGCGGGCAAGGGATATACCGACTTGCTGGAAACGGTCAGCGAGATCGAGGCCCGCAAGGTCAACTACATGAAGGGCCATCAGCAGAATCTGCTGAGACAGGATCTGGGAAAAGCCCCTTACAACGGTGTGCTGCCAGAGTCGAACTACAACGTTCAAGGCTTCACCGATAACGCCCAACGAGCCGGCGCCTGGATCGTTCATGCCTCGAATTCTCCGGGCAACGATCTCGCCAGCATCGTGGCCGTCTTGCGAGAGTACGCTAACAGCAATAAGGCGTTGACCGACCCCGACGTGATCAGACAGCTACATGTCAGCATCGCACCTGCCACCTCGGACATTGTTCGTGTAGGCGTCAACGACAAGAAATACGCCAGTAGCATCAGTGGCTTTGCCGTGATGCAGGAGCATTTGAAGAAACTGGACACCGCTCACGAGCACTTCAGCAAACAGCTACTCGGCACAGTGGTTGGCTTCCACGGTTTTGGTGATGGAAATGGCCGCACGGGCCGTGCCTTGTATGCGATCAGCGAGATACGAAAGAACCGGTTCAATCCGCTGTCGAAAGAAGCATTCAGCGCGCTGCATGGTCTGGACTGAAGACCCGCAAAATCGCCACGCTGAGTAGACCCACAGCCCGGCCGGCCAGCGCCTGCCGGGCTGTGTTCTGTCACGATTCACGGCTGTCAGTCGCTCCCGACCATCGCCGGCACGGTAAACCGAAACTCCGTACCCTCACCCGGCTCACTGCTGGCCTCGATGCGCCCGCCATGGGCCTCAACAATCCCCTGCGTGATGTACAAACCCAGTCCGGTTCCGGTCGGGTTGCCCTCCTTCACCGTCCAGTAGCGGTCAAACACCCGCGCCAGGTTTTCCTTGGGAATGCCTTCACCGGTATCGCGCACCGTAAACACGATTTCCCTGCCGTCAGACTTGGCCAGTACGCCCACTGAGCCTTTGCGCGGGGTGAACTTGATCGCGTTGCCGATCAGGTTCGACAGCACCTGAAACAGGCGCTCCGGGTCGGCATGGATTTTCAGGTCGGGGTCGGCCTGGAACGAGATGCTGATGTCCTTGTCCAGCGCCAGCGGCCCAAGCAGGGATTGGGTTTCCTCGAACATCTGCCCGACGTCCAAGGTCTGCGGGGCGATGGTGTAGCGCCCGGCGTCGATTTTCGAGGTGTCGAGCAAATCTTCGAGCAGCGTGTTCATCCGCCCGGCGGCCTGCTGCATGGTGTCGATCGCGGTGGAGATGCGCCGCGAGGTGTGCGGGCCGTCGGAACTGAAAGTCTTCTGCATCATGCCGCAGAGCATCGAAATCACGGTCATCGGGTTGCGCAGGTCATGGGACACCACCGCCACCAGCTCATCACGGGCGCGCACCGCTTCCTGCTCGCGGTGCACCTGCCGGGCCAGGTCGTTTTCCAGTGCGGAGCGGCGCAGGTCATTGGCCGCAAACAGATCGCCGTGGCTCCACTTGGTAGAGATCCCGGCCATCTCGACTTTCCAGATTTCGAACGAAGTGCGCGGGCGCAGACGCAGGCCGGCATCGGAGTTTTCCAGATCCAGCGGCTTGCGCGGATCACCGCTCCAGTTGATGTTCTCCTTGACCTCGGGGCGGAACCACAACACGCCGTTGTCCACCGGTTTGGGCAGGCTCATGGCGAGCACGCCGCTGGCCACTTGCTGAAACTGCGCGGCTGGCGGGTAGACGCTGGCCAGATGATGACTGGCGAACACCGGCTCGCCGGTTTCCTGCAGCCACTTGTGCAGGGCGCGAATGTCTTCTGGCTCCGGGCAATTACCGTAACGGTGCAACTGCTTGTCTTCGATGATCGCAATGCCCCCGGCCCCGGCCAGCGCCATCAGCACTTGCGGTTGCTGCGCCAGACCATCGAAGACATTTTCCGGCGAGTCGATCATGGCCTGTTTGAGCAATGCCAGTGCCTCGACCTTTTCTTCACGCTGACGGCTGAGTTCCAGCGCCTCCATCGCGCTGATCTGCAGCGACAGTACCTGACCGATGGTCTGACAGGCACTGCGCAACTCGTGCGGCACATGCAGCGGCTGGCGATTGCCACAGCTGATCAGGCCCCAGAGTTTGTCACCCTTGAGCAGCGAGATGCTCATCGACGACAGAACGCCCATGTTCTTCATGTACTGACAATGAATCGGCGAGACGCTGCGCAGGGTGGCGAAACTCAGGTCCAGCGGGGTCTGGGTGTCCGGGCGCAGCTTGGGCACCAGCGGCACCGGCTGGTAATCGGCATTGGGGATGATCCGCAGCCAGTTGGTGCGGTACAGCTCGCGCGCTTGCTCGGGGATGTCCGAGGCCGGGAAGAACAGGCCGTTGAACACTTCCATCGACGGATCCGACGCCTCGGCGATCACCTGGCCGTGGCCCTCCTCCTCGAAGCGGTAGATCAGCACCCGGTCGTAACCGGTCATCGCCTGGATTTCCTTGACGCTGATGTCATACAGCGCCTGCAATGTGGTGGCTGCTTGCAAGCGCTGGAGCATGCGTCCCAGATGGGTCTGGTTGCCGGCGACGTTACGCGGCTGGAAGTTTTCGACGTGGATTTCCAGTTCCAGAATCAACACGCCTTGATGACGGTGCAGCAGACCTTCGAACGCGGTGCCGTTGAGGCGGAAATGCAGCGGTCCGGCATCGGCGAACACCGGTTGCTGCAGCGCATCGCGCACAGCGGCGGCAGGCGCTTCACCCAACAGACTGTGCAGCGGCTGGCCGATCAGCTCCTGCGCCGGCCGTGCCAAGAGGGTCTCGACGTTGGCGCTGATCTGAATGATTTCCAGCGCCGGCTCGCTCAGGGTCAGCAACAGGCCATGGGGCTGGATGGCACCCGGAAAGCGGATCGGTTCGTCGGCACAGTTGGCCAGCAGTTCTTCAAAGGCTTCTTGGTCTTGCGGGTTCATGCCAGTACCTCCCGGCTTTCGAGCCAGCGCTCGAAACAACTGAATGTGGATTGGGCCGCCGCAACCACGGCTTCACGTTCATCCGCACTCAGCCGTCGACTGCCCAGGTAATCAATGAAATCGCGCCAACGGCGGCCGGTGGCAGCGCCGTAAACGTCGAGGAATGCCGCGCCATTGTCGGCGTCCAGGCTCAGCCGCGAAGCGATTTCGCGACGCAGGATCTGCCCGCCGAGGGTTGCCCCTTCCAGCACGTACAACACACCCAGGCAAGTCGGCCCGGAGTCGATCACGGGCAACGTCTGACACTGTGGCAAACGGGCGATGGTCTCGGTCGTGAGACCCAGAGCCTGCAAGTCATCGAGCAAAATCTGCGATTTGAGGCGTGGCGCAAGATCGAAATCCACCGGGATCGCGCCGCTGTCGAGCAATGCGCTTTCCAGTGGCCGATAAAAACCGTAATAAGCCTGCATCAACCGTACGAAAGCGTTGGAATCGAGGGTATTGGAGAAAAAAGGAAGACGTTTTTCCAGTGCGATGTGCAGTTCGGCAGTGCCGGCTCGCAGATCTTGCAGCACCGGCGGCACATAAACTTCACGGGCCTTTGCTTGCATGTAAATCGCTCTTGGTGGGGCCGCTTCGGGGCCGGCAGGGTGTTTGCAGCTTTGGACGAATATTACACGGCAAACGCCTTTTTCTGACTTGGCGCATAGATTTTTCTGACGAAACCAGCGCCTTCAGACTTTTGAGAGTTCCGGCCAATCGGAAAAGTTCGACTGGATTGAAGGGACTGCCAAGGCTGTACCGCGACAGCGCCGCGAGACTGTATGGGTCAACGCGGCCGCCGCCTGTGATAAAAATGCGGCATCGCTTCTGGAGCCCACATCCATGGATCTCGCCACGCTTACGCTGTTTCTTCCGGCCTGCTTTGCCTTGAACATGGCCCCCGGCCCGAACAATTTGCTGTCGGTCAGCAATGCCACCCGCTATGGCTATCGCCGGGCCTGCGCCGCCGGTATCGGGCGGATTATCGCGTTCGCCGGGATGATCGCCCTCGCCGGCGCCGGACTGTCAGTGGTGCTGCAGACCTCGGAATGGCTGTTCCATGCGATCAAGATCATCGGCGCGGCGTATCTGCTGTACCTGGCCTGGCAACTGTGGCGCGCCAATCCCGAGGCCGAGCAGCAAATGGCGGGAGCGTCGGTGGGATTCTGGCGCCTGGCGCGTCAGGAGTTTCTGGTGGCGGCGGGCAATCCGAAAGCGATTTTGCTGTTCACCGCGTTCCTGCCGCAATTTGTCGACCCGAGCCGCCCGGTGCCGGCGCAATTCGCCGTGCTCGGTGCACTGTTTCTGCTGCTGGAATGGATCGCGATCGGCGCCTATGCGTGGATGGGCCTGCACATGCGCCGCTGGTTCGCCGAGCCGCGCGGCAAACGGGTCTTCAACCGTTGCTGTGCAGGGCTGCTGTCGGCGGCCGCTTCAGTGCTGTTGTTCGCCAAACGCGCTTAAGCCTCGGACGGGCCTTTGAGTTCGACCTGATTGCCGTCCGGGTCGAAGCAATACAACGACAGGCCGTAGCCCTCGGCGCCGAAGCGTCGGGCGGCTTTTTCCACGGTCAGACCGTGTGCCCGCAAGTGCTCGGTCAGCGCAAATTCATCGAACGGCTCGATGCGCAGGCAGAAGTGATCGACATTGCGCCGCTCGGTACCGGCCGCCCCGCCACCCTTTTTGCCCAGTTCGCCTTGCAAGTCGACGAGGTCGATCATCGAGGTGCCGGCGCGCAGGTGCACCAGACCCAATGGTTCGTTGTGCCTGACCACCTCGGCGCCGAAGACCTGGCGGTAGAAATCGATACTGCGTTGCAGATCGGCGACACGCAGAACGATGTGATCAATATGTTGAATCGAAAACGGATGCATAAACTCGACACCTCACCCACTCTGTAGGAGCTGCCGAAGGCTGCGATCTTTTGCTTTTGATTTCAAGAAACAAGATCAAAAGATCGCAGCCTGCGGCAGCTCCTACACGGTAGTTCAGAGGTTCTGGAAATTCACTGTCGATTTTTCGGTGGAGCCATCAAAATCCTGGATTTAAGCTCTGGCCATGAACATACAAACCGCACTGCTGCCGCCCCACGCCGAGATGGTTCGCGCCATGCTCGAACGCGACACCGCCTACGAAGGGGTGTTCTTCACGGCCGTGAAAACCACCGGGATCTTCTGCCGCCCCAGTTGCACGGCGCGCAAGCCGAAGCCGGAAAACGTCGAATTTTTCGCCCATGCCGATGAGTGCCTGAGCGCCGGTTATCGCGCCTGCCTGCGCTGCAAACCGCTGGACGCTGCAGCCATCGCACCCGATTGGGTGCAGCGCCTGCTCAAAGCCGTCGATGCCGACCCCGAGGTGCGCTGGAGCGACGCCCAGTTGCTGGCCGAAGGCATCGAACCGCTGAAGCTGCGACGCTGGTTCAAGCAGCATTTCGGCATGACCTTCCATGCATGGCTGCGCACCCGCCGGCTCGGCATGGCGCTGGGCGGCATTCGCCAGGGCGCCTCGATTGATCACGCCGCGTTTGACTCCGGCTATGAATCACTCAGCGGTTTTCGTGACGCATTCCAGAAATCCTTCCACATCACCCCGGGCCGCGCGGCCAACAGTGAACCGCTGCTGTTCACCCGCCTGACCACACCACTGGGGCCGATGATCGCCATGGCCGAACGTCGGGGACTGGTGTTGCTGGAGTTTCTCGACCGCCCGGCGCTGACCCGCGAAGTCGAGGAATTGCAGGCCCGTCACGGCTACGTGGTCGCACCGGGGCACAATGCGCATCTGCAGCAGATCGAACAGCAACTGAAGGAATATTTCGCCGGTACCCGCAGCGCCTTCAGCGTGCCACTGCACCTGCCCGGCAGCGCGTTCGACCGGCAAGTCTGGGACGAACTGCTGAACATCCCCTACGGCCACACCAGCACCTACGGTGCCATCGCGGCACGTTTGGGCAAACCCGGCGCCAGTCGCGCGGTGGGGCTGGCCAACGGGCACAATCGGTTGTCGATCGTGGTGCCGTGCCATCGGGTGATCGGTGCGGATGGCTCACTGACCGGCTATGGTGGTGGGCAGCCGCGCAAGGCGTTTCTGCTGAGGCTGGAAAACGCTGCGGTGCAGCTCACGCGCCCCCTGGCGTTTTGAACACTCTCTCCAAAGGATGGCGATGTTTGCTGAAAGATCATGACTGAGTGCTATCAAGCGGCAAGCGAACATCTGGCCGCACTTGACCCAGACTGGCAGCGCCATATTGCCGCCGTCGGCCCCTGCCTGCATCAACCGCACCCGACGCGTGATCCGTATCAGTCGCTGGTGCGGGCGATTGCCTATCAGCAACTGCACGTCAAGGCCGGGGACGCGATTGTCGGGCGTCTGGTGGCGCTGTTTCCCGGGCAGACGTTTCCCCGGCCGGAACAGATTCTCGCGACCGACTTTGATCGACTGCGCGGCTGCGGCTTTTCGGCGGGCAAGATTGCAACGATTCAGGGCATCGCCCAGGCAACGCTGGACGGCGTGGTACCGGACTACCCCACCGCGCTGGCGATGGACGACGAGACGTTGATCGAGCGTCTGGTCAGCCTGCGCGGGGTTGGCCGCTGGACGGTGGAGATGCTGCTGATCTACAGCCTGGAACGCATGGATATTTTGCCAGCGGATGACTTTGGCGTGCGCGAGGGCTATCGCCGATTGAAGGGGCTGGAGGTGCAGCCGACGCGCAAGCAGATGATCGAGATCGGCTTGGCGTGGAGCCCGTATCGGACGGTGGCGGCCTGGTATTTGTGGCGCGTACCAAAAACCCTGTAGGAGCTGCCGCAGGCTGCGATCTTTTGATCTTGCNAAGAGATCGCAGCCTGCGGCAGCTCCTACAGGGGAATGCGTTGCAAAGGCGGGAGCGAGCCTGCTCGCGAAGGCACCATTTGATTCAACCTCAAATCAGAGACCTGACTTCAACTTGCTGAACGCCCGAATCAAAGCCCGATTGAACGCCTTGCCATTGTCGTTCTTGCTGTACAGCGAAGCCCGCACCGCCGCTGACGGGTACGTCCCCGGATCATTACGGATCGACGCGTCAACCAAAGCATCTGCCGCCGTGATCGCATTGGCGTAGTGGATGGTGTCAGTGATCGGCGCGATCACCTCAGGCGTCATCAGATAATCCATCAACGCCAGCCCGGCCTGCGGATGCGGCGCATCCTTGGGAATGACCATGGCGTCAAACCAGATCAACGTGCCCTCTTTGGGGATGCGGTAGCTGAGCTGGAACGGCTTGTTCGCCGCTTGCGCCTGCCCTGCTGCAATCGCCACGTTGCCGTTCCACGACATCGCCACGCAGGTGTTGCCGTTGGCCAGGTCGCTGATGTTCAGGTCGTTGTCGAAGTAGCGAATGTACGGGCGGATCTTCGCCAGTTGCTGCTCGGCGAGTTTCAGGTCATCGAGGTTCTGCCGGTTGATGTCCAGGCCCATGTACTTCATGACCGCCGCGAACACTTCGTTCGGATCGTTGAGCAGACTTACCCCGCAATCGGCAAATTTCGCCACCACGGCCGGGTCAAACAGCATCGCCCAACTGTCGGTCGGCGCCTGCGGCAGACGCTGCTTGATCGCCTGTTCCTGATAGCCCACCCCCGTGGTGCCCCAGGCGTAAATCCCGGCGTAGCGGTTGCCCGGATCGAACACCGCCATGTGCTGGCGAAACTCCTCGCCAACCCCGGCAAAGTGCGGCACTTGCGCCTTGTCCAGCGGCTGGATCGCGCCACTCTCGATGGCCCGCGACAGGTGCTGGCCGGCGGTCAGCACCAGGTCATAACCGCTGCGCCCGGTGAGCAGTTTGGTTTCCACGGTTTCCAGCGAATCGAAGTGATCGGCAACCACCTGAATGCCGGTCTGCGCCTCGAAATTCTTCAGCGTATCCGGGGCCAGATACTCGCCCCAGATGTACAGATTGACCACCGGTCTGGCGGTGTCGGCGGCCTGCACACACAGGGGTGCAAGCACCAGCAATAACGCTTGAGTCAGTTTGTGCAGGCCCATCATCACACCCCCTTGATGTTTGGCGCGCCGGCGTATTGCGGCATGGTGATGCACGCGACGTTGCCGCCACCGAGGAGGATTTCCCGGGAATTTTCGATGCCGACGATCTTGTGCTGCGGGAACAGTTCGGCGAGCGTCGCCATGGCCACCTGATCGTTGCGATCACCGAACAGCGGTACCACGATCGAACTGTTGCCGGCGTAGTAGTTGATGTACGACGCGCAGATTCTGGTGCCGGCCTGACGGGTATGGGTGTTGTCCTGCTGATCGAGGCCTTCGGCTTCCTCGGCGGTCCATTCCAGCACGTCCGGTTGCGGCAGTTTGTGCACGATCAACGCGCGGCCACGGCTGTCGCGGGTGCTGCGCAGGATGTCGTAGGCCTCCTGATAGATTTCCCATTGCGGGTCATCGCGGTTGTCGGTCCACTGCAGCACCACTTCGCCGGGGCGCACGAAGCACGCGAGGTCATCGACATGGCCATCGGTTTCGTCGAACTTGCAGCCGCGTGGCAGCCAGATCACCTGTTCGGCGCCAAGGTAATCGGTCAGGCGCCGAGTGACCTCGGCCTTGCCCAGATGCTGGTTGCGATTGCGGTTGAGCAAGCACTGTTCGGTGGTGAGGATGCTGCCCTGACCGTCACTCTGGATGCCGCCGAGTTCGGCAATCAGCGGTGCGCGGTAACGGTCGAAGCGTTCGATTTCGAGGATCTTGCTGGCGATCTGGTCGTCCTTGTCCCACGGGTAATACAGGCCACCGTCGAGGCCGCCGTAGGCGTTGAATTCGAAGTCGACGCCACGCACTTCGCCGCTTTCATCGTTGACCACAAAGCACGGGCCGCTGTCGCGAAACCAGGTGTCGTTGCAGGTCATCTCGACCACGCGCACTTGCGGCGGCAATTGCCGACGCGCCGTGGCGAATTGCGCGGCGGAGGCGCAGACCGTGACCGGTTCGCTGTGGGAGATGGCGGTGACGATCTGCACCCAGACTTTCTGCGCCGGTTTCGCGCCGTTGCGCCACACGTCGGTGCGCTCCGGCCAGCCGAGCCAGCAGCCGGATTTGGCTTCGAATTCGCCGGGCAGACGGAAGCCGTCGTGTTTGGGGGTGGAGTCGAGCAAACGTGCCATGGTCAAACCTCGTCTTGGGTTGGGGAATGACCACAGGCTAAGGTCGCGGACGGCAGGCCCGCCAACGATGATTATTGCGGAACCGTTGAATTCAACTCATCAATCGCTCAACTGATCGTTGAACCATTCGAGCATCTGCGCCACCGCCGGACGCTCCAGCCGCAGCCGCTCGCAGACCAGCGCGTATTGGCCGAGCGCGGTCATGCTCGCGTTGAACGGCCGCACCAGTCGCCCGCTCAGCAGGTCCTCGTGCGCGGTGAGGTTGTCGCCCATCGCCACGCCCTGCCCCTGCGCCGCCGCTTCCAGCGCCAGACCGGCATGGGCGAAATACAACTGACGCTGCGGGCGCAGATCGCCGGCGTGGCTGGTGAGCCACGTTGTCCAGGTCTTGCCATCCTGATCGTCGTGCAGCAGGCAATGGCGCACCAGGTCCTTCGGCGACTTCAGAGCGCCCTGGTTGAACAGCCCGGGGCTGCACACCGGGAAGAATTGCAGCGCTGGCAACGGCCGCACGAAGTAGGAACTGCTGTCTGCAGGTCCGATGCCGTAGGTGATCGCCAGATCGATGTCCTCGCCGGGCGCGCTGGCGTCGATCGGCTGTTCGTAGAGATGCAGGGTGATGTGCGGATAGCGCGCATAGAAATCAGTGAGGCGGTTCATCAGCCACTTCTGCGCCAGTTCGGCGGTGACCGCCAGACGCACGACCGCCAGCGAGGATGGATCGCGCAGTTCATCGCAGGCCTCGCCGATCAATTCGAAGGCCTGCTGCAGCCTCTGCATCAGGCGCCCGGCGGCGATGGTCGGGCGGATCTGCCGGCCTTCGCGGATGAACAGCGAGACGCCGAGCTGCTCTTCGAGCTGACGGATCTGGTGGCTGACCGCGCTGTCGGTGACGCACAACTCGGCGGCAGCCCGGCCGAAATGCGCGTGGCGGGCGGCGCATTCGAAGGTTCTGAGGGCGGCCAGTGAGGGGAGTCTTCGCATGGGTTGGGGTGCCTTTTTTGGGGACATGCTGACCGGGCCTTGAGCAGGCGTCCAGTGGCTCCGCGTTATCGTTCATCGCTGGCAAGCCAGCTCCCACAGGTTTTGTGTCGAATGGCAAAGCCGCGCACACCAAAAAATCACTGTGGGAGCTGGCTTGCCAGCGATGGCGTCGGCACATTCACACAATTCTTCTAGGCTCATTCAAACCCATCCAGCCAACCGGAGGCCCAGCATGCACCTCGAAGGCTCTTGCCACTGCGGCGCCGTTACCTTCAGCCTGACCAGCGCCCATCCCTATCCCTATCAACGCTGCTACTGCTCGATCTGCCGCAAGACCCAGGGCGGTGGCGGTTACGCGATCAACCTGGGTGGCGACGCGGCCAGCCTCAAGGTTCAGGGGCGCAAGCACATCAGCATCTACCACGCCAGGATGAAGGACGAAGGTGACAAACGTGCCCATCGCAGCACGGCCGAACGGCATTTCTGCTCACAGTGCGGCAGCGGTTTATGGTTGTTCAGCCCTGAGTGGCCGGAGCTGATCCACCCGTTCGCCTCGGCCATCGATACGCCGCTGCCGGTACCGCCGCAACACACGCATTTGATGCTGGGGTCGAAGGCGCCCTGGGTCGAAGTGGATGCGAAGCCCAAGGACAAGCAGTTTGCGGTGTATCCCGAGGAGTCGATTGCGCAGTGGCATGAGCGCTTGGGGCTGGTCAAATGAGCATGGATTTGCGCTGGCTTTGATGGCCCTATCGCTGGCAAGCCAGCTCCCACAGGTTCCGGGGCGTACACAAAGCCTGTGGGAGCTGGCTTGCCAGCGATAGGGCTGGAACCGACAACGCAGATCAGTCCAGATGCGCCCAGGTCATCCGGAACGACGCCCCACCCCACACCGATTCCCCGACCTCGACCTGCCCGCCATGGGACTGCGACACCCGTCGCACCAACGCCAGCCCCAACCCAAAGCCACCGGTACGACGGTCGCGGCTGGCATCCAGCCGCGAGAACGGTTCGAAAATTTTCTCCCGGCCCTCCACCGGCACCCCCGGGCCATCGTCGTTGACCCGCACTTCGTAGTAATCGCCGCTGCGCACCAGCGTCACTTCGACTCGCTGCTCGGCATAACGAATGGCGTTACGCAGCAGATTGATCACCGCCCGCGCCATGAACCGCGGCTCGATGCGCACGGTGTCGAGCCGGCAGTCACCAATCAGTAACTGCACCCCCGCCGCTTCCGCCTCCAGCGCAACGCTGCCGACCACGCTGTCGAGCCAGTTGGCCGCTTGAATGTTTTCGCGTTTGATCACCGTCGCACCGCGTTCGAGGCTAGCGTAGGTCAGCAGTTCGGAGACCATTTCTTCCAACTCGCCGAGGTCGGCGTACATGTCGGCGATCAGTTCGCGGTTCTGGCTGGCGTCCGGCTGTTGCTTGAGCTGGTCGAGTTCAAACGACAGCCGCGCAATTGGCGTACGCAATTCGTGGGAGACCGCGTTGGTCAGCTCGCGCTGATTGGCGATCAGGCTCTCGATACGCGCCGCCATCAGGTTGAAGTGTTCCGCCAGATCGCGGATGTTCGAGCGTTTCGACAGTTGAATGCGCACCGACAGATCGTTATCACCAAAGCGCTCGGCGGCCAGACGCAGTTTTTCCAGATCGCGCCAGTGCGGGCGTACCCAGAAGAACAGGACGATGCCGATGAGCACCGCGAGCATCGCGTAAGCCACCGCGATGTAGAACGGCATCAGGCTCGGTTCGGGCGGCAGCTTGATGCTGAGCAGTTGCGAGCCACCGTCGATGTTGCTGATGAATTGGGTGTAGTTGTCGCGGATCACCAACAGGTTTTGCGCCAGCTCGGCCTTTTCCTCGGTGCTGAGGTCCAGTTGATCGGCTTCGATCAGCTTCAGCGACAAGCCGTAGTGCGGGCGCAACGCTTCCAGCTGCTGTTCACGCGCCGCGCCTTGCTGATCGCGCATGTGCTCGACCAGTGACCACGCCTGCCCGCGCACCGCCTCACGGTTGTAGGCCTGCATCTGGTTGTCGAGCAACGCGTTGAAGGTGTGTTCGACAGTTTGCAGGGCCAGGACCAGGCCCACCGTCATCACCAGAAACAGCCCGAGGAATAACCGCAGCATCTACAGCTCCCACGCGAATGGATTGAACAGGTAACCCTTGCCCCACACGGTCTTGATGCACACTGGCTCACGGGGATTGTCCTTGAGCTTGTTGCGCAACTTGCTGATGTACACGTCGACGCTGCGATTGAGCCCATCGAAGGCGATACCGCGCATGCGGTTGAGGATGTCATCGCGGGACAGGGTTTTGCCGGCGGCGCTGGCCAGCAGCCACAGCAGCTCGAATTCCATGGTGGTCATTTCGATGATCTCGCCAGCCAGCCGCACTTCGCGGCAGCTGCGGTCGATGCTCAAGCGACCGAATTCCAGCGCACTGACCACGCCGGCCTCCGGCATCTGCCGACGCTGCAAGGCGCGTAGTCGAGCGAGCAATACCGGCGGTTTGATCGGCTTGATCACGTAATCGTCGGCGCCGGATTCCAGGCCGAGAATGTGGTCGAGGTCGTCTTCCTTGGCGGTGAGGATGACAATCGGCGTGTCCGACACGCTGCGGATTTCCCGGCACACGTGCAGCCCGCTCTGCCCCGGCAGCATCAGATCAAGCACCACCACTTTGGGCTGGAATTCGAGAAACGCGGCCACCGCCAGATCGCCGCGATGCACCGCGCGCACCTCGTAGCCATGCTGCTCGAGAAAGTGCGCAATCAGCGTGGCCAGACGTTCATCGTCTTCGACCAGCAAGACTTTGCCAAAACCCAGGTTATCCATAACGACCGTCTGCCAACCCATGTGTGAAATGGTCGACAGTATGGCGGCAATCGTCGGCGAGGCGTTGTTTCGGGCAGCAAAAACCGGCCGCAGGGGCCGGTTTTTGGTGATATTTCATACTCTTAAGAGTTTTTAACAAGTAGGAGCTGCCGAAGGCTGCGATCTTNTCTTTTGATTTTTGAAACAAGATCAACAGATCGCAGCCTTCGGCAGCTCCTACAGGTTATGCGGCAGCCGGCACACCGCTGTGGAAGCGAAACTCTTCATCCGGCGACTCGATCAGTTCCTGCTCGGCAGCACGCACCCTGTCGATCACCTGAGCGATGTCCTTCGCGTCGCCGTACTGGTAAGCCAGTTTCAGATAACCCTGGAAGTGCCGCGCCTCGCTTTTCAGCAGGCCGAAATAGAACTTGCCGAGTTCTTCGTCCAGATGCGGCACCAGCGCTTCGAAACGCTCGCAACTGCGCGCTTCGATGAATGCGCCGACCACCAGCGTATCCACCAGTTTCACCGGTTCGTGGCTGCGCACCACTTTGCGCAATCCCGAGGCGTAGCGCCCGGCGTGCAGCTGGCGCAGCTCGATCTTGCGGCGTTTCATGATGCGCATGACCTGTTCGTGGTGCACCAGTTCTTCCCGGGCCAGACGCGACATCATGTTGATCAGGTCGACGTGGGAATGGTACTTGGCAATCAGGCTCAGCGCGGTGCTGGCGGCCTTGAACTCGCAGTTCTTGTGGTCGATCAGCAGGGTTTCCTGATCGGCCAGTGCGGCCTGGACCCAGGCGTCGGGTGTGCGGCAGCCAAGGAATTCGTGGATTTCGGGAAGGATCATGAGGCTCACGGTAAAAGGTGTACGAGCAAAGGCCGCCGATTATACCGGCCTGCCCGCAGACCACCAGTCGCAGGCGTTGATATGCATCAAGTCGCAGGCGCATGAGCAGCAACTATAGTTGTGCAACGCCGTGCCTTTTCTTTGCTGGAGACTCCGCTCATGCAAGCCATTCGCAGCATTCTGGTGGTCATCGAACCCGAACATTCGGAAAGCCTGGCGCTCAAGCGCGCCAAGTTGATCGCCGGCGTGACCCAGGCCCATCTGCACCTGCTGGTGTGTGACCGCAAGCACGACCATGCCGGCATGCTTGGCGTGCTCAAAGCCGCACTGCTGGCGGATGGCTACAGCGTGACCACCGAACAGGCGTGGAACGAAAGCCTGCACGAGACCATCATCGACGTGCAGCAGGCCGAAGGTTGCGGGCTGGTGATCAAACAGCACTATCCCGACAGCGCGCTGAAAAAGGCTCTGCTGACCCCGGCCGACTGGAAACTGCTGCGCCACTGCCCGACTCCGGTGCTGTTGGTGAAAACATCCACCTCCTGGAAAGATCGAGTGATTCTTGCGGCTGTGGACGTGGGCAATGCCGATGGCGAACACCGGCATTTGCACACCACGATCATTGATCATGGCTACGACATTGCCAGCCTGGCCAAGGCGCATCTGCATGTGATCACGGCGCATCCGTCGCCCATGCTCTCGGCCGCGGATCCGACCTTCCAGCTCAAGGAAACCATCGAAGCGCGGTACCGCGAGCAGTGCAAGGCGTTTCAGGCCGAGTTCGATGTGGACGACGAGCACCTGCATATCGAGGAAGGCCCGGCGGATGTGTTGATTCCGTTCATGGCGCACAAGCTGCAGGCGGCGGTGACCGTGATCGGCACCGTGGCGCGCAGCGGGTTGTCAGGCGCGTTGATCGGCAATACCGCTGAAGTGGTGCTGGATGCACTGGAAAGCGACGTACTGGTGCTCAAGCCGCAGGAGGTTGAGGATCATCTGGTGGAGTTGGCGGTGAAACACTGAGGATTACGGTGCCTGAACCGGCGCCTTCGCGAGCAGGCTCGCTCCCACCGTAGGAATGCAGCTCCCTGTGGGAGCTGGCTTGCCAGCGATAGCG
>NZ_JBQEPG010000028.1:0-73561 GCF_052045635.1 Pseudomonas sp. 22189
GGAGGCGAATTCTACAGCGTTACACGCTGCTGTCAACACCTCTTTTTCTCCGCTTTCGACCGAGAAGATCGAACCGTCAAAAGAGCCAAACATCACCGCTCTTTCAACCCCTTCCAGGCTTCGATGAACTGAAGCGACCCGCTGTCGAAAACCGCGTAACTCATTGAATCTCAAGGAGTTTTCCGTTTCGACCGCGCCGGAAGTGGGGCGAATTATAGACCTCCAGAATCTGCCGTCAACCGTTAATTTCAGTTTTCTTTCAACAACTTACGGACCGGTTAAAAAACACACAGCTGCGTCTATACATAAGCCGGAAAAACCACTCCTTCTATATAGAGGAGTATTTCAAAGCACCCCATCAGCCTTGAGTGCCTCCACGGCGCCAGCGCCCATACCCAACACCCGCTGCAAAACCTCCAACGTATGCTCGCCCAATAAAGGAGGCGCGCGACGGTATTCGACAGGCGTTTGCGACAGCCGGATCGGACTCGCCACCTGCGGGACCATTCCTGCCAGGGCATGCGGCAGCTCTATCGCCAACCCACGTGCTTTCACCTGCGGATCGTCAAACACCTGGGACAGATCATTGATCGGCCCACACGGCACGCCCGCCTGCTCCAACTGCGCCACCCATTCGGCGGTGGTCTTGAATACCGTTGCCTGACGAATCAGCGGAATCAACACCGCGCGGTTAGCCACCCGCAGCTTGTTAGTTGCGAAACGCGGATCGTCCGCCCACTGCGGCTGCCCAGCCACCTCGGCGAACTTGCGGAACTGGCCGTCATTGCCAACGGTAAGAATGAAATCACCATCAGCCGTGGGGAAGTCCTGATAAGGCACGATGTTCGGATGCGCATTGCCCAGACGCTTGGGCGCATTGCCCGTAGTCAGGTAATTCATCGCCTGATTGGCCAGACAGGCGACCTGCACATCCAGCAAAGCCATATCGATGTGTTGCCCGCCGCCATCGTGATCACGATGAGCCAGCGCTGCCAGAATCGCCACGGTCGAATACAAACCAGTAAGGATGTCCGTCAGCGCCACACCCACCTTCACCGGCCCGGCGCCTTCATCACCTTCAGGGCGACCGGTCAGGCTCATCAGCCCGCCCAACCCCTGGATCATGAAGTCATAACCGGCGCGCTTGGCATACGGCCCGGTTTGACCGAAGCCGGTGATCGAGCAATAGATCAGATCCGGATTGATCGCCTTCAGCGACTCGTAGTCCAGCCCATAGGCGGCCAGCCCCCCGACCTTGAAGTTCTCGATGAGAATGTCCGACTTCGCCGCCAGCTCCCGCACGAGGCTCTGACCTTCAGGCCGAGTGAAGTCGATCGTCACCGATTGCTTGTTGCGGTTGGCCGACAAGTAGTAAGCCGCCTCGCTGGTGTTTTCCCCGTATGCGTCCTTGAGGAAGGGCGGCCCCCAGGCGCGCGTGTCATCGCCATTGCCCGGACGCTCGACCTTGATTACCTCGGCGCCAAGGTCGGCAAGTATCTGCCCGGCCCACGGCCCGGCCAGCACGCGCGATAAATCCAGTACTCGCAGATGCGACAGCGCGCCCATGGTCGCTCTCCTGTTAATAGAACGCCTGCAGACCGGTTTGCGCGCGCCCCAGGATCAACGCGTGAACGTCGTGAGTACCTTCATAGGTATTCACCACTTCCAGGTTGACCAGGTGACGGGCCACACCGAACTCGTCGGAAATACCGTTGCCCCCCAACATGTCACGGGCCATCCGGGCAATATCCAGCGACTTGCCGCAGGAGTTGCGCTTCATGATCGAGGTGATTTCGACCGCCGCAGTACCTTCATCCTTCATGCGCCCCAGACGCAGGCAACCTTGCAGTGCCAAGGTGATCTCGGTCTGCATGTCGGCCAGCTTCTTCTGGATCAGCTGAGTCGCGGCCAATGGGCGACCGAACTGCTGACGATCAAGGGTGTATTGGCGAGCGGTGTGCCAGCAGAATTCGGCAGCGCCCAACGCGCCCCAAGAGATGCCGTAGCGCGCCGAGTTGAGGCAAGTGAACGGACCTTTCAGACCACGCACGTCCGGGAAGATGTTCTCTTCCGGTACGAAAACGTTGTCCATGACAATTTCGCCGGTGATCGATGCGCGCAGGCCAACCTTGCCGTGAATCGCCGGTGCGCTCAGGCCCTTCCAGCCTTTCTCCAGGACAAAGCCACGGATGTCGCCGGCATCGTCTTTGGCCCAGACTACAAATACGTCGGCGATCGGGCTGTTGGTGATCCACATCTTGGCGCCGGTCAGGCTGTAACCGCCGTCGACTTTGCGCGCACGGGTGATCATCGCACCCGGATCGGAACCGTGGTTGGGTTCGGTCAGACCGAAGCAGCCGATCCATTCGCCGGACGCCAGTTTCGGCAGGTATTTCTGTTTCTGCGCTTCAGTGCCGAATTCGTTGATTGGCACCATCACCAGCGAGGACTGTACGCTCATCATCGAACGGTAGCCGGAGTCGACGCGCTCCACTTCACGTGCAATCAGACCGTAGCTGACGTAGTTCAAACCGCTGCCACCGTATTGCTCAGGGATCGTCGCGCCGAGCAGGCCGACTTCGCCCATTTCGCGAAAGATCGCCGGGTCGGTTTTCTCATGGCGGAACGCTTCGAGGACACGTGGCGCCAGGCTTTGCTGAGCAAACTGGGCGGCAGTGTCGCGAATCATGCGCTCTTCTTCGGTGAGCTGTTGATCCAGCAGCAGGGGATCGATCCAGTTGAAGCTAGCTTTACCGCCCATGAGTGTGTCCTCGTAAATCGGTGAATTAACGTGGCATTGATCCTAGGCCCGGTTCGCCAGCGCGGCAAACGAGGATTTCGCATCCTGTTGTGCTAATTTCTCACTCCGAAACGTCGCTGAATGCCTTTTAAGCGGCGCATTAGTGAGGTTGACGTACATGCGCAGGAAGATTCCCAGCACCACAGCCCTGATCAGCTTCGAGGCCGCCGCTCGCCACGAAAGCTTTACCAAGGCCGCCGAAGAACTTTCCCTCACCCAAGGCGCCATTTGCCGACAGATTGCCAGCCTTGAGGAGTTCCTCAGTGTGGAACTGTTCCGACGCTCGCGACGCGGTGTGAAGCTGACGGAAGCGGGGCTGTCCTACAGCCGTCGGGTGGCCACGCAACTCGATGCCGTCGAGCGCGACACGCTCTCGGTCATGGGCCAACAGGGCACCAACGTGATCGAACTGGCGGTGGTGCCGACCTTCGGCACGCAATGGCTGCTGCCGCGGCTCAAGGATTTCCAGCTCAAGCACCCGGAAGTGACGGTTAACCTGACCAACCGCACCCGTCCGTTCCTGTTTGCCGACACCGATTTCGACGCAGCGATCTACTTCGGAGACGCCGATTGGTCGGGTACCGAGTCCCACAGACTGATGGGCGAAAATCCGATGCCAGTGTGCAGCCCAGCCCTACTCGGCAATAGAACGCATCTGACGGCTGACGAGATCGCCGAGCTGCCGTTGCTGCAACAAACCACTCGCCCTTATGCCTGGCGCCAATGGTTTAACTCACAGCAGTTGAACATCCCCCGCGACATGACAGGCCCACGCTACGAGCTATTCTCCATGCTGGCCCAGGCGGCCATGCACGACATGGGGATCGCACTGATTCCGCCGTTCCTGATTCAACGCGAACTGGCCGAGAAACGCTTGGTGATCGCCAACCCGGATGCACTCTCCAGCATCAAGGCGTATTACCTGATGATTCCGGAGCGCAAGGTCGAATCGGCGTCACTCAAGGCATTTCGCGATTGGCTGGTCAATCAGGCAAACAGCTACAGCCTAGAAGGATAAAGGCTTACAACAATTACTAACCCGGTAGTCAGGAAATTCAAAGCCCTACAGATATAAGTATTTGTCGCAAAATCGCAGACTGTATCCGAAAGTCGTACAGACGTCCCACAAGCGCCTGTGGACGTGGCTTTGAGCCTCTATTGGCGACTCATTACGTCCTATTCACGCCGCCGATGAGAATTTTTTTCAGATTCAGCCAGAATCCTTGCAAGGCACGGCCTGCAAGGGATTCAACTGGCCATCTGCGACATTCGGTCACGGGATGACTTGTAGTTAATTTTCCGTCACCCGTCATAATCCCTTGAAGGGCATAAAGTTCGCCTGCAAAATGCCGCGCCCCGCCCTGATTTGGCGGGATCGTGCTGATCGGCCGCCCCAGTCGCACCATCCGCAGTGCCTGGGTTTACTCAATAAGATCACGCAGGAGATTTGACGTGCACATTGGTGTTCCTCTCGAAACCCAGACCGGTGAAACACGGGTTGCTGCAACCCCGGAAACCATTAAAAAGCTGATCAGCCAAGGACATAAGGTCACTGTGCAAACCGGCGCTGGCGTCAAAGCCAGCGTTGTCGACAGTGCCTATGAAGCGGCGGGCGCAACCATTGGCAGTGCCAACGATGCGTTCGGTGCCGAGCTGATTCTCAAAGTGGTCGCCCCCAGCGACGCCGAACTGGCGCTGATCAAGCGTGGCACGGTGCTGGTTGGCATGCTCAACCCCTTCAATAACGAAACCATCGCCAAAATGGCCGAGTGCGGGATTACCGCGTTCGCCCTGGAAGCGGCGCCGCGCACCTCTCGCGCACAGAGCCTCGATGTGCTGTCGTCGCAGGCGAACATTGCCGGCTACAAGGCAGTGCTGCTGGCCGCGCACTACTATCCGCGCTTCATGCCGATGCTGATGACCGCTGCGGGTACCGTGAAAGCGGCGCGCGTGCTGATTCTGGGTGCCGGCGTGGCCGGGCTGCAGGCGATTGCCACGGCGAAACGTCTGGGCGCGGTGATTGAAGCGTCTGATGTGCGTCCGGCGGTGAAGGAACAGATCGAATCCCTCGGCGCCAAGTTCGTTGACGTCCCTTACGAAACTGACGAAGAGCGCGAATGCGCGGTCGGTGTCGGCGGTTACGCGCGACCAATGCCGGCAAGCTGGATGCAGCGTCAGGCCCAGGCTGTGCACGAGCGCGCCAAGCAGGCCGACATCGTCATCACCACCGCACTGATCCCGGGCCGCAAGGCGCCGACACTGTTGAGCGCAGACACCGTGGCGCAGATGAAGCCGGGCTCGGTGGTCATCGACCTCGCGGCAGCCCAGGGCGGCAACTGCCCGCTGACCGTCGCCGATCAAGTGGTGGTCGAGAACGGCGTGACCATCGTCGGCCCGACCAACCTCGCCGGTGAAGTCGCCGCAGATGCTTCGGCGCTGTACGCCCGCAACCTGCTGGACTTCCTCAAGCTGGTGTTCACCAAAGAAGGCCAGTTCGACGTCAACCTCGAAGACGACATCGTCGCCGCGTGCCTGATGTGCCGCGACGGCCAAGTCATCCGCAAAAACGCCTAAGCAGGGATTCAGACGATGGAAGAGCTTATCTCCCCCGGTATCTACAACCTGATCATCTTCGTGCTGGCGATTTATGTCGGTTACCACGTGGTCTGGAACGTTACACCTGCGCTGCACACGCCACTGATGGCGGTGACCAACGCCATTTCGGCGATTGTGATCGTCGGCGCCATGCTCGCTGCTGCGCTGACCGTCACGCCACTGGGCAAGACCATGGGCACCCTCGCCGTGGCACTGGCTGCGGTCAATGTGTTCGGTGGCTTCCTGGTTACCCGCCGCATGCTTGAGATGTTCAAGAAGAAAGCCCCGAAAGCAAAAGAAGAGGCGCCGAAGTAATGAGCATGAATCTCGTCACGACGCTCTACCTGATCGCGTCGATCTGCTTCATCCAGGCCCTCAAAGGCCTCTCGCACCCGACCACCTCGCGGCGCGGCAATCTGTTCGGCATGCTCGGCATGGCGCTGGCCATTCTCACCACCATCGGCCTCATCTATAAGCTGGGTGCCGAGCTGGCGACTGCCGGTATCGGCTATGTGATCGTTGGCCTGCTGATCGGCGGCACTGCCGGCTCGATCATGGCCAAACGCGTCGAAATGACCAAGATGCCGGAACTGGTCGCCTTCATGCACAGCATGATCGGTCTGGCGGCGGTGTTCATCGCCATTGCTGCGGTGGTTGAGCCGCAATCGCTGGGCATCGTCAAACATCTGGGTGATTCGATCCCGGCGGGTAATCGTCTGGAACTGTTCCTCGGTGCGGCGATCGGTGCGATCACCTTCTCCGGTTCGGTGATCGCCTTCGGCAAGCTGTCGGGCAAGTACAAGTTCCGCCTGTTTCAGGGTGCACCGGTACAGTTCAGCGGTCAGCACAAGCTGAACGCGGTTCTGGGCCTGGCAACGCTGGTGCTCGGCATAACCTTCATGCTCACCGGTAACCTCGCCGCGTTCGCGCTGATGCTGGCGCTGGCGTTCGTGATGGGCGTGCTGATCATCATCCCGATCGGCGGTGCCGACATGCCGGTGGTGGTGTCGATGCTCAACAGCTATTCGGGCTGGGCTGCAGCGGGTATCGGCTTCTCGCTGAACAACTCGATGCTGATCATCGCCGGCTCGCTGGTGGGTTCGAGCGGCGCAATCCTCTCGTACATCATGTGCAAGGCGATGAACCGTTCCTTCTTTAATGTACTGCTCGGTGGTTTCGGCAATACGGCCGACGCAGGACCCGCCGGTGCGAAAGAAGCCCGTCCGGTGAAATCCGGTTCGGCGGATGACGCGACCTTCCTGCTGACCAACGCCGACACCGTGATCATCGTCCCGGGCTACGGCCTGGCGGTGGCCCGCGCGCAGCATGCGTTGAAAGAGCTGACCGAGAAGCTGACACACCGTGGCGTAACCGTGAAATACGCGATCCACCCGGTGGCCGGTCGCATGCCTGGGCACATGAACGTCCTGCTCGCCGAGGCCGAAGTGCCTTACGACCAGGTGTTCGAGATGGAAGACATCAACTCCGAGTTCGGCCAAGCCGACGTGGTGCTGGTGCTCGGCGCCAACGACGTGGTCAACCCGGCCGCCAAGAACGATCCGAAATCGCCGATTGCCGGCATGCCGATTCTCGAAGCGTTCAAGGCCAAGACCATCATCGTCAACAAGCGCTCGATGGCCAGCGGCTATGCCGGTCTGGACAACGAACTGTTCTACCTGGACAAAACCATGATGGTCTTCGGCGACGCGAAAAAAGTCATCGAAGACATGGTCAAAGCGGTCGAATAATCCTCCGCAGTAGCACCGGACGCCCCGACTTATCGGGGCGTTTTCGTTTGCGCAAAGCGTCGGACAATTTGCCGCGTTGTTGCAGATCCGGTAACGGTGTTTTACTTCAAACCCGCTAAATAGACGCCTCGTTTGCGACCTTGGTAGCGGGACAGGCGCCCGCGAAATTCACTAGACTGCGCATCCTGATACTCGCTTCCCGAGAAAATAATCCATGTACCGTGACCGTATTCGCCTGCCTTCGTTGTTGGATAAAGTGATGAGCGCCGCCGACGCCGCCGCGCTGATTGAAGACGGCATGACCGTCGGCATGAGCGGCTTCACCCGCGCGGGCGAAGCCAAAGCTGTCCCTCACGCATTGGCCGAGCGAGCCAAGGTCACGCCGCTGAAGATCAGCCTGATGACCGGCGCCAGCCTGGGCAACGACCTCGACAAACAGCTGACCGAGGCCGGCGTGCTGTCGCGGCGCATGCCATTTCAGGTCGACAGCACCTTGCGCAAGGCAATCAACGCCGGCGAAGTGATGTTCATCGACCAGCACCTGTCGGAAACCGTCGAGCAACTGCGCAATCAGCAACTGAAGCTGCCGGACATCGCCGTGATCGAAGCCGTGGCCATCACCGAGCAGGGCCACATCGTGCCGACCACTTCGGTGGGCAACTCGGCAAGCTTCGCGATTTTTGCCAAACAGGTAATCGTCGAGATCAACCTGGCGCACAACGCCAACCTCGAAGGCCTGCATGACATCTATATCCCGACCTATCGCCCGACGCGCACGCCGATCCCACTGGTGAAAGTCGACGATCGCATCGGCAACACCGCAATCCCGATCCCGCCGGAAAAGATTGTCGCCATCGTCATCACCCAGCAGGCAGATTCGCCGTCCACGGTGTCGACCCCGGATGTCGACACCAACGCCATCGCCGAGCATCTGATCACCTTCTTCAAGCAGGAAGTCGACGCCGGTCGCATGACCAACAGGCTCGGCCCGTTGCAGGCCGGGATCGGCAACATCGCCAACGCAGTGATGTGCGGCCTGATCGATTCGCCGTTCGAAGAACTGACCATGTATTCCGAAGTACTGCAGGACTCGACCTTCGACCTGATCGACGCCGGCAAGCTGAGCTTCGCTTCGGGCAGCTCGATCACGTTGTCGGAGCGGCGCAACAGCGACGTGTTCGGCAATCTGGAGAAGTACAAGGACAAACTGGTGCTGCGCCCGCAAGAGATCTCCAATCACCCGGAAGTGGTGCGTCGTCTGGGCATCATCGGCATCAACACCGCGCTGGAGTTCGACATCTACGGTAACGTCAACTCTACCCACGTCTGCGGCACACGGATGATGAACGGCATCGGTGGCTCGGGTGATTTCGCGCGCAACGCGCACCTCGCGGTGTTCGTGACCAAATCGATCGCCAAGGGCGGGGCGATTTCCAGCGTGGTGCCGATGGTCAGCCACGTCGACCACACCGAGCATGACGTCGACATCCTGGTGACCGAAATCGGTCTGGCCGACCTGCGCGGCCTGGCCCCGCGCGAACGTGCCCGGGTGATTATCGATAACTGCGTGCACCCCGATTACCGCGAGGCGCTGAATGACTACTTCACCGCCGCCTGCGCCATCGGCGGTCATACCCCGCACATCCTCCGCGAAGCGTTGAGCTGGCACATGAATCTGGAAGAAACCGGTCGCATGCTCGCGGTGTAATTCGTACAGTCAAACCGCTGATGCAAACACAGTTTGTGTCAGCGGTTTTTTAATCCCTCCCACTCGACAAAAACTGTACTGCTGTACTGGTTGTTTCCTACGGCTTTTGCCTACTCCCTCCCTCCATTTGAGCAAAAACGCACCACAAAAGTGCGTAAAGGTACAGTTTGCTCAATTTTGACCCATACACCACCTATAAACAGTTAACTGGTCACTCACAATACAGTTGAACTGTATCTAGAGAGACTAGGCAAACGAGAGGATCATGGGCACCAGTTAAACCACTACCTGATCCCGCCACAAGCGGAAGGATGTCAACCATGGAACGTACACTCAGTTCCGAACTGTTCTTCGAAGACAAAGCTGCAAAATCCCAGGCTTCCCTGCCTCTGCGCGTTATCGCCAACCTGATGTTGTGGCAGCGCCGCATTTCCAGCCGCCACCAACTGGCTCGTCTGGATTCGCGTCTGCTGGCTGACGCCGGTATCAGCGAAGCACAACGCTACGAAGAGCTGAGCAAGCCGTTCTGGCGCTAAGTAGCGTCGCTGGCTCTGGTCGTTAGACCCACCGCCAGCAACCCGAATTGAACACACAAGACCCGTCGCGGGAAACCGCGACGGGTCTTGTCGTTTCAGGGTTCGAAAGGCCCGTACAGCAGGTTGTTCAAACAACAGGTACAGTTCTAAATAATCAAAATCTGAACCAGTACAATTCTTCATCGGTGTATCTGCCGGCAAAACTGCATCGGGCGCAGCCTGTCCTTAACCCTCCTCGGCTTAAGGAAAATGCCATGAAAGACTTACAGGATGTTTCGACAGCGTCGATTCAACCCCTCATTCACTCGCACCTGCTGCGGCGCCTGGTTCGTAGCCTATGGCAGGGATTGGAGCGCGCCAGGACGCGGCGTCTGTTGGCCCAGCTGGGGCAGCGCGACCTCGCGGATCTGGGTATGAGCCACGCCGATCGGCTCAACGAGCTGGAGAAACCCTTCTGGCGCTAGCATTCTGCCCACTGTCCGAACCTTGCGCGCAGGCCTAATATCCATGCCAGAACGTGGCGAATCTTCCGTAACCCGCGTCTGAGTCTCAGACACAAGCCACCTCTCAATACGGTTTACTATCAGGAGATACACCATGTCCCGTCTTCGCCTGCTCAGCGCTGCCGCCTTGCTGGCCGTGGCTGCCAACGCCAGCGCCTCCAGCTTCATCGTCACCACCGACGCCGTGGTTGGCGCGCTGAAGTCCTCCTCGGACGCCACGTCCGACGTCAGCTCTTCGCTGCGTGACAACAAGGTCGTGATCGCCGCGCGTGATGACGCTGCCAGCTTCGTCGCCAGCGAAGGCCAGATCCGCGGCGTCAAACTGGAAAGCGCCCTGGACCTGATCCGCCACCAGGCACCACAACTGAACGCGACCGACTTCCAACTGGCGCAAGCCATTCTGGCGATCTGATCGGACGTTGCCGGACGGGACACGCCAGTCGTGTCCCGATGTTTCGCCACTGGCTCTGGCCCGGGCATTACGCTAGCCTTGAGATTCGCTAGCCGTTATCGAGTCCCATGCGTTTTCTGACCAACCTGCTTATTCCCTGTGCCTTGTTCAGCGCCTGCTGGGCGACGTCGGTCGATGCCTTTGATATCTCCACGCAAAATACAGTGGTGACGGTCTGGGCCACCGGAATGGTGTCTTCCGCGCCATTCGACCGTAAACTGATCATCGCCGCTCATGATGACGCGGCGGCGTTTGTTGCCAGTGACGGTGAATTGCGCGGCGCGCAGCTCGAATCCGCCCTGCATTACTTGCGCAAATCCCGACCGAAACTTCATGTCAGCGACCTTGAACTGGCACAGGCAATTCTCGTCCAATAGTTATCTCAGTCCTTCGTTATCATTGCCCTTCCGGAGTCGTTCCATGCGTAGCCCGCTGATTGCTGCCGCCCTTGGCCTGTTTGTATTGGCCGACGTGGCCCAGGCGCACACCCTGGTAGCCACCAGTAACATCATCGTTCGTGCCTCCCAGCGCACCATCGATTTCACCTCCGATACCACCACGTCGATTCGCGATTCGAAAATCATCCGCGAAGCCCATGACGATGCCGCCAGCTTTGTTGCCACCAACGGCGATATCCGTGGTGCTCACCTGGAAGCCGCCCTCAACACCTTGCGCACCCGCGTGCCGGAAGCCCGCGACGCCAGCGATCAGGTGCTCGCCGAAGCCATTCTTGCCCTGTGAAGTCACTCGGCGCCTGGCTACTGGCCGGGGCGTTGTTGCTGCTTGGCAACAGCGCCCACGCCAGCCTGCAATTGCGGCTCAAGACCGACGGTCTGAGCCCCGCCCAGCAACAGGCCAGTCAGGCGCTGCTCGATGAAGCGATGCAGAAGCTGCCGCCCAGCTTCGTCGAACAGCTGGACCGGCGCATCGACGTCGGCTGGTCCGACGACATGCCCGGCAACGCCTACGGCCAGGCGACCCTGGTTGCCGAACTCGACCTGAACCGCAAACTGCTCGCCGGCCTCACCGACGGCAGCGCGGCCAAAGAAAAGACCAATCGCCCTCACGGCACCGTGCGCCAGGAGCTGCTGGCAACCGTGTTGCACGAGCTCACCCACATTTATGACCGCGCGCGCCTGTGGCCCGCCGCCGAGCGCACGCTGATCCAGCGCTGCACTCGCCGCAGCAACAGCGCCGGCCTGATCGGCATTCCCGACGAGTGTCGCGGCCAGACTGAACGCCGCTTCACCCTCAGCGATGACCCGCGCCTGCTCGACCTCGCCGGCTGGCAACAGTACGTCGGGCGGCGCGGCGAGCGTGAACAGCACAACCGCCAGGTGGCCCGCAGCCCGGATCTGTACGAGATTTCCAGTCCGAAAGAGTTTGTCGCGGTCAACATGGAGTATTTCCTCCTCGACCCGAGCTACGCCTGCCGACGTCCTGCGCTCTATCGCTACTACAAAGAGCGCTTCGGCTGGGCACCACCGGCCAGGGACACCTGCAGCAACACCTTCGCCTTCCTCAATGCCGGTAACGACTTCGCCAAACAGCCACTGGGACAGGTCGATCCGGAGCGGGTGTATGCCGTCGACTACCTGCTCGCCGAAGCCAACCAGAACTGGGTCAGCCGCTGGGGCCACAGCATGCTGCGCCTGGTGATCTGTGCGCCGGGGCGACCACGGGGCCCGGATTGCCGGCTCGACCTCGACCAGCATCTGGTGTTGTCGTACCGCGCCTTTGTCGGTGACGTGCAGCTGTCGAGCTGGGATGGACTGGTCGGCAAGTACCCGTCACGGCTGTTCGTGCTGCCACTCGCACAGGTCATCGACGAATACACCAAGACCGAACTGCGCAGCCTCGCTTCGGTACCGCTGAACCTGTCGCGCAAGGAAATTGAAGAGGTGGTCGAACACGCCGCCGAGATGCACTGGAGTTACGACGGCAACTACTTCTTCCTGTCCAACAACTGCGCCGTGGAAAGTCTCAAGTTGTTGCGCAGCGGCAGCAACAACAAGCAATTGGTCGGTCTGGACAGCATCATGCCCAATGGCTTGCTGGAAGTATTGAAAGGTCGTGGCCTGGCCGACACCAGCGTACTGGACGACCCCAAGGAAGCCTTGCGCCTGGGTTATCGCTTCGACTCGTTCCGCGATCGCTATCAGGCGATGTTCGATGTGTTGAAAAAGCAGCTGCCGATCAAACAGACCACCGTCGAGGACTGGCTATCGCTGTCTGCCGAAGAACGCCGGCAGTGGTTCGAGCGCGCAGACCTGCGCACCAGTGCAGCGTTGTTGCTGCTGGAACAGGCGAGTTATCGCCGCCAGTTGCTGCTGGCCCAGGATGAGGTCAAGCAACGCTACCTCGGTGCCCGGGAGCTGGATAACGGTGGCATGGACAAGGCCAACGCGACCCTGCAGGAAATTCTCGCCAACAGCGGCTTCCTCAGTCGTCCGGCGGAACTGCTCGACAGCCGCGGTTACGGTTTGCCGCAACCGAGCGAGTTCAAGCGCCTGCAAGACGAAAGCAGCCAACGCCAGAAACAACTGCTGGCGCTGAGTGGCGATCTGGACAAGGAAGTGCGCAAGTTGCTGGAGCCCAAGCGAGCGGCCGAGATTGCCGCCAGCGAAGCCAACGTGAAGCAGATCGGCGAGCACCTGCGCAAACTGCACAAGGCCTCCGGCGGGCTGGAGTTGCCTTAAAAGCAAAAGATCGCAGCCTGCGGCAGCTCCTNCAGAGATAAATGTAGGAGCTGCCGCAGGCTGCGATCTTTTTACTGCCTGTAAATCAGTACAAAACACCGTCCAGAATTTCGTAAACGATCCCGGTACCCACCGCGATCAGCACAATGTCCCCACCGGCCCGGCGCCACTCATAACCCGGATACACCGGCAGACGGCTCAGCGCCCGCCCGTCCAGCCGCTCGCCGTAGTAACCGTGCGGCAACGGCCGGCCGCGTTCCAGATGAATGCCCGGTGGCGGCGGTGCGCCACGTACGAAGTAGCCGTGGTTGTCGCGAATGGTCTGCCGCACCGGGCCGAAGTCGTGTGGCGGGCCGCCACGGTGGTCGTTCTGCGGGCCACGGTGATCGTCACCACGGTTATCGTAGTGGCCCTGCTGCGGGCCGCCGTGGTCATGATCATCGCGTGGATCGGCGCTGGCCAGCAGCGGCGTCGCGCTGAGCATCAGCACGCCCAGTCCGGCAATCAGACGTTTCGGCATTTTCATCGGGTCTTTCCTCACGGCACCAACAGCAAAAAAGGGATTCAGAACGTGGTTCTGAATCCCTCGGTCTTGCTCAATTAGGCCGTGATGTGAGGCGCTAATTCCTCTGTATCAGGAACTTTACCTTCAGCTGACGCGGGCCTGACGCACGCCCTCGGACAGCGCCTTGCACAGACCCAGCACGCCATCGACAGCCTGGGCCGGCGTGGTCGCATTGGCGATGTGATCGATCAGTGCCGAACCCACCACCACCCCGTCCGCCAAACGAGCGATGGACGCCGCCTGCTCCGGAGTACGGATACCGAAACCGATGCTGATCGGCAGGTCAGTGTGGCGACGCAAACGGGTGACCGCCTCTTCGACATGCTCCAGAGTTGCTGCACCGGCACCGGTCACGCCGGCCACCGACACGTAGTAAACGAAGCCCGAGCTGCCATTGAGCACTTTCGGCAGACGCGCATCATCAGTGGTCGGGGTGGTCAGGCGGATGAAGTCCAGACCCGCAGCCTGTGCCGGGTCGCACAGTTCATTGTTGTGCTCTGGCGGCATGTCGACCACGATCAAACCGTCGACACCCGCTTCCTTGGCATCAGCGATGAAACGTTCAACGCCGTACATGTGGATCGGGTTGAAATAGCCCATCAGCACCAGCGGCGTGTCGCTGTTGCCTTCACGGAACTCGCGAACCATTTGCAGGGTTTTCGCCAGATTCTGCTTGGCGTCCAAGGCACGGATATTCGCCAGTTGAATGGCCGGACCGTCGGCCATCGGATCGGTGAACGGCATGCCCAGCTCGATCACGTCGGCGCCAGCGCCCGGCAGGCCTTTGAGGATCGCCAGCGAGGTGTCGTAGTCCGGATCACCGGCGGTGACGAAGGTCACCAGCGCGGCGCGATTCTGTTGCTTGAGGTCGGCAAAACGGGTTTGCAGGCGGCTCATCAGTGTTTCTCCTGCTTCGACTGTTCCATATGGTGCATGACGGTCTGCATGTCTTTGTCGCCACGGCCGGAGAGGTTGACCACCATCAGGTGATCCTTCGGCAGTTTCGGCGCGCGTTTGAACACTTCAGCCAACGCATGAGCGCTTTCCAGTGCCGGGATGATGCCTTCGAGGCGGCAGCACTGGTGGAACGCAGCGAGGGCTTCGTCGTCGGTGACCGAGGTGTACTGAACGCGGCCGATGTCATGCAACCAGGCGTGCTCAGGGCCAATGCCCGGATAATCGAGACCGGCGGAAATCGAGTGGGCGTCGATGATCTGGCCATCGTCGTCCTGCAACAGGAAGGTACGGTTGCCGTGCAGCACACCCGGCACGCCGCCGTTCAGACTGGCCGCATGCTTGCCGGTTTCGATGCCGTAACCGGCCGCTTCGACGCCGATGATTTCGACGCTTTGATCATCGAGGAACGGGTGGAACAGGCCCATGGCGTTGGAACCGCCACCAATGCACGCCACCAGGCTGTCCGGCAGACGACCTTCCTGGGCTTGCAGCTGCTCGCGGGTTTCCTTGCCGATCACCGCCTGGAAGTCGCGCACCATGGCTGGGTACGGGTGCGGGCCGGCCACGGTGCCGATCAGGTAGAAGGTACTGTCGACATTGGTCACCCAGTCACGCAGCGCTTCGTTCATCGCGTCTTTCAGAGTGCCGGTGCCGGCCACCACCGGGATCACTTCGGCGCCCAGCAGCTTCATGCGGAACACGTTGGCCTGCTGGCGTTCGATGTCGGTGGTGCCCATGTAGATCACGCAATCCAGACCGAAACGTGCGGCCACGGTAGCAGTCGCCACGCCGTGCATGCCGGCACCGGTCTCGGCGATGATGCGTTTCTTGCCCATGCGCCGCGCCAGCAGGATCTGGCCGATGCAGTTGTTGATCTTGTGCGCGCCGGTGTGGTTCAGCTCTTCGCGCTTGAGGTAAATCTTCGCGCCGCCGCAGAACTCGGTCAGACGCTCGGCGAAGTACAGCGGGCTCGGACGCCCGACATAGTCACGCTGGAAGTAGGCCAGCTCTTCTTTAAACGCTGGATCTTCCTTGGCCGCTTCGTATTCACGGGCCAGATCGAGGATCAACGGCATCAGGGTTTCCGCCACGTAGCGGCCGCCGAACGCGCCGAACAGGCCGTTATCGTCAGGGCCGCTGCGCAGGTTGGAGGTGTTCGAAGTCTGGGTCATGATGTGCTCCAGGTGAATTCGGGTCAGAAGACAATGACGCCACTCTACCCCTGACCTTCCAGGCTGAAAACCGATAAGATCGCCACAACCTGTCAGGAAAACTCACAGATATCATGAGCCATGACCTTCCCCCGCTGAACGCCTTGCGCGCATTCGAAGCCACCGCCCGACTGAACAGCGTCAGTCAGGCTGCCGAGCAACTGCACGTCACTCATGGTGCAGTCAGCCGTCAGCTCAAAGTGCTCGAAGAGCATCTGGGCGTGAGCCTGTTCGTCAAGGATGGTCGCGGCTTGAAACTCACAGATGCCGGGGTCCGTCTGCGAGACGCCAGTGCTGAGGCCTTTGATCGGTTGCGCAGTGTGTGTGCCGAGCTGACGCAAAACACCGCTGACGCGCCGTTCGTGCTCGGCTGCTCCGGCAGTCTGTTGGCGCGCTGGTTTATTCCACGCCTGGGACGACTCAACGCGGACTTGCCGGACTTGCGTCTGCACCTGTCAGCTGGCGAAGGTGATCTCGATCCACGGCGCCCAGGTCTCGATGCCTTGCTGCTCTTCGCCGAGCCACCATGGCCGGTAGACATGCAGGTCTACGAACTGGCCGCAGAACGTATCGGCCCGGTGCTGAGCCCGCTGTTCAGCGGTCATCAACGCCTGCAGGCAGCGCCGGCGTCAGCCTTGCTCAGCGAGCCGCTGCTGCACACCACGTCGCGTCCGCAAGCCTGGCCGAGCTGGGCACAGCAAAATCACCTCGACGCCAAGGCGTTGAAGTTGGGGCAAGGTTTTGAGCATTTGTATTATCTGCTGGAAGCCGCAGTGGCCGGACTTGGCGTGGCAATCGCGCCCGAGCCGCTGGTGGCCGAAGACCTGAAGGCCGGTCGCCTGGTTGCACCGTGGGGCTTCTGCGAAACCCCGGCGCAACTGGCGTTGTGGCTACCCAAGCGCGCCGCAGACGGGCGCGCCCGGCAACTGGCGCAATGGCTCAAGAACGAGCTGCGCCAGACGGATCACTCGCCGCGCTTGAACAGCAGGTAAGCGGCCAGCAGACCGATTGCACCGACGGCCACACCGGCAGTGGTCCAAGGATGTTCCTGAGCGTAATCGCGGGTGGCGATGCCGGTCTCGCGGGTTTTGACTTTGACTTCTTCATAGGCATCGCTGAGCAGGCTGCGCGAATGTTTCAGCGCGCTTTCAGCGTTGCTCTTGAGCGCCTTGAGGGTCTTGCGCGACTCGTCGGACGCGTCGTCCTTCAGGCTTTCCAACGATTTGAGCAGACTCTCGATCTCGGCTTCCATGCTTTGCAACGAGGCTTTACGTAAAGAGGTGTTGGCCATGGTGGCTCTCCTGCATTGGTGATGAGTGGCGTGTGTTGGTTGGGACTTCAGCGGTTTGAGAAAGTGCAGAAAATCTGAACTTCGCTTGCATCGAGCCGCCGAAATCAACAGTGCAGATTCACTGCTAGTCTCAAATCCACACGTCAAGGAGATCGCCATGAGTGACCATCACACCTACAAGAAAGTCGAGCTGGTCGGCTCGTCCACCAGCAGCATCGAAGACGCCATCAACAACGCGCTGGCCGAAGCCAACAAGAGCATCAAGCATCTGGAGTGGTTTGAAGTGGTCGAGACGCGTGGCCACATCAAGGACGGCAAGGCTGCGCATTTCCAGGTAACCCTCAAAGTCGGCTTCCGCATTGCCAGCAGCTGAGTTTGGGCTACGCTTCTGAACTTGCGCGCTGGCCGAGTGCCATAGGAATGGCAAAGCGCTACAAGGTGAGCGCATCGGCAGAGCCGGTGCCCGCCTCTTTTAATCCGACCAGGGAGTGCGACCGATGAAGAAGTTCATATTGGCAGTAGGTTTGTTGAGCCTTGCGGGTGGCGCGTTGGCTGCTGGCAAGCCTTGTGAAGAGTTGAAAAGCGAAATTGCGGCGAAGCTGGATGCCAAGCACGTTTCCGGGTATTCACTGGAGGTTGTCGACAAGGGTGCGGCCGCTGACGGCAAAGTCGTCGGCACCTGTGAAGGCGGCGCCAAGGAAATCGTCTACAAACGCGGTTGATTGCGCCTGAAATGCAAAAGCCGACGCGAAGGCGTCGGCTTTTTTGTGGGCGATGATTTACATGCAGGAGCTGCGGCACGCTGCGATCTTTTGATCGTGGCTTTGAAAAATCAGATCAAAAGATCGCAGCCTCGTTTCACTCGACAGCTCCTACAGGGCGCCGCGTTTATCCTTTCATGACCTGCGCCAGCAGTTCGTAGGAATGCAGGCGATCGGCGTGTTCATACAGGTCGCAAGTGAAAATCAGCTCGTCGGCCTGAGTCTGCTCGACCAGCACTTCCAGTTTCGCGCGGATCTTCTGCGGGCTGCCGACCATCGCCAGGCCGAGGAAATCCCCCACCGCCTCGCGCTCATGAGGCAGCCACAGGCCGTCCATGGTTTTCACCGGCGGACGCTGCACCAGACTCTGCCCACGCATCAGCGCCAGAATTCGCTGATACACCGAGGTCGCCAAGTAATCGGCCTGCTCATCGGTATCCGCCGCCACCAGCGGTACCCCGAGCATCACGTACGGTTTATCGAGCACCGCCGAGGGCTTGAAGTGGTTGCGATAGACGCGAATCGCCTCATGCATGAAACGTGGAGCGAAGTGCGAGGCGAAGGCGTAAGGCAAGCCGCGCTCACCGGCCAGTTGCGCGCTGAACAGGCTGGAGCCGAGCAGCCAGATCGGCACATGGGTGCCGGTGCCGGGCATGGCGATCACCCGTTGATCCGGAGTGCGCGGGCCGAGGAAGCGCGCCAGCTCGGCGACGTCTTCCGGGAAATCGTCGGCACTGCCGGAGCGTTCGCGGCGCAGAGCGCGGGCCGTCATCTGGTCGGACCCGGGCGCGCGGCCCAGCCCCAGATCGATGCGTCCCGGGTACAGGCTTTCAAGAGTGCCGAACTGCTCGGCGATCACCAGCGGTGCGTGGTTGGGCAGCATTACCCCGCCGGAGCCGACGCGAATCGTCGAAGTCCCCCCGGCCAGATAACCCAGCAGCACCGAGGTGGCGGAGCTGGCGATGCCGTCCATGTTGTGGTGCTCGGCCACCCAGAAGCGGGTGTAGCCGAATTTCTCGACGTGCTGCGCCAGATCCAGCGAGTTGCGCAGCGATTGCGCCGGGCTACCGTTCTCGCGCACCGGCACCAGATCGAGGGTGGAAAACTTTACGTCGGACAGTTGCTTCATAAACCTGCGTCTCCGAGTGGGGTGCAGGTTTTTTCTTGCGAACGAAAACCTGCCGAATTCATAAGCGTGTTCTGTGCAATGAGGGCATATACCCGAGTTTCAATAGCTGAGGGAAAAATCCTACTAAAAAAGTCAACGATTCACCTGAGCTGAACTTTGTCCCGGCGTCTATCCTCAGAAGCCTTGCAAGCAAAAACCACGACGGCGCGGCGTTTCGCGCCAGATCTTGAGGAGGCAGACATGGCTATCGTGAAGAAAGCATCCGCGCATTGGGCAGGCGATCTGAAAACCGGCATCGGCTCGATCTCTACCGAGACCGGCGTCCTCAGAGAAGCGCCTTACGGCTTCAAGGCCCGCTTCGAGGGCGGTAAGGGCACCAACCCGGAAGAACTGATCGGCGCCGCGCATGCCGGCTGTTTTTCCATGGCGTTTTCGATGATTCTCGGTGATGCGGGTCTGAAGGCCGAGAGCATCGATACTCAGGCAGAGGTCACGCTGGATCAGGTCGAGGGTGGCTTTGCCATCACCGCGATCAAGTTGATCCTCAAGGCGAAAATCCCGGGCGCTACTCAGGCGCAGTTTGAAGAACTGAGCAACAAGGCCAAGGAAGGGTGCCCGGTATCCAAGGTATTGAATGCGAAGATTACCCTTGAGGCTTCGCTGGTCAGCTAAGTCGGCGCTGACTGACCCATTCGCGAGCAGGCTCGCTCCCACTTTGGAATGCATTTCAAAGTGGGAGCGAGCCTGCTCGCGAAGGTGGACTGAATAGCACCGCAATTGCTGAAGATGTGAGCGACATCAGAACCTGCGCTGCAAGAATATGGTCGAATAAGTGACAGCAGCTTCAGCGCACGCCCGTGCGCGCTGCCCCATGGAGCTTCAGGATATGAAACGTATTGGCTTGGCGATCCTCTGCAGTGCATTGGCCACAACGGTTCTTGCCGCACCGAAAGACTGTGAAGAACTCAGAAAAGAAATCGAAGTAAAGATCCAGGCGAACGCCGTGCCGTCCTACACGCTGGAAATCGTCAGCAAGGAAGAGGCCGACAAGCACGACGTGGCCATGGTCGTGGGCACCTGTGAAAACGGCAGCAAGGCAATTATTTATCAGAAGAACGACAACTGATCCGTCTCAGCTGAGGCAGTCCATGTCGTGATCCTCAGCTACGATCTCATGCTTGGCGTTGTACAGGCGGGCGCTCGGGGTGAACCCTAGCGAGCGACCTTCCAGCAGATAACGCTGGCCGGCTTCGAAATGGTCGTAGCGGATGTACAGGTAGCACAGCCGCTCGATCGGGCCGGTCATCAGCGCACCGCCGCCACCAAACACCTCGAAGTCAAACCGCACCCGCAGCTCGTGGCTACCAGGCGTGACCTGAAAGAAACGCCCATCAGTCAGCCGTTGATTGTCCAGGCGCTCGGCCATGAGCAGTTTTCCGCCGGGGGTCGGGGTTGAGAAGTCGACCCAGGCCATTTGCGGATCGACCGGCGGCAGTGGCGTCTGGCAGCCGGCGATAGCGCCGACTGCGAGCAACAACATCAACTTGCGCATGATGGATGTCCAAGGATTCAGACTTCCAGCATAGCGCTGATCACGTGCGCTGACAGCCTGCCGGCGTACCTTGGCCGACCACATTGTGCTGCTCGTCATAGAGCTTCGCCCATGGCCGGAAACCGATGCTGCCAGCTTGCAGCTGATAGCGCTGACCGGCGTTGAAGTCCTTGAATTTCAAATTCAACTGGCAGTCGCGCCATAGCGGTTCGGCATCGGGGCCGATGTTGGTGGCTTCGACCGGGAATTGGTAGCGCACCTGTAATTGGTGGCTGCCGGGCTCGACCTCAAAATAACGTTTGTCGACGGTCGCCTTGTCATCGACCTTCAGCGCTTGCAGCGCCGTGTCCTGTTGCCGGGCATCGAGATCGATCCAGGCTTGCGAGGGGTCAGGGTCGGGCATTCCGAATCCGGCACATCCGGCCAGCGTCAGCAGGCCTCCTGTCAGCAACAACATGCGCATAGCGAAGCTCCAAATGGCGGGATAGTCTTGCGGGCAGACTTTCCAAAGGATTTTTATTTTGAGCAGGCCGCTTCCAAGCCATGGGTTACTTGATCGCGTTTTTCGGATTTTGTTTCCGGGTGTGATGTTTTTGTTGCTCAACGGTTGTTCCAGCGTCAGCTATTACAGCCAGTTGGCGAGCGGCCAATTGCAGTTGCTGCGCGCGCGCGAGCCAGTGGCCAAGGTGATCGCCGACCCGAGCCGCGACGCCAAGCTGCGCACGCACCTGCGCCAGTCACAGAAGGCCCGGAACTTTGCCAGCGAACACCTGCACCTGCCGGACAACCAGAGCTATCGGCTATACGCCGACATTGGCCGGCCCTATGTGGTGTGGAACGTGTTCGCCACCCCGGAGTTTTCCCTGAAGCCGCAGAACCATTGCTTCCCGATCGCCGGTTGCGTGGCCTATCGCGGCTACTACAGCCAGAGCGCCGCGCGCGGCGAAGCGGCGATCCAGCGTCTGCAAGGCATGGATGTGTCGATTGGCGGCGTCGAGGCCTATTCGACCCTCGGCTGGTTCAATGACCCGATCCTCAATTCGATGATGGGCTGGGGCGATGAGCGTCTGGCTACGCTGATCTTTCATGAACTGGCGCATCAGCGCTTTTATGTAAAGGACGACACCGAGTTCAACGAGTCCTTCGCCACATTTGTCGAGCAGGAAGGAACCCGACAGTGGCGGGCGTTTCGTGGTCTACCGGCGGATACCGACTCGCGGCTCAAACAGCGTGATCAATTTATCGAACGGGTACTCGAAACGCGGTCGCGGCTTGAAGCACTCTACGCCCAGCCGCTGCCGGCCGAGCAGATGCGCGAGCGTAAAGCGGCGGCGTTCGAGCAGTTTCGGCGCGATTACCGGGTCATGCGCGACAGCCAGTGGGCTGGGGACAAGCGTTATGACGCGTGGGTGAATCTGCCGCTGAACAATGCGCGGTTGTTGCCGTTTGGGCTGTATGACCAGTGGGTGCCCGCGTTTGCGGCGTTGTTCAGGCAGGTTGGCGGGGATTGGGAGCGGTTTTATGTTGAGGTCGAGAAGCTAGGCGGGTTACCTGTCGCGGAGCGTAAAGCGGCCTTGAAAGCTTTGGCCGGATCTTGAACTGATGTCGGCTGATCCGGCCTCATCGCTGGCAAGCCAGCTCCCACATGGATTCGGGTGAACCTGCGCACACTGCTCACCTGTGGGAGCGGGCTTGCTGGCGAAGACTGACTCATCAGCGCCGCAAAAACGCCTGATGCAACTCGGCCAGCGTTTCAAAGTGATAAGCCGGCGCCTCAGCGCTCAACTCTTCAAAACTGCCAAACCCATACCCCACCGCCGCCGCGTCCACGCCGTTGCTGTGCGCGCCGATCAGGTCGTGCTTGCGATCGCCGATCATCAGCGTGTTGCGCGGATCCAGCCCTTCTTCAGCGATCAGATGCGCAATCAGCTCGACCTTGTTGGTCCGCGTGCCATCCAGCTCACTGCCGTAGATCACCTTGAAGTGTTTGGCGAAGTCGAAGTGCCGGGCGATTTCCCGGGCGAACTCCCAAGGTTTGGAGGTCGCGATGTACAGCTGTCGCCCTTGCCCGCTCAGGGTCTCGAGCAACGGTGTGACGCCATCGAACACACGGTTTTCGTACAGGCCGGTGACTTTGAAGCGTTCGCGATAGAAATTCACCGCCTCCCAGGCCTTGGCCTCGTCGAAGCCATAGAACTGCATGAACGCCTGCAACAGCGGCGGGCCGATGAAGTGTTCGAGTTTGCTCAGGTCCGGCTCGTCGATGCCGAGTTTGCTCAAAGCGAACTGGATGGATCGGGTGATGCCCTCTCGCGGGTCGGTCAGGGTGCCATCGAGGTCGAACAGTACGGTCTGGTAATGCATGAGAAATCCTGAGCAGGTGTAGGTCGATTCAGAGCTGGTCGTAGCCTTCGGCCAGATGCAGGTCCTTGAGCTTCACGTAGTTCGCCGCGCTGTAGGTGAAGAAGGCGCGTTCCTTGTCAGTCAACGGACGGACCTGTTTCACCGGGCTGCCCACGTACAGGAAGCCGCTTTCCAGGCGCTTGCCCGGTGGTACCAGGCTGCCGGCGCCGATGATCACATCATCCTCGACCTGCGCGCCGTCCATGACAATGCTGCCCATGCCGATCAATACGCGGCTGCCAACGCTGCAGCCATGCAGCATGACCTTGTGGGCGATGGTCACGTCATCGCCGATCAGCAGCGGAAAACCGTCCGGGTTGAATGGACCGGCGTGGGTGATGTGCAACACGCAACCGTCCTGCACGCTGGTGCGCGCACCGATGCGGATGCGGTGCATGTCGCCACGGATCACGGTCAGCGGCCACACGGAGCTGTCTTCGCCGATTTCGACGTCGCCGATCACCACCGCGGAGGCGTCGACAAACGCGCCTTTACCGAGCTGCGGGGTGTGATTCTGGTACTTGCGAACGGACACGATAATTTCTCTCTCTGTCGCCGATAGCTGCGGTGAGTGCCGATTGTAATTAAGATGGGCGCATGTTTCTCCCAGCCAAGGTGCCAACCGTGAGCGTGAACAACCCTCTTCTGCAGTCCTACGACCTGCCGCCGTTCTCCACGATCCGTGCCGAACACGTGCTGCCAGCCATTGAAACCATCCTGGCCGACAACCGCGCCGCCATCGCCGAAATCCTCAAGACTCAAGTCGAAAACCCGACCTGGGCCGGCCTGGTATTGGCAATGGACGAACTCAACGATCGCCTCGGCGCTGCGTGGAGCCCGGTCAGCCACCTCAACGCCGTGTGCAACAGCGCTGAACTGCGCGAGGCCTACGAGTCCTGCCTGCCGGCCCTGAGCGCCTACTCCACCGAGATGGGTCAGAACCGCGAGCTGTTCCAGGCTTATGAAGCGCTGGCCAACAGCCCGGAAGCCGCCAATTTCGACGTGGCGCAAAAAACCATTCTGGAACACGCCCTGCGCGATTTCCGTTTGTCGGGTATCGACCTGCCGGAAGCCGAACAGAAGCGTTACGCCGAAGTGCAGAGCAAACTGTCCGAGCTGGGCAGCCGCTTCTCCAACCAGTTGCTCGACGCCACGCAAGCCTGGACCAAGCACATCACCGACGAAGCCGCCCTCGCCGGCCTGACCGACTCGGCCAAGGCGCAAATGGCCGCTGCCGCCCAGGCCAAAGGCCTTGACGGCTGGCTGATCACCCTGGAATTCCCGAGCTACTACGCGGTGATGACCTACGCCCAGGACCGTGCGCTGCGGGAAGAAGTCTACGCCGCCTACTGCACCCGTGCGTCGGATCAAGGCCCGAACGCCGGGCAGAACGACAACGGCCCGGTGATGGAAGAGATCCTCGACCTGCGTCAGGAACTGGCAAAACTCTTGGGCTTCGCCAGCTTCTCCGAGCTGAGCCTGGCCACGAAGATGGCCGAGTCCAGCGATCAGGTGCTGAACTTCCTGCGCGACCTGGCCAAGCGCAGCAAACCGTTTGCCGCGCAGGATCTGCAGCAGCTGCGCGCCTTCGCCGCCGAACAGGGCTGCGCCGATCTGCAGAGCTGGGACAGCGGTTTCTACGGGGAAAAACTCCGCGAGCAGCGCTACAGCGTCGCTCAGGAAACCCTGCGCGCCTACTTCCCGATCGATAAAGTCCTCGGCGGTCTGTTCGCTATCGTCCAGCGTCTGTACGGCATCGAAATCGCCGAATTGAAAGGCTTCGACACCTGGCACCCGGACGTGCGCCTGTTCGAAATCAAGGAAAACGGCCAGCACGTCGGGCGCTTCTTCTTCGACCTCTACGCCCGCGCCAACAAGCGTGGCGGCGCGTGGATGGACGGCGCCCGCGACCGTCGCCGCACCGTTGACGGCGTGCTGCAAAGCCCGGTGGCCAACCTGGTGTGCAACTTCACCCCGGCCGACAGCGGCAAGCCTGCGCTGCTGACCCACGATGAAGTGACCACCCTGTTCCACGAATTCGGCCACGGCCTGCATCACCTGCTGACCCGCGTTGATCACGCCGGTGTTTCCGGGATCAACGGCGTGGCGTGGGATGCGGTCGAGCTGCCAAGCCAGTTCATGGAAAACTGGTGCTGGGAGCCGGAAGGCCTCGCGCTGATTTCCGGTCATTACGAAACCGGCGAGCCGCTGCCGCAAGACCTGCTGGAGAAAATGCTCGCGGCGAAGAACTTCCAGTCCGGGCTGATGATGGTCCGTCAGCTGGAATTCTCGCTGTTCGACTTCGAACTGCACGCCACTCACGGTGACGACCGCAGCGTGGCGCAAGTGCTGGAAGGCGTGCGCGACGAGGTGTCGGTGATGCGTCCACCGGCGTACAACCGCTTCCCCAACAGCTTCGCGCACATCTTCGCCGGCGGTTACGCGGCGGGCTATTACAGCTACAAGTGGGCGGAAGTGCTGTCGGCGGATGCCTTCTCCAAATTCGAAGAGGATGGCGTGCTCAACGCCGACACCGGTCGCGCCTTCCGCGAAGCGATTCTGGCGCGTGGCGGTTCGCAGGCCCCCATGGTGCTGTTCGTCGACTTCCGTGGCCGTGAGCCATCGATTGACGCACTCTTGCGCCATAGCGGCCTGAGTGAGGACGCAGCAGCATGAGTGAGGCACCTGTGATTACCAAGAAGCGCTTTATCGCCGGGGCTGTCTGCCCGGCGTGCAGCGAGCCGGACAAACTGATGATGTGGAACGAGGACAGCGTGCCGCACCGCGAGTGCGTGGCCTGCGGTTACTCGGATACGCTGAACGAGCAAGGGCTGTCGGTTCCCAAGGAACTGGGCACGCGGGTCAATACCAGCGCGCTCAAGCCGGCGCCGGACAAGACGGTCCAGGCCGTGCAGTTCTTTCCGAATCCGAAGCTGAAGAAAAAGTCCGAAGACTGAGCCGGCAAATAACCCTCCACGGTGCAATGCCGTGGAGGGTGCGGCTTACTTGAGGTTGACTGACTGGAACCAGCTCTTCATCGAGCAAGTGGCAAAGGCACTGGTGCTGCAGTCGCCGTTGGCCAGCGCGGTGCGCAGTTTGTCGACATCGGCCTGCATCACGTAGCGCACGCCATCCTTGAAATGGCCGCTTTCACCAAAACCGCCCTGAGTCATTTCATTCAGCGCGTCTTCCTTGCTCCAGCCCTGCACCACGATTCGGTACATCGCCGCCATCAGGCCGGTGCGGTCGGAACCGTGTTTGCAGTGCATCAGCACCGGGCCGTTGGCTTCGGCAGCCTGAATCGCGCGCAGCGTCTTGAGCACATCGGCGTCATCGACGTGGTTGGTGCGATAAGGCAGTTGCACTTGATTGATGCCCGGCTCGGACAGCCAGCTGCTGTCGGCTTCCGGCAGGAAGTTGATCACCGTCGCCACTTTGAGATTTTTCAGCAACGGCACCGCGCCGCCATCCGGCAAGGCACTGCGGTACAGAGTTGGCGACATCTGGAACAGGTTGTACTGCACTTCCACCGGTTGCGCCCACTCCGGCGGGCGCGATGTGACAGCGGCATCAGCCTGGGCCGGCATCAAGTGCAGCAGAGCGACAAGCGACAAACACAAAACAGGAAAAAGACGCACTCGAGACATGCTGGGCTGACCGTAATCGGAATTCATCAATGAAAGGCCTCGCAGCTTCCACGTCTGACGGTCAAAGCCCTGTGAGGCTCTTGTCAAAGAATTGTGAATCCGGGCGATTTCATTCAGCGCCGGGTAAAAAACCGAGGCTTTTTCCCACTGAATCGGTTCATCCCGATGATTAGCCTGCTACCATTTGTCACACGATGTTGCAGGCGTCCCCTTTTTCCCGGTCAAACGGGCCGCGCGCCGCGACGAAAAAATGCTCAAGCCGTTCGCAGAAACGGACAACCATCAATGCCTGATGAGGTGCACCCCATGTCTGATGCAGATCGAGACAACCCGCGGCGTGAGTTTTTGCGCAAATCCCTGACCCTGATTCCCGTGGTTACCCTCGCCGGCACCGGCTTGGGCAGCAGCGTGTTGCAAGCTGCCCCTGAAGCCACCCCGACGGCGCCCGCAGCCACACCGGCCCAGGCTGACGCCAGCGCTTATCTGCCGAGCTATTTCACCGCCGAGGAATGGGCCTTCATCAACGCCGCCGTGGCGCACCTCATCCCCAATGACGAGCAAGGCCCGGGGGCTCTGGAAGCCGGCGTGCCGGAATACATCGACCGCCAGATGAACACCCCGTACGCCGCCGGTGCCCTGTGGTACATGCAGGGTCCGTTCAACGCCGACGCTGCGCCGGAGATGGGCTGGCAGAGCAAACTGGTGCCCAAAGAGATCTATCGTCTGGGCATCGCTGCCACGGATCAGTGGGCAAAATCCCTCAACGGTAAAACATTTGCCGAGCAAGACAGCGCTACCCGAGAGGATTTGCTCAAGCAACTCGAAGCGGGCAAACCGCAGTTCGATGCGGTTCCGGCGAAGATTTTCTTCAACCTGCTGCTGCAAAACACCAAGGAAGGGTTCTTCTGCGACCCGATCCACGGCGGCAATAAAGGCATGGTCGGCTGGACCATGATCGGCTTCCCCGGCGCCCGCGCCGATTTCATGGATTGGGTGGAACGCAACGAGCAGTACCCCTTCCCGGCAGTTTCAATTCGCGGCGAGAGGGCTTGAGCATGGCAACCGTAATGAAGAAGGTCGACGCGGTGATCGTCGGTTTCGGCTGGACTGGCGCGATCATGGCCAAGGAGCTGACCGAAGCCGGGCTCAACGTGCTGGCGCTGGAGCGCGGGCCGATGCAGGACACCTACCCTGACGGCAACTATCCGCAGGTCATCGACGAACTCACCTACAGCGTGCGCAAAAAACTCTTTCAGGACATCTCGAAAGAAACCGTCACCATCCGCCACAGCGTCAACGACATCGCCCTGCCGAATCGCCAGTTGGGTGCGTTTCTGCCGGGCAATGGCGTCGGCGGCGCCGGTTTGCACTGGTCGGGCGTGCACTTTCGCGTCGATCCGATCGAGCTACGCATGCGCAGCCACTACGAAGAGCGTTACGGCAAAAGTTTTATCCCCAAGGACATGACCATCCAGGACTTCGGCGTCAGCTATGAAGAGCTGGAGCCGTTCTTCGATTTCGCCGAAAAGGTCTTCGGCACCTCCGGCCAGGCCTGGACCGTGAAGGGCCAACTGGTCGGTCAGGGCAAGGGCGGCAACCCTTACGCACCGGATCGCTCCAATCCGTTCCCGCTGGAAGCGCAGAAAAACACCGTTTCCGCACAACTGTTCGGCAAAGCGGCGACAGAGGTCGGTTACAAACCCTACAACCTGCCGTCGGCAAATACTTCAGGCCCGTACACCAATCCCTACGGCGCACAGATGGGCCCGTGCAATTTCTGCGGATTCTGCAGCGGTTACGTGTGCTACATGTATTCCAAGGCGTCGCCGAACGTGAACATTCTGCCAGCGCTCAAGCCGCTGCCGAATTTCGAATTGCGGCCCAACTCGCATGTGCTGCGGGTCAATCTCGACAGCACCAAGTCCAAGGCCACCGGCGTGACTTACATCGATGGCCAGGGCCGCGAGATCGAGCAACCGGCGGATCTGGTGATCCTCGGCGCCTTCCAGCTGCACAACGTGCGCCTGATGCTGCTCTCGGGCATCGGCAAACCGTACGACCCGATCAGCGGCGAAGGCGTGGTCGGGCGTAACTTCGCCTACCAGAACATGGCGACCATCAAGGCGTTCTTCGACAAGGACACCCACACCAACAACTTCATCGGGGCGGGCGGCAACGGTGTGGCGCTGGATGACTTCAACGCCGACAACTTCGACCACGGCCCGCACGGCTTCGTCGGCGGCTCGCCGATGTGGGTCAACCAGGCCGGCAGCCGTCCGATTGCCGGTACCTCGAACCCGCCCGGCACGCCAGCCTGGGGTAGCCAGTGGAAACGCGCGACCGCCGATTACTACACCCACCAAGTGTCGATGGACGCCCACGGCGCGCACCAGTCCTACCGTGGCAACTACCTTGATCTGGATCCGGTGTACCGCGATGCCTACGGTTTGCCGCTGCTGCGCATGACCTTCGACTGGCAGGAAAACGACATCAAGATGAACCGCTTCATGGTCGAGAAAATGGGCAAGGTCGCCCAAGCCATGGGCCCGAAAGCCATTGCGGTGATCGGCAAGCAGGTCGGTGATCACTTCAACACTGCGGCCTACCAGACCACCCACCTCAACGGTGGCGCGATCATGGGCACCGATCCGAAAAAGAGTGCCCTGAACCGTTACCTGCAGAGCTGGGACGTGCACAACGTGTTCGTGCCGGGGGCTTCGGCATTCCCGCAAGGACTGGGTTACAACCCGACCGGATTGGTGGCGGCGTTGACCTACTGGTCGGCCAAGGCGATCCGCGAGCAGTACCTGAAAAACCCCGGCCCGCTGGTTCAGGCTTAAGGAGCGATGACCATGAACAATCTCGTTATCGCCACCCTGGCCCTGCTCGGCAGTGCTGCCGTGCACGCCGCCGACGTCGATCAGGCGTTGATCAAACAAGGCGAATACCTCGCCCGCGCCGGCGACTGCGTGGCCTGCCACACCGCCAAGGGCGGCAAACCGTTCGCCGGCGGCCTGCCGATGGAAACGCCGATCGGCACGATCTACTCGACCAACATCACCCCGGACAAAACCGGCATCGGTGATTACAGCTTCGAGGACTTCGACCAAGCGGTGCGCCACGGCGTCGCCAAAAACGGTAGTACGTTGTACCCGGCGATGCCGTATCCGTCCTACGCCCGTGTCAGCGAAACCGACATGCAGGCGCTGTACGCCTACTTCATGCACGGCGTCGAACCGGTGGCGCAGGAGAACGAGGCCAGCGACATTCCATGGCCGCTGAGCATGCGCTGGCCGCTGATGGGCTGGCGCTGGCTGTTTGCGCCGAAGGTCGAGGACTACAAGGCCACCTCGGATGATCCGGTGATCGATCGCGGCGCCTATCTGGTCGAAGGTCTCGGCCATTGCGGCGCCTGCCATACGCCACGGGCGCTGACCATGCAGGAAAAATCCCTGAGCGCGGCAGATGGCAAGAGCTTCCTCGCCGGCAGCGCACCGCTGGAAGGCTGGATCGCCAAAAGTCTGCGCGGTGATCACAAGGATGGCCTGGGCAGCTGGAGCGAAGCGCAACTGGTGCAGTTCCTCAAGACCGGACGCAGCGACCGCAGCGCAGTGTTCGGCGGCATGAGCGATGTGGTGACTCACAGCATGCAATACATGACCGACGCCGACCTCACTGCGATTGCCCGCTACCTCAAGTCACTGCCAGCAGTTGATCCGAACGATCAGCCGCACCAGTACGACGAGAAAGCCGCCAAAGCCCTGTGGAACGGCGACGACAGTCAACGCGGCGCAGCGGTGTACATCGACAACTGCGCGGCCTGCCACCGTACCGACGGCCACGGCTACACCCGGGTGTTCCCGGCGCTGGCGGGCAATCCGGTGCTGCAATCGGAAGACCCGACCTCGCTGATCCATATTGTGCTCAAGGGCGGCACCCTGCCGGCCACCCACACCGCGCCATCGACCTTCACCATGCCGGGCTTCGCCTGGCGCTTGTCGGATCAGGAAGTGGCGGACGTGGTGAGTTTTATCCGTGGCAGTTGGGGCAACAAAGGCGCACCGGTGAGCGCAGACGAGGTCAGTCATCTACGCACCAGCGACATGACCACCACCTCGGCTGATGATCTTGGTCAGGTAACCCGCAGCAACTAAAAAAAGCCCTGCCCGTATTTAATACGGGCAGGGCTTTTTGTTCAGCTCACAACTAAGCTGACGTCTGACCAGATTATGGATTCATGATACTTACATAAGCCTTGGCCAGTGCCAGCAACTTGGCTTTATCATCTGCATCAATATCACCATCCCCATCGACATCTTTTTCATTGCTTACATCGAACGTTTCGCCACCGTCATAGGACGACGCAATGATGATCCGCGAATCCAGCAGAGAGTCGGTCGGCACGGCGTTTTCTGCGTCCCAGCCGGATTGCTTCAGCGCAAACTGCATGGACACCAGTACTTCATCCGGATCAACTGGAGTCGGACCAAGTTTCTGCAAAAAGATGCCGCGATGGTTAAAGTAAGACACGTTTAATTCCTTTTAAATATTGAATAACAGATAACAACAAGGCGGATACTAACGACATTGCAAGTTGTACTGCCAGTTGAAAGATGTGTCTTCGGTTTGCGATAAATATATATATATATCAATCCATGAACCACAGGACCTGTGTTCTTGCGCCGAACGGCACTGGCTGTTTCCCCGCGCCAGCGATACTGTATGCACATACAGCAATCAGGACACTTGCGATGCACACGCCCTTGCCTCCTCGTGGTCGCGGCACTGCGACCAATCCGCACAACCGCTTCGCGCCGAACCGTTCGGTGGCCGAGGACGACGGCTGGTATCAGGAAGTGCCCGAAACGCAGAACACCGAAGTGATGATCGAGACCGCGAAAACCATCATCACTCGCAACACCTCGCCGGACCTGCCCTTTGATCGCTCAATCAACCCCTATCGTGGCTGCGAGCACGGTTGCATCTATTGCTATGCGCGACCGAGCCATGCCTATTGGGACATGTCGCCGGGGCTGGATTTCGAAACCCGACTGATCGCCAAGACCAACGCCGCCCAGGTGCTGGAAGAACAGCTTGGGAAAAAAGGTTATCAGTGCGCGCCGATCAACCTCGGCTCCAATACCGACCCGTACCAACCCATCGAACGTGAACACCGGATCACCCGCCAGACCCTCGAGGTGCTGCTGCGCTACCGGCACCCGGTGACCATCGTCACCAAAGGCTCGCTGATCTTGCGTGACCTCGATCTGCTCACGGAGCTGGCGCAACAACGGCTGGTGGCGGTGATGATCAGCCTGACGACGCTGGACGATGAACTCAAACGCATCCTCGAACCGCGTGCCGCGGCACCCAAGGCCCGGTTGCGGGCGATCCGGGTGATGCGCGAAGCAGGCATTCCGGTGGGGGTGCTGTGTTCGCCGATGATTCCGATGATCAACGACAGCGAAATCGAAAGCCTGCTGGCCGAGGCGCATGCGGCGGGTGCGCAAAGTGCCGCCTACATGATGCTGCGCCTGCCGCTGGAGGTGGCACCGCTGTTCGAGGAGTGGCTGCACGCGCACTATCCGCAGCGCGCGGCCCATGTCCTGAGCCTGATCCGCCAGAGCCGTGGCGGCGAGCTCTACGACAGCCGTTTCGGTGCACGGATGCGCGGCGAAGGGCCGTTCGCCGACTTGCTCGCGCAACGCTTTGCCAAAACGATCAAGCGTCTCGATCTCAATCATCGCGAGGGCTATGACCTCGACTGCACCGCCTTCTGTCCACCGGGTCGCCAGATGTCGTTGATTTAGCGACAATTGGCCCTATGGTTGAGGGGCTGGAATCCTTCCGTCGTAACCCTCAGTCACGTTTTTTGTGACCTGGAACACACGTTCTAGAGCGCTTGATTCAGTTTGAGTTAAGTTTCGGCGGCTACCTTGTTCATCGAGTGACTGACGGGTCGGGATGGCCCGGATGTTTTAAACAGCCACTGGCTTCATACCGGAATACACGGGAATGACTCCCCGAATCCGCCAAAGAGGATGAATCATGAGTGACAAGGATAAACAGCCGTTGGCTGCGTCGGCGCAAGCCGTCCCTGGGGCGCAATCCGCCGATGCAGCGCTGCGAACGATCGTTGACGGCTTTTTGCATTTTCATCATGAGGTCTTCCCGCAACAGGAAGAACTCTTCAAGAAACTCGCCACGGCGCAATCGCCACGGGCGATGTTCATCACCTGCGCCGACTCGCGCATCGTGCCCGAGCTGATCACCCAGAGCTCGCCAGGCGATCTGTTCGTGACCCGTAACGTCGGCAACGTCGTACCGCCTTATGGCCAGATGAACGGCGGCGTTTCCACCGCCATTGAATACGCGGTACTGGCGCTGGGCGTGCAACACATCATCATCTGCGGCCACTCCGACTGCGGCGCCATGCGCGCAGTGCTCAATCCGGACAGCCTGGAAAAAATGCCGACAGTCAAAGCCTGGCTGCGTCATGCGGAAGTGGCGAAGACCATGGTGCATGACAACTGCAACTGCACCGACGAAAAAGAAAGCATGCCGATCCTCACCGAGGAAAACGTCATCGCCCAACTGCAGCACTTGCGTACCCATCCTTCGGTAGCCTCACGCATGGCGAACGGTCATCTGTTCATCCATGGCTGGGTCTACAACATCGAAACCAGCGAAATCAAAGCTTACGACGCGGATCAGGGACGCTTCCTGCCGCTCGACGGCAGCCATCCGATTCCGGTGGCGACGCCCAAAGCGCGCTTCTAAATCTTCCTAAAAATCTGTGTGGTTTGACGCCGGCCGCTGTTTCAGCGGTGCGGCGAAGCCACGCCTGAAGAAAACTTCGGGAGAGTCACCATGCGTGCTGCTCAATTGAAAGCGGTTCTGCCACGGGAGTTGCTGGCTTCGGTGGTTGTATTTCTGGTCGCCCTGCCGCTGTGCATGGGTATTGCGATTGCTTCCGGGTTGCCACCGGCCAAAGGCCTGATCACCGGGATCATTGGTGGTCTGGTGGTGGGTTGGCTGGCAGGCTCGCCGTTGCAGGTCAGCGGGCCGGCGGCCGGTCTGGCGGTGTTGGTGTTCGAGCTGGTGCGCCAGCACGGGATCGAGATGCTCGGGCCGATTCTGCTGCTCGCCGGTTTCCTGCAACTGGTGGCCGGGCGTTTGAAGCTTGGGTGCTGGTTTCGGGTGACGGCGCCCGCGGTGGTGTACGGCATGCTTGCGGGGATCGGTGTGCTGATCGTTCTGTCGCAGGTGCATGTGATGCTGGATGCCAAGCCGCAGCCCTCGGGGCTGGATAACCTCACGGCCTTCCCCGGCGCGGTGGCGCAAGCCTTGCCGTCGTTCGGCTGGCAGGCCGGACTGCTCGGGCTGGCGACCATTGCGGTGATGTGGCTGTGGGAGAAATTGCGTCCGCATTCGCTGCGCTTCATTCCCGGTGCGCTGCTCGGCGTTGGCCTGGCCACGGGTGCCAGCCTGCTGCTGGCGTTGCAGGTGAAACGGGTCGAGGTGCCGGAGAATCTGGCCGATGCCATCGACTGGCTGAAACCGGCGGATTTGCTCAGCCTTGCTGATCCAACCCTGCTGATTGCGGCTTTTGCCGTGGCATTCATCGCCAGCGCCGAAACCCTGTTGTCGGCGGCGGCGGTGGATCGCATGCACAGCGGTGTGCGCTCGGACTTCGACCGTGAACTCTCAGCGCAGGGCGTCGGCAACATGCTTTGCGGACTGGTCGGTGCGCTGCCGATGACCGGGGTGATCGTGCGCAGTTCGGCCAACGTCCAGGCTGGCGCAACCACCCGCTATTCGACGATCTTCCATGGTTTGTGGCTGCTGGCGTTCGTGCTGTTGTTGTCGAGCGTGCTGCAAAGCATTCCGGTGGCGAGTCTGGCAGGCGTGCTGGTGTACACCGGTTTCAAACTGGTGGACCTCAAGGCCTTTCGCGGTCTGGGCCGTTACGGGCGGATGCCGATGTTCACCTACGCCGCCACGGCGCTGGCGATCATCTTCACCGACCTGCTGACCGGTGTGTTGATCGGTTTCGGTCTGACGATGTTGAAACTGGCGTTCAAGGCGTCGCGCCTGAAGATCAGCCTGATCGACCTGCCGCAGGACGGTGAGATGGAATTGCGTCTGGTGGGCGCGGCGACCTTTCTCAAGGTACCGGCACTGACCCAGGTACTGGGCAGCATTCCAGCGGGCACAACGGTGCATGTGCCGCTCAATCATCTGAGCTACATCGACCATTCGTGTCTGGAATTGCTGGAGGAGTGGGGCCGGGCGAATGCGGCAAAGGGGTCGAAGCTGTTGATCGAGTCGCGTGGGTTGAAGCGACGATTGGAGGGGCGGGTTCGGACCAATACCGGGATCGGTGCGGCCGGTTAAATCTGCGGGGTGAACTCAACCCCTGTAGGAGCTGCCGCAGGCTGCGATCTTTTGCTCTTGATTGTTAAAAACAACATCAAAAGATCGCAGCCTGCGGCAGCTCCTACATGGGATTGTGTGTAACTCAGGCAGCGGGCTGGTCGAGCTCCAGGCCAACGCCCAGGCGGCGGCCCATGCACGGCCAGCGCTTCCATGCGGCACCGGTGTCCGGGCTGCTCAGTTTGTCGCGGTAGGCTTCTACCGATTCCAGCGCAAAACTCTCGTCGTCGAGCATCTCGTCGATGGTGTGATGCACGACTTCATCCAGTTGATTGGCAAATTCCTCACCGAGCAGCTGGTGAGCAATCAGGTTGGCGACCGTCATGTCCAAGGGGATCAGTGGCTGGCCGAGGTGTTTGATGTACAGGTCGTTGACCTCTTCGACAAAGCGGTGCGCCAGATAGGCTTCGTCCAGCAGGCTGTCCAGACCGACCGGCGGCTGGAGGAAGTACTGCTCGGCGATTTTCAGCACCGGTTTGATCTGCGACTCGATTCCCGCTTCCCTGGCAACTTCATTGGCTGCGTCCAGCATGTCTGGTACTTCATCGATATAGGCGGTGACAAAACTCGTCAACGCGTCTTCGCGGTTAGCGTCCGGCAACTGAATGGCCGAATGCAGATGAGGCAACTTGGCTTCCAGCTGACGCTTGAGCCGTCCGGTTTCGTTTTCGGTCTGTCGGGCTTTTTGGATCTGCTCGCGCAATGCGGCGGTGTTCATGAAAACTCCAGGGAACAAGGCAATGAAATAGGGAAGACATAACTTAGCTGGCTTACGAAAAATGCTAAGACGCATTTGTCATAATTATTTCATCCTTGATGCAGCAGCGTTATATCGGTTCGCCACCACTCGTCTGCATCCTTCTCCATTCGTGCCCTTTAGCGCAAGTCCCGGCTGTTTCAGAACATTAACGCCACGACATTGCAATTTCCGGCGGCTGTCTATACTCGCCATTGAATGGAGTTAGCTGATGACGCCCGACTGCCCACGCAGCAAGGCCCGGCGATTCAAGTTCGTAGTCTGATGCAGCCGCTCCCTTGCCGAAGGCGTTGCGCCTACGGGATAACAAGAACGATAAGGGGAACCCGCAATGATGCGACATCCACACGTCTGGATGGGCCTCCTGTTGTGGTCGATTTTCAGCCCGGCCCAGGCGGCCTGGACTGTGAATATGGCGCCTGGAGCGACTGAAATCAGTCACGCAGTATTCGACCTGCACATGACCATTTTCTGGATCTGTGTGGTGATCGGGATCATCGTCTTCGGTGCCATGTTCTGGTCGATGATCGTGCATCGCCGCTCGACCGGGCAGGTCGCCGCAAAATTCCACGAAAGCACCACCGTTGAAATTCTCTGGACTGTCGTGCCGCTGCTGATCCTGGTGGCGATGGCCGTTCCGGCGACCGCCACCCTGATCCGCATGTACGACACCAGTGAGCCGGATATCGATATACAGATCACCGGTTATCAATGGAAGTGGCACTACAAATACCTGGGTCAGGACGTCGAATTCTTCAGCAACCTGGCCACCCCCGCCGAACAGATTCACAACAAGGAAGCCAAGGGCGAGCACTACCTGCTCGAAGTCGACAAGCCGCTGGTGTTGCCGGTCGGCGCCAAGGTGCGCTTCCTCGTGACTTCCGCCGACGTCATCCACTCGTGGTGGGTGCCGGCGTTCGCGGTCAAGCGCGATGCGATTCCGGGGTTCGTCAACGAGGCCTGGACGCGCATCGACAAGCCCGGCCTCTACCGTGGCCAGTGCGCCGAGTTGTGCGGCAAGGACCACGGCTTCATGCCGATCGTGGTCGACGTCAAGGAGAAGGCCGACTACGACAAGTGGCTCGCCGAGCGCAAAGCCGAAGCCGCGCAGCTCAAGGAGCTGACCAGCAAGGAATGGACGCTGGACGAACTCAAGGAACGTGGCGACAAGATCTATCACACCACCTGCGTCGCCTGTCACCAGGCCGAAGGCCAGGGCCTGCCGCCGATGTTCCCGGCGCTCAAGGGCTCGCCGATTGCCACCGGGCCCAAAGCCGATCACCTGCACCGCGTGTACTTCGGCAAGCCGGGCACCGCCATGGCCGCATTCGGCAAGCAGTTGTCGGAAGTCGATATCGCAGCGGTCGTGACCTACGAACGTAACGCCTGGGGCAACAACAAAGGCGACATGGTCACACCAAAAGAAGTGCTTGAGCTCAAACAGGCGGAAAGCAAATGAGTCGGTCCATTGCGTACTTCGTCAATCGGTCGGGGCAGCGCGCCCCGGCCCGCCCAGTCCACTCACGTAAAGGAGACCGGCCATGAGCGCTGTCATCGATGACCACGGTCACGCCGACCACGCCCACGGCCCCGCCAAAGGCCTGATGCGCTGGGTGCTGACCACCAACCACAAGGACATCGGCACGCTGTATCTGTGGTTTGCCTTCTGCATGTTCCTGCTCGGCGGCACGTTCGCCATGGTGATCCGCGCCGAGCTGTTCCAGCCCGGGCTGCAGATCGTCGAACCGGCGTTCTTCAACCAGATGACCACCATGCACGGTCTGGTGATGGTCTTCGGCGCGGTGATGCCAGCGTTCGTCGGCCTCGCCAACTGGATGATCCCGTTGATGATCGGCGCGCCGGACATGGCCCTGCCACGGATGAACAACTTCAGCTTCTGGCTGCTGCCGGCGGCGTTCCTGCTGCTGGTCTCGACCCTGTTTACCGCCGGTGGCGGGCCGAACTTCGGCTGGACGTTCTATGCGCCGCTGTCCACCACCTACGCGCCGGAAAGCGTCACCTACTTCATCTTCGCCATCCACTTGATGGGGATCAGTTCGATCATGGGCGCGATCAACGTGATCGCCACCATCCTCAACCTGCGCGCCCCCGGCATGACCCTGATGAAAATGCCGTTGTTCGTCTGGACCTGGCTGATCACCGCGTTCCTGCTGATCGCGGTGATGCCGGTGCTGGCCGGGTGCGTGACGATGATGCTGATGGACATCCACTTCGGCACCAGTTTCTTCAGTGCCGCCGGTGGCGGTGACCCGGTGCTGTTCCAGCACGTGTTCTGGTTCTTCGGGCATCCCGAGGTGTACATCATGATCCTGCCGGCCTTCGGTGCCGTCAGCCAGATCATCCCGACCTTCTCGCGCAAGCCGCTGTTCGGCTACACCTCGATGGTCTACGCCACGGCGAGCATCGCGTTCCTGTCGTTCATCGTCTGGGCGCACCACATGTTCGTGGTCGGCATCCCGCTGGTGGGCGAACTGTTCTTCATGTACGCGACCATGCTCATCGCCGTCCCGACAGGGGTGAAGGTGTTCAACTGGGCCAGCACCATGTGGCAAGGCTCGCTGACCTTCGAGACACCGATGCTGTTCGCCGTGGCGTTCGTGATCCTGTTCTCGATCGGCGGTTTCTCCGGGCTGATGCTCGCTATCGCCCCGGCGGACTTCCAGTACCAGGACACCTACTTCGTGGTCGCGCACTTCCACTACGTGCTGGTGCCGGGGGCGATTTTCGGCATCTTCGCCTCGGCCTATTACTGGCTGCCGAAGTGGACCGGGCACATGTACGACGAAACCCTCGGCAAGCTGCATTTCTGGCTGTCATTCGTCGGCATGAACCTGACCTTCTTCCCGATGCACTTCGTGGGACTGGCGGGAATGCCGCGACGGATTCCGGACTACAACCTGCAGTTCGCCGACTTCAACATGGTCTCGTCGATCGGCGCGTTCATGTTCGGTGCCACGCAGATCTTCTTCCTGTTCATCGTGATCAAGACCATTCGTGGCGGCGCGCCAGCCCCGGCCAAACCGTGGGACGGCGCCGAAGGCCTGGAGTGGAGCGTGCCGTCGCCGGCGCCGTATCACACCTTTACCACGCCGCCGGAAGTGAAATGAAACGCTCCTCTGTTAACGCGACCCCTGTGGCGAGGGAGCTTGCTCCCGCTTGGGTGCNTGGGGCTGCTGCGCAACCCAGCGGGAGCAAGCTCCCTCGCCACAAAGGCTCACCCGCACCTTCGAGGGAGGCATGACTCATGGCTGACTCGATCTCGATGAAAAAACTGGTCACCCGCCTGCTCGGCGTGGTGGTGGCGATGTTTGTCTTCGGCTTTGCCCTGGTGCCGATCTACGACGTGATGTGCAAGGCCTTCGGCATCAACGGCAAGACCGCCGGGCAGTACGAGGGCGAGCAGGTGGTGGATCAGTCACGCCAGGTGCGCGTGCAGTTTCTGTCGACCAACAACATCGACATGCCGTGGGAGTTCTACCCCAAACACGATGAGTTGACCGCCAACCCCGGTGCGGTCAACGAGATGATTTTCGTCGCGCGCAATCCCACCGACAAACCGATGAGTGCGCAAGCCGTGCCGAGCATCGCGCCGAGCAATGCGGCGGCGTATTTCCACAAGACCGAATGCTTTTGCTTTACCCAGCAGGTGCTGCAGCCCGGTCAGCAGATCGAAATGCCGGTGCGTTTCATCGTTGACCGCGACATGCCCAAGGACGTGAAGCACCTGACGCTGTCCTACACGCTGTTCGATATCACCGCCCGACATCCTCCGGTGGCTGCAAACACTGGCGGTTAAGCGTGCCCGATAAGGAGAACAATAAATGGCAACTCATGAGCACTATTACGTCCCGGCCCAGAGCAAATGGCCGATCGTCGCCACGGTGGGGATGTTCGTCACCGTGTACGGTCTGGCGACCTGGTTCAACGATCTGAAGGCCGCGCGCCCTGAATCCCACGGGCCACTGATCTTTTTCGTCGGCGGACTGTTGCTGGCGTACATGCTGTTCGGCTGGTTCGGCGCGGTGATCAAGGAAAGTCGCGCCGGGCTGTACAGCCCGCAGCTCGATCGCTCGTTCCGCTGGGGCATGAGTTGGTTCATCTTTTCCGAGGCGATGTTCTTCATCGCCTTCTTCGGTGCGCTGTTCTACGTGCGGCATATTTCCGGCCCGGCGCTGGGGGGCGAAGGGCCGAAAGGCATCGCCCACATGCTCTGGCCGAACTTCCAGTTCACCTGGCCGCTACTGCACACGCCTGACCCGAAACTGTTCCCGCCGCCCAAAGAAGTCATCAGCCCGTGGGGCCTGCCGCTGATCAACACGATTCTGCTGGTCAGCTCCAGTGTGACCATCACCATCGCCCACCATGCCTTGAAGAAGGGCCATCGCGGCGCGCTGAAAATCTGGCTGGCGATCACCGTGCTGCTGGGCTGCGGCTTCCTTGCCTTGCAGGCCGAGGAATACATGCACGCCTACCACGAACTGGGCCTGACCCTGGGTTCGGGCATCTACGGCGCGACGTTCTTCATGCTCACCGGTTTCCACGGTGCCCACGTGACCATCGGCACGATCATTCTGTTCGTGATGCTGATGCGCATCATGAAGGGCCATTTCGATGCCGAGCATCAGTTCGGCTTCGAGGCGGCGAGCTGGTACTGGCACTTCGTCGATGTGGTGTGGATCGGCTTGTTCATCTTCGTTTATGTGCTTTGAGCACTGATCACCAAGGCGCGTGCGACACCAGTTGGCCGCTGTAGAAGCCCCAGGCAATCAAGCCGACGGTGGCAGCGGCCAGGGCCACCCGAACACTCAAGGCGATTACCAGACGATTGGAGCTGCTGTCGTCCTTGACCAGGAAAAACAGGCCGCTGAACAGGCTGATCACCGTGGCAATCAGCAGCACGACAATGGCTGCTTTGAGCATGGGAAGAACTCCGGGGGACAGGCGATGCAGTTGAGTATAGCGAGCGCGACGACTGACTTTGTGGCGCGGCCATGAAGCGCTTTCGCCCGGGCGTGATACCGACCGTGGTGGTGGCGCTGTTGCTGCCGTTGCTGGTGTCGCTGGGTTTCTGGCAGCTCGGTAGGGGCGCGGAGAAAACCGCCCTGCTCGCCAGTTACGCCGAACGCCGTGCGGCCGAGCCGATGGCCAGCAGCGAATTGCTGCACAGCGCCGACCCGGCCTTTCGCCGCGTTCATCTATATGGTCAGTTCGATAGCGCTCACAGCCTGCTGCTGGACAACCGTCAGCGTAACGGCAAGGTTGGCATCGAGTTGCTGCAACCGTTTCAGGATCGGGCCAGCGGCCTGTGGCTGCTGGTCAATCGCGGCTGGCTGGCTTGGCCGGACCGCCGCATTACCCCGCAATTCAAAACCCCGGCCGATGCCGTGAATATCGATGCCTGGGTGTACGTCGCCCCCGGCGCGACCTTCCAGTTGCACGCCGACCCCGCCAGCAGCACCTGGCCGCAAACCGTCACCGCCGTCGAGCCGGCCAAGCTGTGGAAAACCCTCGAACGCGACGGCTTCGCCTACGAACTTCGCGCCGAACCTGGTCCTGCCAGTTACGAGGCCGACTGGCCGGTGGTGGCCATGGGTCCGGAAAAACACCTTGGATACGCCGTGCAGTGGTTCGCCATGGCCACCGCCCTGCTCGGTCTCTACCTCTACCTTGGATTGCACAACGCAAAGGAGAACCACCATGGGAACGGCCATGAATCCACCCAGCATGTCTGAGGCGAAAACCCCGGCCACCCGCCGCCGTGGACGGATCCAGCTGTTGCTGATTGTGCTCGGCGTGGTCGGCCCGATGATTCTCGCCACCGGCATGTACAAATTGCAGTTCTGGGTGCCGGAAGGTCGCAGCTATCACGGCGAACTGATCGGCAACGGCCAGACCCGCGCCGACCTCGGCGTGCAGGCCGATGAGCAACGCTGGCAGATGTTAGTGACCGCGCCGAAAGATTGCGCAGTGGACTGTCAGCAACTGGTGTACCTCGCCCGGCAGATTCAGATCGGTCTTGGTCGCGATGCCGGACGTGCCAGCCATGCCCTCGCCGCTGCCCAACCGTTGAGCAGCGACTACGAAGCCAAGCTGAGCCGCGAATACCCGCAACTGCAACGCTACCCGCTGGACACTGCAGCGTTGAGCAAAGCCACTGGCGACAAGGCCGTACCGCAGCTGTGGATCATCGACCCGCACGGCAACCTGGTGCTGCGCTACGACCCGAGCGTGAAGGGCAAGGATCTGCTCAACGACCTGCGCCACCTGCTGAAACTGTCGAACATCGGATAAGGGCATCGTCATGGCCAAACCTGGATTTCGCCTCGCGCTGTTTGCCACCCTGCTGGCACTGATCGTCGTGCTGCTCGGCGCCTACACCCGCCTGACCCACGCCGGCCTGGGCTGTCCGGACTGGCCGGGCTGCTACGGCTTTATCAGCGTGCCGAAAAGCGAAGCCCAACTGGCCCATGCCGAACTGCATTACCCCGACTCGCCGGTGGTGGCGCACAAGGGCTGGAACGAAATGATCCACCGTTACTTCGCCGGGACCCTCGGCCTGCTGATTTCGGTATTGGCCGGGCGCGCCTGGGTCAATCGCCGCCATCCGGGACAGCCGCTGAAGCTGCCGCTGTTTCTGCTGGCAGTGGTGTTCGCGCAAGCGGCATTCGGCATGTGGACGGTGACGCTCAAGCTCTGGCCGCAAGTGGTCACCGGGCATTTGCTCGGCGGTTTTGCGACCTTGAGTCTGCTGTTCCTGCTGACGTTGAGGCTGTCCGGCGTGCTGCCGGCGCTGACCGTGCCCAAGCGCTTGCAGTATTGGGCGACGGCGGGGTTGTTGCTGGTGATCGGCCAGATTGCCCTCGGCGGCTGGGTCAGCTCCAACTACGCGGCGGTGGCCTGCATCGACTTCCCGACCTGCCACGGCCAATGGCTGCCGCCGGCGGACTTTGCCAACGGCTTTCACCTGACCCAGCACATCGGCCCGAACTACCTCGGCGGGCAACTCGACAGCGATGCGCGCACGGCGATTCACCTGACTCACCGTATCGGCGCGCTGTTGGTGACCTTGGTGCTGCTCGGTCTGGCCTGGCAACTCAGGGCCGTCGGCATGACCCGGCTCGCCGGGCTGGTGCTGGTCGCCCTCGGCGCACAGATCACCCTTGGCATCAGCAACGTGTTGTTCCATCTGCCGCTGCCGGTGGCCGTGGCGCACAACGCCGGTGGCGCCGCGCTGCTGCTGACCATGGTGCTGGTCAACTACCACGCGCGCACCAGTCTGGTTCGGGTCAAACAGCCGATGTTGGCGCGCTGGCGTCTGAGCCCGCGTAAACATTCGGCTGCGCCCATCACGATAAAAGGAGAAACGCCATGGCGCTTCTGATCGGCGAACGTCCCGCGCAAGCGCTGTGGCGTGACTATCTGGAGCTGACCAAGCCGAAAGTGGTGGTGCTGATGCTGATCACCTCGCTGGTCGGCATGTTCCTCGCGACCCGCGCCGGGGTGCCATGGACGGTGCTGGTGTTCGGCAACCTGGGGATCGCGCTGTGTGCCGGCGGAGCAGCAGCGGTCAACCATGTGGTGGACCGGCGCATCGACGCGGTGATGGCACGCACGCACAAACGACCGTTGGCCGAGGGCCGGGTTTCACCGGCGGCGGCGCTGACCTTTGCGCTGGTGCTGGCGCTGCTCGGGCAGGCGATGCTGCTGACGTTCACCAATCCGCTGACGGCATGGCTGACACTGGCTTCGCTGCTGGGTTACGCGGTGATCTACACCGGTTTTCTCAAACGCGCGACGCCACAGAACATCGTCATCGGCGGCCTCGCTGGCGCCGCCCCACCGCTACTCGGCTGGACTGCCGCTACCGGCCATGTCAGCGCCGAACCGTTGCTGCTGGTGCTGATCATCTTCGCCTGGACCCCGCCGCACTTCTGGGCGCTGGCAATCCATCGCAAGGAGGAATACGCCAAGGCCGACATCCCGATGCTGCCGGTCACCCACGGCGAGCACTACACCAAGGTGCATATTCTGCTGTACACCTTTGCCCTGCTCGCGGTGAGCCTGCTGCCATACGTAATCCACATGAGCGGCGTGCTCTACCTGATCTGCGCCCTCGCCCTCGGCGCAAGGTTTCTGCAATGGGCCGTGGTGCTGTACCGTGGCACTCGGCCGCACGCGGCGATCAACACCTTCAAGTACTCTATTTATTACTTGTTCCTGTTGTTCATCGCCCTGCTCGTAGACCACTACTTACTGTTGAACCTATGACTCGAACCCAGAAAACCGTCTTCATCCTCGTCGCCGTGATCGCGCTGATCCTGGGACTGACCGTCAACAAAGTACTCAGCGGCAAGGGCCAGGGCGACCCCACCGCGCTGATCGACGCCGGCATTATCCTGCTGCCGCAGAGCCGCACGTTGCCGGGCGTGACCATGACCAATCAGGACGGCCAACCGGTCGCCATCGACGAGTTGAAAGGCAAATGGAGCCTGCTGTTCTTCGGCTACACCTTCTGCCCGGACATCTGCCCGACCACCCTCGCCCAACTGCGCCAGATCAAGAGCGAGTTACCCAAGGATGCTGTGGATAAGTTGCAGATCGTGCTGGTCAGCGTCGATCCGAACCGCGACAACCCGCAGCAGCTGAAGCAGTACCTGGGTTACTTCGATCCACAGTTTGTGGGGCTGACGCCGAAGTCGATCGAAGAGCTGCAGAAAGTCGCGAATGCGGTGAGTATTCCGTTCATTCCGGCCGACACCAGCAAGCCGAATTACACGGTGGATCACAGCGGCAACCTCGCGGTGATCGGCCCGGACGGCACCCAGCGCGGGTTCATCCGGGCGCCGCTGAACAACGCCAAACTGGTGGCGCAGCTGCCAGTAATGCTCAACCGCAAATAATGCAGTGCCTGCAGGGGTAAACATTTCTCTGTAGGAGCTGCCGAAGGCTGCGATCTTTTGCTCTGATCTTCAACAGCAAGATCAAAAGATCGCAGCCTCGTTCCACTCGACAGCTCCTACAGGGGAATTTGCCCCATAAAAAAGGCGATCCCGAGGGATCGCCTTTTTATTGCGCCTGTCCGGTCCTGTATCAGAACGCCGGCAATACCGCGCCTTTGTACTTCTCGGTGATGAATTTCTTCACTTCCGGGCTGTGCAGCGCAGCCGCCAGTTTTTGCATCGCGTCGCTGTCTTTGTTGTCCGCACGGGACACCAGGATGTTCACGTACGGCGAGTCGTTGCCTTCGATCACCAGCGCATCCTTGGACGGATCGAGCTTGGCTTCCAGCGCGTAGTTGGTGTTGATCAGCGCCAGATCGACCTGGGTCAGCACGCGCGGGATGGTCGCGGCTTCCAGTTCACGGATTTTCAGGTCTTTCGGGTTCTGCGCGATGTCTTTCAGGGTCGACAGGATGTTGGTCGGATCCTTCAGGGTGATCAGGCCGGCCTTGGCCAGCAGCAACAGCGCGCGGCCGCCGTTGGTGGCGTCGTTCGGAATCACCACGTTGGCGCCGCTTGGCAGGTCCTTCAGATCCTTGATCTTGTTCGAGTAGGCGCCCAGCGGCTCCAGATGCACGCCGGTCACCGCCACCAGGCTGGTGCCCTTGGCCTTGTTGAACTCATCGAGGTACGGCTGGTGCTGGAAAAAGTTGGCGTCCAGGCGCTTCTCGGCCACCTGTACGTTCGGCTGAATGTAGTCGGTGAAGACCTTGACCTTCAGATCCACGCCTTCCTTGGCCAGGGCCGGCTTCACGAATTCGAGGATTTCCGCGTGCGGCACCGGGGTGGCGGCAACGGTCAGGGTTTCAGCGTGGGCCGAAAAAGCGGCTACGGCAGCGAAAGCAGCGATCAGTTTTTTCATTCAGCTAACTCCTTTTCAAAGCGCCCGTGTGGCGCCTGCCAGCGAATGGCCGGCTCATCTCTTGATTACAAAAACCGGTTATTTGCGCGAGAAATGCACGACCAGACGGTCGCCCACCATTTGCAGCACTTGTACCAGAATCAGCAGCAACACCACGGTGACGATCATCACGTCAGTCTGGAAACGCTGGTAGCCGAAACGGATCGCCAGGTCACCCAGACCACCGGCGCCGACCACACCGGCCATTGCCGTGTAGGACACCAGAGTAATCGCGGTCACCGTAATCGCGGCGAAGATGCCTGGACGGGCCTCCGGCAGCAAGGCGTTCATGATGATCTGCCGGGTGGTCGCCCCCATCGATTGAGTGGCTTCGATGATGCCGCGATCGACTTCACGCAGCGCGGTTTCCACCAGACGCGCGAAAAACGGAGTCGCACCCACCACCAGCGGCGGAATCGCACCGGCCACGCCCAGCGAAGTGCCGGTGATCAGCACGGTGAACGGAATCATCACGATCAGCAGAATGATGAACGGCAGCGAACGCAGGATGTTCACCGCCAACGACATGAAGGCGTAGAAGCCACGGTTTTCCAGCAACTGACGCGGGCTGCAGAGGAACAGCAGCACGCCCAGCGGCAGGCCGAGCAATACGGTGAACAGCAGCGAACCACCGAGCATCAGCAGGGTGTCGCCCGTGGCCAGCCAGATTTCCAGCCAATCGATGTTTTCGAAGAAAGCCTTAAGCATTTCCATTAACGCAGCACCTCCATATGAACGTCAGCGGCGGTGAAGCGGGCGAAAGCCGCTTCCATGTCGCCACCGGTGACGGCGAGGGTCAATTGCCCGTAAGGAATGTCTTTGATGCGGTCGATGCGACCGGCGAGGATGCTGTAGTCGACCCCGGTTTCCCGGGCAACGGTACCGAGCAACGGCGCGTAGGTCGCTTCGCCCTGGAAGGTCAGACGCACAATGCGACCCGGCACGTGAGCGAAGTCGTCGCGCTGTTCGCTTTCGTCGATCTGCTCGCTTTCCTGGACGAAACGCTTGGTGGTCGGGTGCTGCGGATGCAGGAACACATCGGCCACCGAGCCTTGCTCGACGATCACCCCGGCGTCCATCACTGCCACCTGATCGCAGACCCGACGGATCACATCCATCTCGTGGGTGATCAGGACGATGGTCAGCTTCAGTTCACGATTGATCTCGGCCAGCAGTTGCAGAACCGACGCGGTGGTCTGCGGGTCGAGGGCGCTGGTGGCCTCGTCGCACAGCAGAATCTTCGGCTTGGTCGCCAGAGCGCGGGCGATGCCGACGCGCTGCTTCTGGCCGCCGGACAACTGCGCCGGGTACTTCTTGGCGTGATCAGACAGACCGACCCGCGCCAGCAGCTCGGCGACGCGTTGATTGATTTCACTGCTCGACAGTTCGCCGGCCAGGGTCAGCGGCAGCGCAACGTTGTCGGCCACGGTCTTGGAGGCGAGCAGGTTGAAGTGCTGGAAGATCATCCCGACTTGCTGGCGGAATCGGCGCAGGCCGTTGGCGTCCAGCGCGGTGACTTCTTCGCCGTCGACGATGATCTTGCCGCCGCTGGAATCTTCCAGGCGATTGATCAGACGCAGCAGGGTACTTTTTCCCGCACCGGAATGGCCGATCAGGCCGAAGACCTGACCGTTTTCAATCGAAAGACTGGTCGGGTGCAGGGCGGGGATGTCCTTACCGGCGACGCGGTAAGTTTTGTGGACGTTTTGAAACTCGATCACGTAGCGAACCTTGTGGGGCGCGTTAGAAAAGGATCAGCGGTTAGCCGGGCGCGCATTTTAGCCTGTCCGTATAGAGGTTCTTAGCATTTATTTCGCAATTAACCTTCGATTTGGCAATAACAAGATCAAAGGTCATAAAAAAGGAACGCTCGTTCCTGCTCATTGGTCACTAGTTCAGCGACTTGAAACCCTGGGTAACCGTGCCCGGAAACGCTCAAGAGTCCCCGTGGAAACGGGGTCAACCGAGGAGTTTACGTCTGATGAGCAGCAAGAAACCTACCACCGACAAAAGCCAGCTGGCCGGAACCGATACCAAGGATCGCGCCAACACCAACGCCAAACTCGACAGCCTGGAGAAGTTTCGCTCCGACGCTACCGGCCAGGCCCTGCGCACCAATCAGGGGGTGAAGGTCGCCGATAACCAGAATACCCTCAAGGCCGGACCGCGCGGGCCGTCGTTGCTGGAAGACTTCATCATGCGTGAGAAAATCACGCACTTTGACCACGAACGCATTCCGGAGCGCATCGTCCATGCCCGCGGTACGGGCGCTCACGGTTTCTTTCAGGCCTACGAGAACCATTCGGCGCTGACCAAGGCCGGTTTCCTGCAGGACCCGGGGAAAAAGACTCCGGTGTTCGTGCGCTTTTCCACGGTGCAGGGGCCGCGTGGTTCCGGCGATACCGTGCGTGACGTGCGCGGTTTCGCGGTGAAATTCTTCACCGACGAAGGCAACTTCGACCTGGTCGGCAACAACATGCCGGTGTTCTTCATTCAGGACGCGATCAAGTTTCCCGACTTCGTCCACGCGGTGAAACCCGAGCCGCACAATGAGATCCCGACCGGCGGCTCGGCCCACGACACGTTCTGGGACTTTGTCTCGCTGGTGCCGGAATCGGCGCACATGGTGATCTGGGCCATGTCCGACCGGGCGATTCCGAAAAGCCTGCGCAGCATGCAGGGCTTTGGCGTGCACACCTTCCGCCTGATCAATGCCGAGGGCAAATCGCGCTTCGTCAAATTCCACTGGCGCCCGACCGCCGGCACCTGCTCACTGGTGTGGGACGAGGCGCAGAAGCTCGCCGGTAAAGACACCGACTACCACCGTCGCGATCTGTGGGAAGCCATCGAGATGGGCGACTACCCGGAATGGGAGCTGGGCGTACAGATCATCGAGGAGGAAAACGAACACGACTTCGATTTCGACATTCTCGACCCGACCAAGCTGATCCCCGAAGAAATCGTGCCGATCACCCCGCTGGGCAAGATGACCCTGAACCGCAACCCGGACAACTTCTTCGCCGAGACCGAGCAGGTCGCGTTTTGCCCCGGCCACATCGTGCCCGGCATCGACTTCTCCAATGACCCACTGCTGCAAGGCCGGCTGTTTTCCTACACCGACACGCAAATCAGCCGACTGGGTGGGCCGAACTTTCATGAGTTGCCGATCAACCGCCCGGTGGCACCGTTCCACAACGGCCAGCGCGATGCCCAACACCGCACGGTGATCGACAAGGGGCGCGCGTCCTACGAGCCGAACTCGATTGATGGCGGCTGGCCAAAGGAAACCCCACCGGCGGCTAAAGACGGCGGCTTCGAGAGTTACCCGGAACGCATCGATGCGAACAAGATCCGCCAGCGCAGCGAGTCGTTCAGCGATCACTTCTCGCAAGCGCGGCTGTTCTTCAACAGCATGAGTGAGCACGAGAAGGAGCACATCATTGCCGCCTACAGCTTCGAGCTGGGCAAGGTCGAACGCGAGTTCATCCGTGCACGGCAGGTGAATGAGATTCTCGCCAACATTGACCTGGAATTGGCCAAGCGCGTGGCGGCCAACCTCGGGTTACCGGCGCCGAGCAAAGGCACGGTCGAGGTGCGCAAGACTTCGTTCGATCATTCGCCGGCGCTGAGCCAGGCGAATCTGCTGCCAGAGGACATCAAAACTCGGAAAGTGGCGATTCTTGCCGCTAACGGCGTCGATGGTGCGGCGATCGATGCGATGAAGAAGGCCTTGGCTGCACAAGGTGCGCACGCCAAGCTGCTCGGCCCGACGTCGGCACCGGTGAAGACTGCCGACGGCAAAGCCCTGCCAGTGGACGCCTCCATGGAAGGCATGCCTTCAGTGATCTTCGATGCGGTGTTCGTGCCGGGTGGCGCGGCGTCGATCAAGGCGTTGAGCGCTGATGGCGTGGCGCTGCACTACCTGCTGGAGGCGTACAAGCACCTGAAGGCGATTGCGCTGCACGGCGATGCCAAACAGTTGCAGGATCTGCTGAAGCTGGAGGCGGATGCAGGGTTGCTGCAGGGCAAGGATGTGCCGGGATTGACCAAGCCGTTCTTTGCGGCGATCGGGCAGCATCGGGTTTGGGCGCGGGAGCCTAAGGCCAAGGCCATTCCAGCCTAAAGCAAAAGATCGCAGCCTTCGGCAGCTCCTACAGGGTTTACTTGCACCTGTAGGAGCTGCCGGAGGCTGCGATCTTTTAGGGTTTGGCTGGAATCAAGACCATCTGCGCCGGCACGGTGCGCAGGATCTGTTTCTCAATCTTCAGCTCGAAATCCGGATTCAATTTCTTCACACGTTTTTTCAGCAACGTCGCCAGCCAAGGGTAATCCTGGGTCCGCGGCGCCTGAATGCTCACAGCACACTCGTAATTCACCACATCGGCGGCGATCGCATCCAGTTGCCGGCGAAATTTGCGGCTGTCGTTGATGTTCAGTGCAACCGTCGTGCTTTCCGCCGTCGGGTCGATGACCTTGGCTTTCGGTTTGGCCTCGGCCGCCAGCAGCGCCGCTTCGGCTTTTTCCAGCTCGGCTTTGCGCGCTTCGGTGATGGCGCCATTGACGCCACCGGTCAGTGCCGGGGCTTTGGGCATCAGGGCGCGGGCGCGGCTCAGCGCGGTGGCTGCCGCATTCACATCACCTTTCTGCAATACGATCTGGCTGCGGCGCAAGTAGGCTTCGGCCAGCTGGCGCTGGTATTGCTCCAGGGACTGATCGTTGGGGTTCTGTATTTGCAAGGCGGCCAATTGGTCTTCGGCGGTGGCCAGTTCGCTGCTGGCCAGGCTTTGCTCCAGCTGTGCGATGGCCGTGGCCCGCGCGTCGGGGGCTTCGGCCACCGGCGGCGTGCTTTGGCAGGCGCCCAGCAGCACGGAAAATGCGACAAGGAGCAGATAACGGGAGGCGAACGGCTTCATTCCTGCGACTCTCTAATTGCGCAAAAAGCGAGCAAGTCTACACCCCTCGACGGGGCAGAACAAAACTCAGCAGAAACAGTGCGGCCGCCGTCACAACGATGGACGGCCCCGCCGGGGTGTCCTTGAACCATGACAGCGCCAGCCCGCCACACACCGCGAGCATGCCCAGCAGGCTCGCGCCCAGCGCCATCTGCTCCGGCGAACGGGCGTGACGCTGTGCCGCAGCCGCCGGGATGATCAGCAGCGAAGTAATCAGCAACACACCGACGATTTTCATCGCCACCGCGATCACCACCGCAATCAACAGCATCAGCGCCATGCGCAGGCCCGCCACTGGCAGGCCTTCGACTCTGGCCAATTCTTCATGCACGGTGATCGCCAGCAGCGGTCGCCACAGCGTCACCAACAACACCAGCACTGCCGCGCTGCCGCCGAGGATCCACGCCAGGTCGGTCGGACTGATCGCCAGCAGGTCGCCGAACAGATAGGCCATCAGGTCGATCCGCACTTCATGCATGAAGCTTAGTACCACCAGACCAAGAGAGAGCGTGCTCGGTGCAAGAATCCCCAACAGCGTGTCGGAGGCCAGCGGTTGACGCTGCTGCAAGGTCACCAGCAACACTGCCAGCAGCAGGCAGCCGACGGTCACCGCGACCGTCGGGCTGACATCCAGCAGAAAGCCCAGCGCCACGCCCAGCAACGCGGCGTGGGACAGGGTGTCGCCGAAGTAGGCCATGCGCCGCCAGACCACAAACGAACCAAGCGGCCCGGCGACCACCGCCAGTGCCAGACCTGCAAGCAGGGCATACAACAGAAAATCAGCCATGCTTGCAGTGGTCTCCGTGAACATGGGTGTGGCCCGCACCGGGCGCCTTGACCACCGAACCGTGCAGGTCATGGGCGTGGTCGTGATGGTGGTGATAGATCGCCAGGCTCGGCGCATTTTTGCCGAACAGCTCGACGAACGCCGGATCGCCGCTTACCTGCTCGGGGTGCCCGGAGCAGCAGACGTGGCGATTCAGACACACCACCTGATCAGTGGTGCTCATCACCAGATGCAGATCGTGGGACACCATCAGCACGCCGCAACCGTGACGGTCGCGCAGGCGGGTGATCAGGCTGTACAGCTCGGCCTGTCCGGCGACATCGACGCCCTGCACCGGCTCATCCAGCACCAACAGCTCCGGCTCGCGCAGCAGCGCCCGGGCCAGCAGCACGCGCTGCATTTCACCGCCGGAAACGCTTTGCACCGGGCTGTCGATGACGTGTTCGGCGCCGACTTCTTTCAGCGCCGCCAACGCGCGCGGGCGGTCTACACCGGGCACCAGGCGCAGGAAGCGCAGCACCGACAGCGGCAAGGTCGGGTCGACGTGCAGCTTTTGCGGCATGTAGCCAACGCGCAGTTTCGGCTTGCGCCAGACGCTGCCGCTGTCCGGCTTCAGCAGCCCGAGTACGGCGCGCACCAGGGTGGTCTTGCCGGCGCCGTTGGGGCCGATCAGGGTGACGATCTGCCCCGGCTCGACGCTCAGCTCGATGTTGTCGAGCACGGTCTGCCCGGCAAACGTGACAGCAACGTGCTGAAGACGGATCAACGGGTTGCTCATCAAGCCCCCTGGCAACCGGCGCACAGGCCGACCACTTCGACGGTCTGCGCTTCGACAATGAACCCGACATCTTTGGCGCTGTGGATAATCGCGTCGCTGATGGCTTTCTGTTCCAGCTCGATCGCGGCGTGGCACTCGCGGCAGATCAGGAACTGGCCCTGATGCGCATGCTCCGGATGCACACAGCCAACGAAGGCGTTGAGTGAAGAGATGCGGTGCACCAAACCGTTTTCCAGCAGGAAATCCAGCGCGCGGTAAACGGTTGGCGGCGCGGCGCGACGGCCGTCCTGCTCGCTCAGTACCGCGAGAATGTCATAAGCGCCCAGTGGCTTGTGGCTCTGCCACACCAGTTCCAGCACCCGCCGGCGCAGCGCAGTCAGGCGCAGGCCTTTCTGGGCGCACAAGGTATCGGCCTCGGTCAGTGCGCTGTGCACGCAATGAGAGTGGTCGTGGGGACGGCTGGCAATCGGTGTAATAGGCATGGGCGGCGACGAGTTTTGATAGAGACGTTATTATGTTACCCGTTCTCGCCTCCTTGAGTGGTCATCGTGTCCCGACTTTTTTCTGTTTTTGTGGCTTTTGTCGCCAGTTTTCTGCTGATCGGTTCGGCTCAGGCCGAGGTCAAGGTTCTCACCAGCATCAAACCGTTGCAGTTGATCGCTGCAGCGGTCCAGGACGGTGTGGCCATCCCGGAAGTGCTGCTGCCACCGGGTGCCTCGCCGCATAACTACGCACTACGCCCGTCCGACGTGCGCAAGGTGCAATCGGTGGACCTGCTGTACTGGATCGGCCCGGATATGGAAGGTTTCCTGCCGCGTGTGCTCAACGGTCGAACGCTGCCAAGCGTGGCCGTGCAGGATCTGCCGGGTATGAAACTGCGCCGCTTCGCCGAAGACAGCCACTCCCACGCCGAAGACGCCGACGAGCATGATCACGATCATCGTCCGGGTACGCTGGACGCGCATTTGTGGCTATCGCCGGTCAACGCCCGAGTCATTGCCGGGAAAATGGCTGCCGACCTCAGCGCTGCCGATCCGGCCAACGCCGAACGCTATCAGCGCAACGCCAAGGCCTTCGCTGAGCGTCTCGATGCGTTGGACGCGCGGCTGAAGCAGCGTCTGGCCAGCGTTGAACGCAAGCCGTATTTCGTATTCCACGAAGCCTTCGACTATTTCGAAGATGCTTACGGCCTGAAACACACTGGCGTGTTCAGCGTGGCCGCCGAAGTACAACCGGGCGCGCAACATGTCGCCGCGATGCGCAAACGCCTGCAGGAAGTGGGCAAGACCTGTGTGTTCAGCGAACCGCCACTGCGTCCACGCCTGGCGGAAACCCTGGTGGCGGGCCTGCCGGTGAAGCTGGCGGAGCTGGATGCGCTGGGCGGCTATACGCCAGCGACCGCTCAGGGGTATGAGCAGGTGCTGGAGAAGTTGGGCAACGATTTGGCCGACTGCCTGGAATCGTTGTAACCCCAAAGCAAAAGATCGCAGCCTTCGGCAGCTCCTACAGGGTTTACTGTGTAGGAGCTGCCGAAGGCTGCGATCTTTTGATTTTAAAGGGCGAAAGGCAACGGCGTATGAACCTGCTGCCGCTGCGCCAGTCGCTGCTCGAACTCCCGCGGATCGTGAATCAGCACGTCCTGCCCGGCAAACTGCTCGGCGGCGATCAACCGTGACAGCCAGAACCGCACACAGGCCACGCGCAGCATGGTCGGCCAGAGTTCAGCTTCAGCAGCAGTGAACGGACGCAGCGCCGCATAGGCGCCAAGGAATGCGCGGGCACGCGGACCATCAATCAGGCCATCCTCGTCCGAACACCAGTCATTCAAGGCGATCGCCACGTCGTAGAGCATCGGCCCCGAGCAGGCGTTGTAAAAATCGATCAACCCGGTCAGGTGCGTGCCTTCGAACATCGCGTTATCGCGGAACAGGTCGGCGTGAATGTTGGCCCGTGGCAGCGCGAGAATTTTGTCTTTCTGCACGGTGATTTCATCCAGTGCCTTGTGCAGCAGCGCACGCGGCTCGTCGCTCAAGTGCGAGAGGAACTCGTTACCCTCCTCCAGCATCCAGTCCAGGCCACGATCGGTCTTGCGCTTGATCATGCGCTCGCCCTGGGTCGCCAGGTGCAGATGCGCCTGCAACTCGCCGACCTGCGCGCAATGCTGGGCGTTGGCGACCTTGATGTGTTTGCCGGACAGCCGTGGTTGCAGCAGCGCCGGCTTGCCCTTGAGCTCACGCAACGCCACGCCGTCAGTGGTGCGCAGCGCGTAAGGCACCGGCAGATCAGCCTCGTGCAACACGTCGAGCAGGTCGATGAAAAACGGCATTTCCTGCACCGGGCCACGTTCGACCAGGGTCAGGACGAATTCGCCCTGCTCCAGACTGATAAAGAAGTTGGTGTTTTCGCTGCCAGCGGCGATCCCCTGGAAATCAAGCAGACGGCCAAGCCCGTAAGGGGCAAGAAAGGTTTCCAGCTCTGGCCGAGCCAGGGGGGTGAACACAGACATGGTTAAAAACTGCTCAGTTCGGGCGCCGCGATCAAGCGGCGCCGATTAAAAAGTCAGGAATCTTACTTCCAGGTAAAGATTTCCCACGACGGAATCAGCATATCCGGCTGGTCGGAACGGATGTAGTTCACGTCCGAACCATCGGCGCGCACCAGAAAATACGGTTTGCCGCCCTTCGGCGTGACTTTGATCGCATACACGAAGCCACTGCGGCTGTATTCCTGAATGACCTTGTCGCCCTCGGTGTGCGTGTTAATGGTAACTTCCGGCTCCTTCGACGGCGCATCATCCGCCGCCATCGCGGCCAATGGTGAGACAGCAATCAAACCGACCAGCAGCAAGCGATTTAACGTACGCATGATAACCTTGTCCCTTTGTCGTCAACGGTCCCGCTATTCTAGCGCCGGGCCCGCCGAAAAGGTTGATTCTGCTCATGAGCCAAGCCCCCCTCGTCCTGGTGGACGGTTCGTCTTACCTGTACCGCGCTTTCCATGCACTGCCACCGCTGACCACCTCCAAAGGCCTGCCGACCGGTGCGGTCAAAGGTGTGCTGAACATGCTCAAGAGTCTGCGCAAGCAGTATCCCGACAGCCCGTTCGCCGTGGTTTTCGATGCCAAGGGCGGGACGTTTCGCGATGAGATGTACGCCGAGTACAAAGCCAACCGCCCCAGCATGCCCGACGACATGCGCGTGCAGATCGAGCCGCTGCACCAGAGCGTGATTGCTCTTGGCTTCCCGCTGTTGTGCGTGGAGGGCGTCGAGGCAGACGACGTGATCGGCACCCTCGCCCGCAGCAGCGCGGCAGCCGCTCGCCCGGTGATCATCTCTACCGGCGACAAGGACATGGCGCAATTGGTCGACGGCCACATTACCTTGGTCAACACCATGTCCGGTAGCTCGATGGACGTTGAGGGCGTAAAGGAGAAATTCGGCGTCGCTCCGGAGCAGATCATCGATTATCTGGCGCTGATGGGCGATTCTTCCGACAACATCCCGGGCGTTCCCGGCATCGGCCCGAAGACCGCGTCCGGCCTGCTGGTCGGCGTTAACGGCGGCCTCACCGAGCTTTATGCAAACCTCGACATCGTCCCGACCCTGCCGATTCGCGGGGCCAAGACTCTGCCGGCCAAGCTTGAAGAGCACAAGGAGATGGCCTTCCTCTCCTATCAACTGGCAACGATCAAGGTCGACGTGCCGCTGGACATTGGCCTCGATGACCTGCAAATGGGCCCGGAAGACCCGGCCAAGCTCTACGAGTTGTACACCCTGCTGGAATTCAAGAGCTGGCTGAATGACCTTGATCGCGACGCCAAGCGCCAGGAGCTGAGCGCGGCCGCCGAGCCTGCGCCGGCTGGCGATCTGTTTAGCGCGCCGCCAGCCGAAGTGCCCGCCGCCCCTGCTGAAGCCGCTTACGAAACCATCCTCGATCAGGCGCGTTTCGATGTCTGGCTGGAAAAACTGAACAACGCCAAGCTGTTCGCCTTCGACACCGAAACCACAGGCATCGACGCGCAGCAGGCGCAACTGGTCGGCCTGTCGTTCGCGGTGCAGGCCAACGAAGCGGCGTACATCCCGCTGACCCATTCCTACATCGGCGTACCCGAGCAACTGGATCGCGACACTGTGCTGCGCGCGCTGAAGCCGATCCTGGAAGACCCGAACAAACTCAAGGTCGGCCAGCACGCCAAGTTCGACATGAACATTCTGGCCAACTGCGCCATTGGCGGCGATCAGAGCCAAGGCATCAATGTGCGCGGGATTGCCTTCGACACCATGCTTGAGTCCTACGTGCTCAACTCCACCGCCACCCGCCACGACATGGACAGCCTTGCGCAGAAGTACCTGGATCACACCACTGTGAGTTTTCAGGACATCGCCGGCAAAGGCGCCAAACAGCTGACCTTCGACCAGATCGCTCTGGAGCAGGCCGGCCCGTATGCCGCCGAAGACGCCGACATCACCCTGCGTCTGCATCAGACTCTGTTTGAAAAACTCAGCGCGATCCCGAGCCTGGCCAGCGTCCTGACCGACATCGAAATCCCGCTGGTACCGGTGTTGGCGCGCATCGAGCGTCAGGGCGCGTTCGTCGACGCTGAACTGCTCGGCATCCAGAGCATCGAGCTGGGTAACAAAATGGTCGCACTGGAGCGCGAAGCGTTCGAGATCGCCGGCGAAGAATTCAACCTCGGCTCGCCGAAGCAGTTGGGCGTAATCCTCTACGAGAAGCTCGGCCTACCGGTTTTGAAGAAAACCGCCAAGGGCCAACCATCGACCGCCGAGGAAGTGCTGGCGAAACTCGCCGAAGACGATCATCGACTGCCGAAAGTGCTGATGGAGCATCGCTCCATGAGCAAGCTGAAAAGCACTTACACCGACCGCCTGCCGGAGCAGATCAACCCGCGCACCGGACGTATCCACACTTCGTACCATCAGGCTGTAGCGTCCACCGGGCGTTTGTCTTCCAGCGATCCGAACCTGCAGAACATTCCGGTGCGCACCGCTGAAGGCCGCCGCATTCGTCAGGCGTTCGTCGCGCCGAAAGGCTACAAGTTGCTGGCGGCGGACTATTCGCAAATCGAACTGCGGATCATGGCCCACTTGTCCAAGGACGAAGGCTTGATGAACGCCTTCCGCAACAATCTGGACGTGCACACCGCCACCGCTGCCGAAGTATTCAAGGTCGAGCTCAACGAAGTGACCTCCGACCAGCGCCGTGGCGCCAAGGCGATCAACTTCGGCCTGATCTATGGCATGGGCGCGCAGAAGCTCGGCAAGGACATCGGCGTCGACACCAAGACCGCCAAGGCCTACATCGACACCTACTTCGCCCGCTACCCCGGTGTGCGCGAATACATGGAGCGCACCCGTAAGCAGGCGGCGGATCAGGGTTACGTCGAGACCTTCTTCGGTCGACGCCTGTACCTGCCGGAAATCAACTCGAACAAGCCGCAGGAACGCGCCGCCGCCGAACGCACGGCGATCAATGCGCCGATGCAAGGCACCGCGGCCGACATCATCAAGAAAGCCATGGTGGCGGTGGATAACTGGCTGACAGCGTCCGGGCTGGACGCCAAGGTCATCCTGCAGGTGCACGACGAACTGGTGCTGGAGGTTCGCGAGGATCTGGTTGAGCAGGTGAGTCAGGAAATCCGCCTGCATATGAGCGAAGCGGCGAAACTGGACGTACCGTTGCTGGTGGAAGTCGGCGTCGGCAACAACTGGGATGAGGCGCACTAAGGCGTCTGGACCGGGCATTTGCCGCGACACACTGTCGCGGCAAATGCCCGGAATGGCCTTATTTCGAATCGCGCTTGGGCTTATTCCAAAGCTTTTTGAAAAAAATCTGAACTAATCTGACAACTCACTACTCAGAGATACTGAATGGCTGGTGAAGCCCTTCGATGCTCCTATGTTGTGTTAAGTGTTGGCAGATATCTGAACCCCGCCCTAGCGGTTCGGAACTTAAACCCCGGAACTTCTCCCTCCCCATATGAAGTCCGGGGCTTTTTTTGCCTCAAAACTGCCTGTGGCGCAGCCATGCTGCGTTAAAAGCGCAGTTAAAAATGCTCATTTAGGTTCCCTAAACTCCGCTTTTTACCAGCACTTTTGCCTTGCCTTGCAGCACCACAGACAGTTTTGCAATCCCTTACTCTGCTGCGGCTTCTGCACCTTTGTCCGCCAGTTCCATCCAGCCTGCCAACACAGTGTAGGCCTCTTCCAGGCCCATGCGTTTTGGCGCGGAAAACAGCTGGATCGTCACCCGATCCCCCCAGCCCTTGCGGATTTCCGACTGCACCTTGAGCAGCGTGTTCTTGGCGGCACCGTAGGTCAGTTTGTCGGCCTTGGTCAGCAGAATGTGCATCGGCATGCCGGCGGCGACGGCCCAGTCGAGCATCAACAGGTCGAAGTCGGTCATTGGATGACGGATGTCCATCATCAGAATCAAACCCTTCAAACTCTCGCGGCCACCGAGGTACGCCTCGAGGTGACGCTGCCAGTGTTGCTTGAGCGGGATCGGTACTTTTGCATAACCGTAGCCCGGCAGGTCGACCAGACGCCGTTCATCGTCTAGCTTGAAGAAGTTCAACAGCTGTGTGCGACCCGGAGTTTTCGAGGTGCGCGCCAGGCTGGCGTGAGTCAGGGTGTTCAGCGCGCTGGATTTACCGGCGTTGGAACGACCGGCGAACGCCACTTCGAAGCCTTCGTCGTCAGGGCATTGATCGACTTTGGCGGCACTGAGCATGAACGTGGACTGTTGGCACAGGCCGAGGATGGGATTCTTGAGTTGCATGGGATTTCCGATGTGGGCGGCGCCGGGATTGGGCGCGGAACGCGGTGTCGCTTCCGTTTCAGTGACGCCAGTATATAATGCCGCAGATTTTGTGTGTGCTTTGTCCCAGCGAAGGATGAAGTTCACGAGAGCCAAAGACCTTGATTGCGCATCAGAACGCAGAACGCTCTCAACCCTGAAAAGGTCGTTTTATGACGAAATGGCTGCTGGCTGCCGGAGTCCTGATACCGCTTTGCGGCGCACAGGCTACACAGGAACCGGAAGCCGTGTACAACCGTGTTTGTGGTGCCTGTCATTCCGGCCAACTACCCATGGCGCCCGAAAGAGGCGATCAGGCAGCTTGGACGCCGAGGTTGGCGAAAGGTATGGAGACGCTGGTGCAACACGTGACCCAGGGTTTCAAGGCGATGCCGCCGCGTGGTTTGTGCATGGACTGCAGTGCCGAGGATTACCAGGCCATCATCCTTTGGATGAGCGAGAGTAAACCCGGTCCATAACTCTTAACCCTTAGCCGTAGTTGGATTAGCTGATGAACAAATTGATCGTGAGTCTGCTGTTGACCGTGGGAATCTCCGGCATCGCCCATGCTGCAGGTGATGCAGCAGCCGGCCAGGCAAAAGCTGCCGTGTGCGGAGCCTGCCATGGCCCGGACGGGAACAGCATGGCACCCAACTTCCCGAAACTGGCCGGTCAAGGTGAACGTTACCTCGACAAGCAGTTGCATGACATCAAGTCGGGCAAACGCCAGGTTCTGGAAATGACCGGCCTGCTGACCAACCTGAGCGATCAGGACCTGGCCGATATTGCCGCCTACTTTGCCAGTCAGAAGGGCAGCGTCGGCGCCGCCGATCCAAAAATCGTCGCCCGTGGTGAAGCCCTGTTCCGTGGCGGCAACCTGGACAAAGGCCTGCCAGCCTGCACCGGCTGCCACTCGCCGAACGGTGCCGGCAACGCCGCCGCCGGCTTCCCGCACCTGGGAGGCCAACACGCTCAATACATCGCCAAACAGCTGACCGACTTCCGCAAGGAAGAAGGCGGTCGCGCCAACGACGGCGATTCCATGCCGATGCGCACCATCGCACGCAAACTCAGCGACGAAGACATTGCTGCGGTCGCCAGCTACATTCAGGGCCTGCACTAACCGCCCTGCATCGAGCGTTACCGGTGATGGACATCTCCTGCAACGTTAACGCTCGATTAATCCATCGCAGCAAGTATAAAAAGGGTGGCTTTGGCCGCCCTTTTTTGTGGCCGCTGCCGTTACACTACAGAACTCATGCCCGCCAGGATCTGTCTGAAAACAGGTCGCGCGAGGCGACCAAAATTGTCCAGGAGTAAAGCATGCGTAATCTGATCATCAGCGCCGCTCTCGTCGCTGCCAGCCTGTTCGGCGTGACCGCCCAGGCCGCCGAAGCACCCGCTGCCCCTTATGTCGAACTGGCCAACCCGGTGCCGGTGGCAGAGCCTGGCAAGATCGAAGTCGTGGAGCTGTTCTGGTACGGCTGCCCGCATTGCTACGCGTTCGAGCCAGTGATCAATCCCTGGGTTGAAAAACTGCCGTCCGACGTCAACTTCGTACGCATTCCTGCCATGTTCGGCGGCCCGTGGGATGCTCACGGTCAAATGTTCCTGACCCTGGAAGCAATGGGCGTCGAGCACAAGGTTCACGCTGCGGTATTCAATGCGATCCAGAAAGAACACAAGAAGCTGACCGACAAGAACGACATGGCTGACTTCCTCGCCACACAAGGCGTGGACAAGGACAAGTTCCTCGCCACCTTTGACTCGTTCGCGATCAAAGGGCAGATCGTCAAGGCGCGTGAGCTGGCCAAGAAATATGAAATCACTGGCGTGCCAACCATGATCGTCAACGGCAAATACCGCTTCGACATCGGCTCTGCCGGTGGTGCGGAAGAAGCCTTGAAGCTGGCTGATCAACTGGTCGCCAAAGAGCGAGCGGCCAACAAGGCAGCTGCCAACTAAGCGCGGTCATTGCCATGCGCCGCTGGGGCACCGAACGCATCGTTGGCCTGCATGATCCGCAGGTCAACGAGCATCACCTGGAGTCCACGGGCCTGCCCGCAGACCATCGTCTGCGCTTGCTCAGCTTCAACATCCAGGTCGGCATCAGCACCGAACGCTATCGGCATTACCTGACCCGCAGCTGGCAGCACCTGCTGCCGCACACCGGGCGCTCAGGCAATCTGCAGAAGATCGGCGACCTGCTTGGCGACTTCGACCTGGTCGCCCTGCAGGAAGCCGATGGCGGCAGCCTGCGCTCAGGCTACGTCAATCAGGTCGAACACCTGGCCCACCTCGGCGCCTTCCCTTACTGGTATCAACAACTCAATCGCAACCTCGGCCGGCTGGCCCAGCACAGCAATGGCGTGCTCAGCCGACTGAAACCGTGGGCGATCGAAGACCATCCGCTGCCGGGCCCGAAAGGTCGCGGCGCAATCCTGCTGCGCTTTGGCGAAGGCCCGGAAGCGCTGGTGGTGGTGATGATGCACCTGGCCCTCGGCGCCCGGGTGCGCAGCCTGCAACTGGCCTACATTCGGGACCTGATCGGTGGCTACAAGCACCAGGTATTGATGGGCGACATGAACACCCATGCCAGCGATCTGCTACAACAGTCACCGTTACGCGATCTCGGCCTGCTGGCCCCGCAGATGCAAGCCACGTTTCCCAGCTGGCGGCCGCAGCGTTGCCTGGATCATATTTTGCTCAGCCCGACCCTGACTCTGGAAAAGGTCGAAGTGCTGGCCCAACCCATTTCCGATCACCTGCCGGTCGCGGTAGAGATTCGTCTGCCGGGTTCGCTCACGGCCGATGCATTGCCCGCGTTGAGTCCTGCCCCTCGCGGAACCCCTGAATGAGCGACGACGCCCAGCGCTGGAAAGAGAAGTACCTCAAAAGTATCGAACAGCAGGACAAGCTCGAACGGCGCTGGGCCGCCCGTCTCGACTTGCTGCGCCGCGGTCTGGTACGCAGTACGCTGGCCGCTGAAGGCACCGACAAGGTCGTTGATCAGTGCATGAAAGAGATGCGCGACGTGGTGCGCACCGACGACATGGATGCCGGTCTCGCCGCCCTGCTGCCGCGCCTGGAGAAAGCCGTACTCGACTCCGAACAGCGCCGCGAGACCCGCATTGATCAGGTCAGCACCGCGTTGACCGCGCTGGTTACCCAACTGCAAGCGTTGCCGCTGCCGCGGGAAGTCGCCCAGCCGCTGAAGAAATTCGCCAAGCAACTGGACAGTCGGGTCGGCCAGGCGCGGGAAATGCCGCTGCTGCTGAGTGAACTCAGCGGTTTGCAGGGCAAAGCGTTGAGCCAGCTGGAAACCCCACCCGCGCCAGAACGCCCGGGCCTTCTGCAACGCCTGTTTGGCAATCGCGAAACCGAAGAAACGCCAGGGACGCAGGGCCCGGAGCAAGCTCAAGCGCCTGCGCCAATACCAGCGCCGCCATCAGCCAACACTGAACCTGAAGTCGAGCCCGCACAGACGCCAACAGGCGAACCGACTACGGCACCGGTCAGCGCCGCGACTCTATTGCAACCGGCAGAGGCAAGCCCTCAACAAGCACCTGCAGCGCAACCGCAGGCCGAATCGCCTGTGGTTTCGCTTGTGCCGCCGGTCATTGCCATCGAGACGGCGCCCGAACCACTGCCTGAACTCAAACCGCCCCTCGAACCTCTGGCCCCGCCGCTTGCGCCACCAGCCTTCATAGCGGCGATCAACCCTGACGAATTGATCCACCCGGGCGACGCCCCGGCCCCCTTGCTCCTCGACAGCCTGCCCCTGCCCGCCCCGATTGCCCAAGCCTTGGCTGCCATCGATCCGGAGCAGCCCGAGCAAGACATTCTTTACGCCCTGCCCGATTCGCCGGAGCCGTCCTACAGCTCGGTGGCCAAACACATCGAAGACACGCTGATCGGGCTGCTCGACGATCTGACCTTGCCGGAGCGCCATCGCCCGCAAGCCGAGGCCATGCGTGATCGCTTGAAAAATGGTCTGAACTGGTACGAACTCCTGCCCATTCTCGACGACCTTGCCACCTTGATGCTGGCAATCACCGACAGCGGCCAACACGAATTCGAAGCCTATCTGCAGCGGCTCAACGAACGCCTCGAAGCATTCCAGAGCAATTTGCAGGCCGCGAGCGAGGGCCATGCCGACAACAGCTCGGCAGCCCGGGCGATGGACACGCAGATTCGCGAGCAAGTCGACGGCTTGCAGACCAGCGTGCAGGAAGCGGCCGATCTGGATGATCTCAAGCGAGTGCTGGAGAACCATCTCGAAGGCCTGCTCGGTACCATGGATCAGCATCAGCAACAACGCGATGCCCGCGAGCAGGAAGTGGCGGCACGTCTCAAAGGCCTGGCCGAACGTGTGGCGCACATGGAGCAGGAAGCCCTGGGCTTTCGCGAACATCTGGAAGAACAGCGACAGAAAGCCCTGATCGACCCGTTGACCGGCCTGCCCAACCGCGCTGCCTGGAGCGAACGGCTGGAACACGAGATCAGGCAATGGCAACAACACGGCAACACCTTGAGCCTGGCGATGCTCGACCTCGATCATTTCAAGCGCATCAACGACAACTACGGCCATCTGGCGGGCGACAAGGTATTGAAAATCATCGCCACGGTGCTGCGCAAACGTCTGCGTGGGGCGGATTTCATTGCTCGCTTCGGCGGAGAGGAATTCGTTTTGCTGCTGCCAGCCACCACGCCGGCCGTCGGCGCCAAATTGTTGGAAACCCTGCGAGCGGCCATCGAAGCGTGCCCGTTTCACTTCAAAGGTGAACGAGTGACGATCACCATTTCCATGGGACTGGCGTCGTTCAAGCCGGGAGAACACAGCGATCTGGTGCTTAAAAGAGCCGATCAGGCGTTGTACCGAGCGAAAAACGGCGGACGCAACCGAGTCGAACTGGGCTGAGCAAGTTGTTCCATTTTGTTTAAATCGGCCCGTCAGGCGTCGATACGCAAGGCAGTACGTTACACTGTTGCATTATTGTCTTGCGTGTACTGCCTTCTGCCATGAAATTTTTCGCCCTCCTCGCGTCGCTGCTCGTTCTGGCCGGTTGTGCCAGCGGCCCGCGTTATGACACCAGCCATCCTTCGGCCAATCACGACAGCCGCGTGCAGTTCGTGATCGTGCACTACACCTCCGCTTCCCTCGCCCGTTCGCTGCAACTGCTGACCCACGGCGAAGTCAGCAGCCACTATCTGATCGGCGACGACAAGGGCGGCACCATCTACAAACTGATGGATGAAAACCAGCGCGCCTGGCACGCCGGCGAGAGCCAGTGGCAGGGCCGTACCTGGCTAAACTCCAGCTCGATCGGCATCGAAATCGTCAATCCGGGCTTCAAGGACACGCCGACCGGGCGCCTGTGGTTCCCGTACAGTGAAGCGCAGATTCAATCGCTGATCGTTCTGCTCAAGGACATCAGCAAGCGCCAAGGCATCAGCCCGCGCCATATCATCGGCCACAGCGACATCGCGCCCCTGCGCAAACTCGACCCCGGCCCGCTGTTCCCATGGAAACGCCTGGCCGCCGAAGGCCTGGGCGTATGGCCCAATGAACAAGCGGTGGCTCGGCAGCAAGTGCAGTTCAACGCCGAATTGCCCAGCATCAGCTGGTTTCAGGAACAACTGGCGCGCGTGGGTTATGACACCCCGCAGACCGGCGAGCTGGACGTCGCGACTCGCCATGTCCTGGCAGCGTTCCAGATGCACTTTCGCCCTTCACGCTTCGACGGTACACCGGACGCGCAAACAGCAGCGTTGTTGCAGGTCCTCAATCAGACAAAATAATGACGCCCGCCCGACGGTCAGGGCGAAAGCGTAATCAGCAGCTATAACTCATTGGTAATTCTTCGGATATTCCATGATGGTTGCTACCCGAGCGACGCTGCGTAGCTGGTTTTATCGCCCGTGGTTTTTGGCGATGATCGCGGCTGTCTTCAGTGCTGGATTGCTGATAGCCGGCGGAATGTTCGTCGCCATGCGCCAGATCGAACAGAACGAAAGCCAGGAAATGAACACCCAGGGCGAGCGCTTTCTGGCACGCCTTGAGCAGCTGTTCGGACAACTGCGCGAAAGTCTCGATGACCTCGAAGCGCAGCCGCTGCGCAGTTGCGACGAGGAAATGATCGCCACGCTGCAACAAGTCACCTTCAACTATCGCTTCGTCTATGAAGCGGCCTACATGGATGGTGCGCGGATATGCTCCAACCGGCCCCGCCAGGAAGGACTGTCGGTGGTTCGCGCACCGGATATCAAAGGACCGACCTACAGCTACTGGCTCAACACCACCACCGAACCGGATGAAAACCGTGCTGCGCTGATGCTCGGGCGCGGCAATTTTCGCGTGGCGACATCACGCGGGCATTTGACCGACATGGTCGACCTGCCGCCGGACAGCAGCCTTCTGGTGGTGCTGGACCACGGCAAACGGGCGATTCCGGTGCTGGGCACCGCGCAGACGTGGCCACCAACCGAAGCGTGGCCACCCAAAAGCCGCGCGCCCCTGCAAGTCACCCAGTCACGGCTGATCTACCGCATGCCAACCAACAATCCGGAATACCAGTTGGTGCTGATCACCCCGCGCAGCGGCATGCATATTCCCAGCGTCTGGTGGTGGATGGTGCCGATCTGCCTGCTGCTGGGGGCGTTTGTCGGGTTCTTTATATTTTTGCTGGTGCGCCAGCGCCAGTCACTGGACGCCGAACTCCAGGGCGCCATTCGACGTGGCGAGCTGCAAGTGCTGTATCAGCCGATCTTCGATCTCGATAGCCGCAATTGCGTGGGCGCCGAAGCCCTGCTGCGCTGGCGTCGCCCGGACGGCACGCTGACCAGTCCCGACCTGTTCATTCCATTGGCGGAAAACACCGGGCAGATCCGGCAGATGACAGACTTTGTCCTGCAACGGCTGCTGGAACAACTGGGACCGGTGCTGCGCGCCAATCCGCAGCTGTACATTTCGGTCAACCTCGCCGCCTGCGACGTGATGGTGCCGCGCATCGGCCAGGTCATGGCCAGGCTGCTGACGCTGCACCGGGTCGCCGCGCGACAGATTGCCTTTGAAGTCACCGAGCGCGGACTGATCGACGTGGTGGTGGCGCGGGAGAACCTGCAAGCCTTGCGCGATGTCGGCCATCAAGTGCTGATCGATGATTTCGGTACCGGTTATTGCAGCCTCGCCTACCTGCAGACGCTGCCGGTGGATTGCCTGAAGATCGACAAGGCCTTCATCGACGCGCTCGGCCATGATGCGGCCAGCAGCGGCGTTGCGCCGCACATCATTCACATGGCGCAGGCTCTGGAGTTGAAGGTGATTGCCGAAGGCATCGAGCACGAAGCGCAAGCCGTGTTTCTCAGCAGTGAGGGGGTCAAGTTCGGTCAGGGCTGGCTGTTCGCCCAGGCCCTGAGTGCGGTGCAGTTCATCGAACTGATCACCCGTGGGCGGCGCCTCACCGGGCGCCGCCTGGACGACGAAGCCTAGACCGCCAGCGCCATGTAGAACTGCGTGCCCTGCCCCGGCCGCGAATAGACGCCCATCCGCCCGCCATGCAGCTGGACGATTTCCTTGCACAGCGCCAGACCCAGCCCGGCGCCACCCTTCTTGCGCCCGACCTGCACGAACGGCTCGAATATCCGCCCCTGCTGACCGTAGGCAATGCCTTCGCCGTTGTCTTCGACGCTGATGATCACCCGTTCGCCATGCCGCCGCGCCTGCAGGCGAATCTGGCCGTCGCGGGCGGTATGGCGCAGAGCGTTGTCGATCAGGTTGTCGAGCACCCGCTCAAGCTGTGCCTGATCGGCCTGCAGACGCGGCAACGGCCCTTGCACTTCGACGCTCAGGGCAATGCCTTTGCCCGCAGCGCAATCGGCGAAGCGCGACTGCGCCTGCTCCAGCAAATCTTCGATGGAGCACGGCGCCAGGGTGAGTTTCTGCAAGCCGTTCTGATAGCGCGAGAAGTTGAGCAAATCGTTGATCAACTGCATCAAGCGCTGCATTTCTTCGTTGACCGTGTCGAGCAGGTCCGCCTCGCGTGACTCCGGGGGGAACTTCGCACGTTCGCGAAACAGGCCGAACGCCATGTGCATGCCGGTGACCGGCGTCCGCAGTTCGTGGGAGGCGCGCAGCACGAACTCGCTGCGCACGCGCTCGAAGGCGCGTTGCTCGGTGACGTCGTGCAGCACCATCACCGCCCCCAGAATATGCCCCTGGATGTGACTGACCGGGGTCAAACTGTAGGTCAGCAAGCGCGATTCGCCATCGACCTCAATGCTCAAATCTTCCGGGGCGCGCTCAAGGGTGCCGCCGCGCAGCACCAGTTGCAGTTGCGCGTCGAGCTCCGGGCGCTCGAGCGCGGTGCCCAGGCCTTGGCCGAGACGGTCACTGTCCCAACCCAACTGACGCTGAGCCACTGGATTGAGGTGTTCCAGATGCCCTTCACGGTCGATCATCAACAAGCCGTCGTCGATGCTGTCGAGCACCGCCTGCAGGCGTTGCTGACCGGCCAGCAATTCGTCCACGTTGGTCGCCTGATGCTCGCGCAGCGCCTCGGCCATCAGCCCGAAGCGCTTGGTCAGCTGATTCATTTCCATCGCCGAGGAAATCGGCAGCGTCACTTCGAAATTGCCTTGGCCGATGTTGTCCGCCGCCTTGGCCAGCGCCTCGATGGGCGCGCCAAAACGACGGGCAATGGCGTGCGCGGTGACGAAGCCGATAATCAGCACCGCCAATCCCACCAGCCCGAGCAGACCGGAGACCAGCAGTGCCCTTTCCCGGGCGTCATGCTGCACGGCGTTGATGTTGTCCAGTGCGTGCTTGTGCTCGGTAATCAAACCGTTGCGCAAGGTGTTGAAGCGTTCCCTGAGGTCGCTGTTGCCACTGAGCACATTGCCCGGATCACGCGACATCTCGAACGCCTGGAGAAAACTCAGGTAGTCAGCCTTGGCCTGGGTAAACCCGTATTGTCGGCCATCACTTTCTGCCTCTTGGGAAATGCCTTCATCCAGCAATTGCAGGTAGTGCTGCTTTGACGCTTCGAACGCGGCCGGGTCGGGCTTTTCGGCCAGCATCAGCACCAGTTGATCGCCGAGGGTCTGGCGCAGTTTGAGCCCCAGGTCGAGGGTCACGAAGTTGCTGCGGATCGTTGCTTCCTGAGTACCGGCCATCTGCATCACGCTGACCAGCCCGAGCAATAGCCCGAGCAAGGCGACCGTGATCAGCGCAGAGATGCTCAGAAACAAGCGAGTGCGCAACTTCATCGCCAGTTTCATCGTCGGGCGCTCACAGGTTGTACTGCTTGCGCTTGCGATACAGGGTCGACGCGTCGATGCCCAAGGTTTTCGCCGCCTGATCAAGGGTGCCTGCCGTTGCCAGCACCGCGCCGATGTGGGCTTTTTCCAGTTCATCGAGGCTCAGCGCGGCACCGACTCGCGGTGCGTTGTTCGCCGGTTGCTCGGCCATCCCGAGGTGGCTGATTTCCACGCGTTCCTGCGGGCAGATGATGCTGGCCCGTTCCACCACGTTACGCAGCTCTCGAATGTTGCCCGGCCAGCGATAACCCAACAGCGCTTCGCGCGCCTCGTCACTAAAGCCCCGTGCCGGGCGCGCGTACTCTTTGACGAAGCGCGCGAGGAAGCGGTCGGCCAGGGTCAGGATGTCCTCGGCACGTTCGCGCAATGGCGGCAGATGCAGGGTGATCACATTGAGGCGATACAACAGGTCTTCACGGAAGCGCCCGTCGCGCACCATGTCTTCGAGATTAAGGTTGGTCGCGGCGAGAATCCGCACATCGGCACGACGGGTCACTGGGTCCCCTACCCGCTCGTATTCCTTGTCCTGAATAAAACGCAGCAACTTGGGTTGCAAAGTCAGCGGAAAATCGCCGATCTCGTCGAGAAACAGCGTGCCGCCGTCCGCCTGATTAACTCGACCCAAAGTGCTCTCACTGGCGCCGGTAAACGCACCGCGACTGTGGCCGAACAGCTCGCTCTCCATCAGTTCCGCAGTCAACGACGGGCAGTTGATGGTCACGCAGGACTTCTTCTCGCGCTTGCTCCAACCATGGATGGCCCGAGCCAGTTCCCCTTTACCCGTGCCGGATTCGCCGAGAATAAGGATGTTGGCGTCGGTACCGGCGACCTGCCGCGCAGTTTCCAGCACGACTTTCATCGCCGGGCTGTGGGAGTCGAGGCCGTCCTTGGGTTTGCGGATCTCGCCTTCGAGAGCTTCCAGACGCGCCGAGAGCTGACGCACTTCCAGTTGCTTGGCGGTGGCCAGGCGCAACTGGTCGGGGCTGCACGGTTTGACCAGATAATCGGCGGCGCCCGCCTGGATCGCGTCCACCGCGGTATCAACCGCCGAGTGCGCGGTGACAATGACCACGCGCATCCATGGCGCCTGAATGCGCATCTGCGCCAGAACGTCGAGACCGTTGTCTTCACCCAGACGCAAATCAAGGAAGCACAGGTCAAACACCTGACGTTGCAACAATGCCTCGGCCTGAGCCGCGCTGTTGGCGGTGGCCACTGTGTAACCTTCGTCTTCGAGGCAGTAGCGAAAGGTTCGCAGGATGGCGGACTCATCGTCCACCAGCAGAATGCGGCCTTGATGCTCAGTGGCAGATTCCATTTTTCCTACGCTCCATAGTGATTGATCTTGGGTTAGTCCCGGAAAAATCGGGCAAGTTGCATGGTTGATTCTGAACGATGCGAGCCATAGGAGGGTAGCTCTCTCCTGCCTTAACGGCCAATCCATTGATTTTGTTGAGTTTTTAAACAATCACTGATTCGCGGGGGTAACCCTGCGTACATTTCTGACATCCAGGACGTGCTCTCAATTCCATAAGAATGAAATCTCATACGAAATAATCGTGCATTCCGCACGACCGTAGACGACCCATCGTGCAGGATGCGTCCGTCGCTGAATTTCACTCGTCAGTAACTAATTGATTTTATTGAATATTTTTCAAATAAAAAACTGGCATGCAGCCTGCAATACCTCTTTCAGCCCGGGCAGATTCCACTGCCCCAACCGAATAAGAGTGAGGAACCCAGGATGACTCGCCAACGTGCCGCCCAAGTGCGTATCTCGCCCCTGCATATCCAGCAAGGCCTGTTTGGCGTGCTTGCACTGTTGATCACCCTGATCGCCTGCCAGCAATACCTGAGCTGGGAAAACAGCCAGAAGCCTGAGCCGCTGATCTCGATTCAACACAGCACGCAGACGCACTTCAGCGCCGTCAGCAGCAGTCAGGCCGAAAGCGCCTCGATGCGCATGATGGATGTCGATCAGCCGCAGCCGCTGGATCAACTGCCACGTGAAGAGCGCTGGGTTTTCTGACGAACCAACGAATTCGGGCGCCTGGCGCCAGGACACGCAATATCCCTAAATAGAGAAGTAAGGAGAATCACCATGTTGAGTTGGGCAATTACATTCTTGATCATTGCCATCATCGCCGCCGTCCTGGGCTTCGGTGGTATCGCGGGCACCGCCACGGGTATCGCCAAGATTCTCTTTGTCGTGTTCCTGGTGATGTTCATCGCTTCCTTCTTCTTTGGCCGTCGCGGCCGAGGTTAACGATGATTGCGTTAAAGACACTGGCAGCCGCCCTGCTTCTGGGCGGTAGTGCCATGGCGATCGCGGCCAATGATGGCCAGGCGCGGGTCAACGAGCTGCTCAGCTCCGACCCGCAATACCGGGAAACCTGGCAAGGCGTTGTGAAGCATGAAGAGCGCCTCCCGGAATGGGTGATGAACCTGTCCGGTACGCCAGAGCAGCAGATGAATGCCGTGACCGAAGATGGCGACAAGTATCTGGTCGGCCCGCTCTGCGAATCCGCAGACAAGTGCCTGAACCACCGCTTGATCGTAGCGTTCAGCTTCGACAAGAAAGATGCCTACGCCATGCTCGTCGATGTGCCCGAAGGACTGCCGGCCGACAAGTCGCCAACGCGACATGCCACTTACCGCTTCCTCGGCAAACCGAATCAGGGCATGCAGAGCCTGCTGATGGAAACGCTGAAGAAAGATCCGAACTGGTACTGATTCGAACATGAGGGCAGCGCCCCGCTGCCCTTTATTGCGCCTGCCCGAGGAAGGCCGGCGCATGACCAGGGGGCCGGGACGTTCTGACTGTTACAGGGTCGGAGTGACCTACGGGTACAGGGAGTGCCTGCGCGAGGGCCGGGTCAGGGTAAAAGCTGCGACGCAGGTTCGCCGACCCTCAGCGGCTCGACGGACTTGCGCTGAGCTTTGCGCGATACAAAACATTGATCCAGAGCGTCCTGCTCGCCTTTTTATGGTTCAGACTGCGCGCGAAAACATTTCGCCGTGTTTCCTGGCGACCGTATATCGAGAAAGAGCCCCTTTAAACTGTGGGACTTCTAGTCTGCAAATGTAGGCTTTTTCCTGAATTTTTCGATGAATTCACTCGTTCAAAAAACAACCAACCCAAGCTGAAATGGCCGGTTCACGGCACTTATGCCGGCTGAAATGTCGTAATCGAACCGCTTGGGACGCCAGTTTCATTTAAAAAATCTCATGCCGATTCGGCATAGGGTAGGCGTTTACGGCATTAGACGGCGCAACCTTGCATCGGAATAGTTGCGCCTTTTTTCGCCTGCCGAAGAGCCGTAAATACGCGCTTCGGGGCACCTTATACGGAGGCAGATGCACAGACTTTTCCGCTAAAGAGCGTTCCAGTTGCTGCATGTGCCTGAGTCAAACGCAAGTAAGGGTAAAGATAATGAAGAAGGCAAAACTCAGCCTCGCCTGGCAGATCCTCATCGGTCTGGTTTTAGGGATTGCAATTGGTGCGTTGCTCAACCACTTCAGTGCCGAAAAAGCCTGGTGGATCAGCAACGTCCTGCAACCGGCAGGCGATATCTTTATCCGTCTGATCAAGATGATCGTGATTCCGATCGTCATCTCCTCCCTGATCGTCGGCATCGCCGGCGTGGGCGACGCCAAGAAACTCGGGCGTATCGGCCTGAAGACCATCATCTACTTCGAAGTCGTCACCACCATCGCGATCATCGTCGGCCTGCTGCTGGCCAACCTGTTCCACCCGGGTGCCGGCATCGACATGAGCACCCTGGGCACCGTGGATATCTCCAAGTACCAGGCGACCGCCGCCGAAGTACAACATGAACACGCGTTCATCGAGACGATCCTCAACCTGATCCCGTCGAACATCTTCGCGGCCATGGCCCGCGGCGAAATGCTGCCGATCATTTTCTTCTCCGTACTGTTCGGTCTCGGTCTGTCGAGCCTGCAGTCGGACCTGCGCGAGCCGCTGGTGAAGATGTTCCAGGGCGTCTCGGAAAGCATGTTCAAAGTCACCCACATGATCATGAACTACGCCCCGATCGGCGTGTTCGCCCTGATCGCGGTGACCGTGGCCAACTTCGGTTTCGCCTCGCTGCTGCCGCTGGCCAAACTGGTGATCCTGGTTTACGTCGCCATCGCTTTCTTTGCTTTCGTGGTGCTGGGCTTGATCGCCAAGCTGTTCGGCTTCTCGGTGATCAAGCTGATGCGCATCTTCAAGGATGAACTGGTCCTGGCTTACTCCACCGCCTCTTCGGAAACCGTGCTGCCACGCGTCATCGAGAAGATGGAAGCCTATGGCGCACCGAAAGCCATCTGCTCCTTCGTGGTCCCGACTGGCTACTCGTTCAACCTCGACGGTTCGACGCTGTATCAGTCGATCGCCGCCATCTTCATTGCCCAGCTGTACGGCATCGACCTGTCGATCAGCCAGCAACTGCTGCTGGTGCTGACCCTGATGGTCACTTCCAAAGGCATCGCCGGCGTACCAGGCGTGTCCTTTGTGGTGCTGCTGGCGACGCTTGGCAGTGTCGGTATCCCGCTGGAAGGCCTGGCGTTCATCGCCGGTGTCGACCGCATCATGGACATGGCGCGTACCGCACTGAACGTGATCGGCAACGCCCTGGCGGTACTGGTTATCGCACGTTGGGAAGGCATGTACGACGACGCCAAGGGCCAGCGCTACTGGAACTCCCTGCCGCACTGGCGCAGCAAGGAAAAACTGCCGGCTGGTGAAATTTCCAAGAACTGATCGCTGAACCTCTGTAGGAGCTGCCGCAGGCTGCGATCTTTTGATCTTGCTTTTAAAGATCGCAGCCTTCGGCAGCTCCTTGTATCTCGACTATCGCTCCGTCAGGAGCGATAGTTCTCGACTGATCATCGAGGGAGGGACTTGGAAGCCGTGCAGCTCCTTAGGCTTTTTGCCTGTGATGTAGATCGTGCTCCAGCCCTCCACACTCACTCATATAGTTCGAACGGTATCTTGGGCCCGTCTCTGGCGAGAGCTCGCATTCGCAAGGTTGGACAGAGTGCAGTGATGATCGAAAACAGATCAATGGAGAGACACTCATGTCCAGTTTCGTCGGTGTCGATATCGCTAAAAACACCTTTGATATCGCCACGCACTTGCCAAACGGTAAGCACAAAACCAAGGCCAAGCTGCCTAATGACGCGAAGGGTTTCAAAGAGTTTGAAGCTTGGTTGAACAAGCAGGTCGAGCCCACAGC
>NZ_JBQEPG010000029.1:0-70567 GCF_052045635.1 Pseudomonas sp. 22189
GCTGTGGGCTCGACCTGCTTGTTCAACCAAGCTTCAAACTCTTTGAAACCCTTCGCGTCATTAGGCAGCTTGGCCTTGGTTTTGTGCTTACCGTTTGGCAAGTGCGTGGCGATATCAAAGGTGTTTTTAGCGATATCGACACCGACGAAACTGGACATGAGTGTCTCTCCATTGATCTGTTTTCGATCATCACTGCACTCTGTCCAACCTTGCGAATGCGAGCTCTCGCCAGAGACGGGCCCAAGATACCGTTCGAACTATATGAGTGAGTGTGGAGGGCTGGAGCACGATCTACATCACAGGCAAAAAGCCTAAGGAGCTGCACGGCTTCCAAGTCCCTCCCTCGATGATCAGTCGAGAACTATCGCTCCTGACGGAGCGATAGTCGAGATACAAGGAGCTGCCGAAGGCTGCGATCTTTTGATCTTGCTCTTAAAAACAAAATCAAAAGATCGCAGCCTGCGGCAGCTCCTACAGGAGTCGGTCAGTACACGTCGCGGCGGTAGCGGCCCTGTTCGATAAGACGTTCGACTTCGACGCTGCCGAGGATGTCGTTGAGTGCCTGATCGACGCCAGCGGCCATGCCCTGAAGGCTGCCGCAGATATAGATCACCGCACCGTCGGCCAGCCACTTCTTCAGCTCATCAGCGGATTCGCGCAGGCGATCCTGGACGTAAATCTTCTGCGCCTGATCCCGTGAAAACGCCAGATCGAGTCGCGCCAGATCGCCATTGATCAACCACTCTTCCAGCTCCGCGCGGCAGAGGAAATCGTGCTCGCGATTGCGCTCGCCGAACAGCAGCCAGTGACGCTGCTGACCGTCGGCGATGCGTGCCTTGAGCAGGCTGCGCAGCCCGGCGAGGCCGGTGCCGTTGCCCAGCAGAATCATCGGCACCGGTTCGTTTGGCAGGTGGAAGCCACTGTTGCGACGTACACGCAGGCTGATGCTGCCGCCGACCGGGGCATGCTCGGTCAGCCAACCGGAACCGATGCCCAGGCTGCCATCGCTGTGTTGTTCCTGGCGCACGATCAACTCCAGCACACCGTCAGCGGCAATCGAGGCAATCGAGTACTCGCGCATCGCCAGCGGCACCATTGCGTCCACCAGCGCTTGCGCATGCAGGCCGACCAGATGCGCGCGATGCTCGGGCAGTTGGCGCGAGGCGAGGGCGACTTCCAGCGGCTCTTCCAGGCCGTTGATCGTCACGCGGGTTTCGCCGCGAATGCCGAGGCCGTCGAGGAAATGTTCGACCGCCCACGCGCAATTGCGTGGCAGCACCTCTACCAGATCCCCGGCCAGCCAGCTGCTGGTACTCGGCGCCTTCAGGCCCAACAGGTAAACCGGCGCGCCGCTGCTGTCGGGATTCATCAGTTCGCGGCTGACCAGCGTCCAGTTGTCGTAGCTCGGCGCTTGCCAGGTGTCGACCGGCGCTTGCCCGGTGATCAGGCCGAGCTGCGTCTGCCAGTGACGCAGGGCGTACGGGTCGCCGCTGTCGACTTCGACCGGAGCGAACAGGGTCTTGCCGCCGTGATCGCCGAGCCACTGATGCAGGCGTCGGGCGAAGCCGCAGAAGTGTGGGTACTGGCGATCGCCGAGGCCCAGCACCGCATAGTTCAAGCCGTCGAAGCTGGCAGCGGTGCGCAGCACTTTGCGTTCGAAACCGCGTGCGCTGTCCGGTGCTTCGCCGTCGCCGAACGTGCTGACCACGAACAACGCATTGCTCGATTCACGCAGATCCTCGGCGCTGACGTCCGCCAGCGGCTGCACCTTCACCGGCAACCCGGCGGCCTGTAATTGCCCGGCGGTCTGCCATGCCAGTTGTTCGGCAAAACCACTCTGAGTGGCGAAACCTACCAGCCATGCCGGTGCATCGCCGGCTGTTGCCTGAAGACCTTTGCGTGCGTCCTGAATCTGCTTTTTCTTGCGCCGGCGATCCAGATACAGCAGCCATCCGGTGATGAAAAACAGCGGCATGCACACGGCGGCGAGGGTGACGATGATCCGTCCGACCAGACCGAAATAGCTGCCGACGTGCAGCGCGTAAATGCTGGTCAACAGCTGCGCCTTGAAGCTCTTGTCGGCGTAGCGGTCGACACGTTTGACGATGCCGGTGGCCGGGTCGAGGGTGATCTGGTTCAGCGCGCGATCATGCGGCGAGCTGTCGAGCAGGTAGAACACGGTCGCCGGTTGCCCGGCCACTGGCGGCATGCGGATGTTGTAGGCCGACAGGCCCGGGCCGGCAGCGCTGTAGATGCTGCTCCACATCGCCGCGTAGTCGGCGGTGGGTGCCGGGCCTTCCGGCGTCGGGCCACGACCGCCGCGCATGCGCTCGTTTTGCGGCGCGTCGGAAAGCAGTCTGGTCAGGCCTTTGTTGTACCACTCGTACGACCAGGACAGCCCGGTCAACGCCAGCAGCAGATACACCAGCAGACACCAGGTGCCGGCCACCGAGTGCAGATCCCAGTTGAAGCTGCGGCCCTTTTTCTGCCAGTCGAGGGTCAGCCACACGCGCCAGCTGTTCCACTGGCGCGGCCAGCGCAGGTACAGCCCGGAGAGGCAGAAGAACAGCAGGATCAGGGTGCAGGCGCCGGTGATGTTGCGGCCGGTATCGCCCATGGCGAGGAAGCGGTGCAGTTGCAACATCAGACCGAAGAAGTCCTGACCCACCGCGTCGCCCATGAACTCGCCGGTGTACGGATCGAAGTAGCGCATCTCGCCGCGACGTTCGCCTTTGGGCGGGGTGAAGTAGACACGTGCGGCGTTGCCGCTGTCGGTTTCGACCCAGAGCATGCCGACTTTCTTGCCGGAGCTTGCTTCGATGTGTTCCACCAGCTCGACCGGGGGCAGGACGCCAGCGACCTGTTTTTCCACTTGCAACACCGACGGGTTCAGTGCCCGCAGGATTTCGTCCTGGAACGAGTAGGCGGCACCGGTAATGCCCATCAGGGCCAGCACCAGCCCGGCAGTGATGCCGAAAAACCAGTGCAACTGGAACAGGGTTTTCTTCAACACGTCGCTCGCCTTGTCCGTTCAAAATTGTCATCACGGCGCGCATTATGCCGTGGGTTATCGAGAGCTTCTTTGATTACGCACAAAGGCCCCGTTCAGTCGATGAACGGGGCCAAGCCTTGCGGAGCAGACCTTGTGGGAGCGAGCCTGCTCGCGAAGACGTCGTGTCAGTCAGCCTCTACTTGACTGACCCACCGCTTTCGCGAGCAGGCTCGCTCCCACAGGTTTCCACATCGGTCAGAAGTGGAAGTTGGTGCTCAACAGCGCCGTGCGGCCCGCCGCCTGATTGGCGAAGTGGGTCGAGAAGGCTTTGTCGTAGTAGACCTCGTTGGTCAGGTTCTGCACGTTGAGTTGCAGGTCGACGTTCTTGCTCAGCTTGTAGGCGGCCATCGCGTCGTAACGGACATAGGAATCGACCATCGTGGTGTTGGCCACGCTGCCGTAGACGTCGTCGACGTAGAACGCGCCGCCACCGAGGGTCAGCTTCGGCGTGACCTGATAAGTGGTCCACAGGCTGGCGCTGTTTTTCGGCGTGTTGGGCAACTCGTTACCGTTGTTGGCCTTGTTGGCCGGCAGGTCACCACCGTCCACCTGTTCGCTGTCCATGTAGGCGTAACCGGCGAACACTTGCCACTTGTCGGTGATCTTGCCGCTGGCCGACAGCTCGATACCTTGCACGCGGGTCTTGCCGGCGTTTTCGTACGAGGTGGTATCGACTTGTACACGAGCGTTTTCTTTCTCGGTGCGGAAGATGTCAGCGGTCAGCGACAGGCGATCATTCAGCAGATCCCACTTGGTACCGATTTCGTAGTTCTTGGTGGTTTCCGGCTCCATGTCGCTCTTGAGCAGGTTGCCATTGCGGTCCGGAGTGCCGCCCAGCGGGTTGCCTTCCTGGCCTTCGCCGAGGGTGTTGCCCGGTGGCGTCGCGGAGGTTGCGTAGGAGGCGTAGATGCTGCCGTTCGGTGCCGGTTTGTAGACCACGCCGAACTGACCAGTGACGAATTCGCTGGTGTCATCACCTTTGGCGGTGGTGGTGCCGGCGTTGTTGTAGGTCTTGTAGTCGGTGTCGAAGTGGTCATAACGCAGCCCCATGTTCACCAGCCACTGCTCGGACAGCTCCAGGGTGTCGAACGCATACAGCGCGTAAGTGTTGGCCTTGGTGTCGGTGCCAGCGTAGTTGCGTGAGATCGCGCCGTTCCACGGATCGTTCGGGTTCGGGTTCGACAGCGAGGTGCAGTTGTAGCCGCTCGATGCGCCAATCATCGACGGGGTGCAATTGGTGGTCGCGGCGCTGGTGCGCGGCGTGGTGTCAGTGTTGACGTTGTACGAGGACTTCTGGCCTTCCTCGCGGGTGTATTCGACACCGGTGGAGAAGCTGTTCTTGAAACCGGCGACGTAGAAATTGCCGAACAGATCAGTCTGGTTGGTGGTGGTCTCGGTGTTGCTGACCCGCGTGTTGGCACGGCGCCAGACGCTGCCATTGTTGACGTTGCCCTTGCTGTCGTCCGGCTGAGTCAGGATGTAATCCTGCATGCTGGTGCCGTGGCGCAGGGTGTTCTTGATGGTCAGCGAATCGCTCAGGTCATGCTCGATGGCGAAAGTCGCGGTGTCGGTGCGGCCCTTGCGGAAGTCGCGATCCAGACCGTAGAAGTTGCTGTGATCGCCACCGGCGTACGGCTTGTCCGGGTTGGACTTGGTACGTGCCGCCGAACCACCGGCCGGAATGGTGTAAGGAATGCCCGAGTCCGGGGTGTCGTTGCTTTCCAGATGGTAGTAGTCCAGGTTGACCCGGGTGTCGGTGCCCAGGCCAAACGCCAGGGACGGCGCGATGCCCCAACGGTCGTAGTCGACCTTGTCGCGACCGGCGACATTGCTCTCGTGGCTCATCAGGTTCAGGCGGCCGGCAGCGGTGTCACTGAACTGGTAGTTGCCATCCAGCGTGTAACGCTGGGTCTGGTCGGAACCCCAAGTGAAACCACCGTCGAACGAGTTGCCCAAGTGTGCTTTTTTGCTCACCAGGTTGATGCTGCCACCGGCCGCGCCGCGACCGCCGATGGCCGAATTCGGGCCTTTGCTGACTTCAATGTTTTCCACAGCGAAGATTTCGCGGCTCTGCGAACCGGTGTCGCGCACGCCGTCGAGGTAGGTGTCGCCTTGGGCGTCGAAACCACGAATGAACGGACGATCACCCTGCGGGTTGCCACCTTCACCGGCACCGAAGGTGATGCCCGGCACGGTGCGCAGCGCGTCCTGCATGTTCAGGGCGCCGGTGTCTTTGAGCACTTGTTGCGGGATGACGGTGACCGAACGCGGGGTATCGACCAGCGGCGCGGTGTACTTGGGCGAGGAGGCTTTTTCGACCTGGTAGGACGTCGAGTCCTGCGCTTCGCCGGTGATGGCGGTAGCGTCCAGGGCGATGGCATTGCCGGAGGCTTTGCTGTCGGTCTTTTCTGCGGCGAAGACCATGTGGCCAGCGGAACCGGCGGTGATGGCGACACCAATGGCCGAAGCGAGCAAACGTGGTGAACTGACCGGCAATTGTGCGTGTTGACGTGACATTTTTATTCCCCTCCCCAAGGATTTGAGGTCGCGGAATATAGGGTAAACGGGTATTCGTATCAATTGCGAAACATTGTTATTCGCGACGAATTTACATTCTTTACAATTTAACCCTACGGTTTTTGCCGATTCATCCGTCATGCGGGTTTTACACGGCCAATAAGAATCAATACCATTGGCACCCCTTTACCATCAGGTACGATCGCCATGCTGCTGCACATCCCCGGCCTGTTCGGCAAAGAAGAAGTGCAGCGCATTCGCGAGGCGCTGGAGCAGGCGGATTGGGCCGATGGCAAGATCACCGCCGGCTATCAGTCGGCCAAGGCCAAACACAATCTGCAACTGCCGGAAGGCCATCCGCTGGCCAAGGAAATCGGCACAGCGATGCTCGAGCGGCTGTGGAAAAATCCGCAGTTCATGTCCGCTGCGCTGCCGCACAAAGTATTCCCGCCGTTACTCAACTGCTACACGGCGGGCGGCAGTTTCGACTTTCACATCGACAACGCCGTGCGTCAGCCCAAAGGCAGCATCGAGCGGGTGCGCACCGATCTGTCGGCCACGCTGTTTTTCAGTGAACCCGAGGACTACGACGGCGGCGAACTGGAGATTCAGGACACCTTCGGCACGCAGCGGGTGAAACTGCCCGCCGGCGACATGGTGCTGTACCCCGGCATTAGCCTGCACAAGGTCAACGCCGTCACCCGTGGCGCGCGTTATGCGTCGTTCTTCTGGACGCAGAGTCTGGTGCGCGAAGACAGCCAGCGCGCCTTGCTGTTCGAGTTGGACGGGGCGATCCAGCAGCTCACTCAGGACATGCCTGATCACCCGTCGCTGATTCGCCTGACCGGCGCCTATCACAACCTGCTGCGGCGCTGGGTTGACGTATGAGTTTTCAACTGCGGCGGGAGGAAGTGCTCGACGTTGCGCAGCTCAGCGCGATGCTCGAAGAAAGTCCGGCGCGTGCGGCGCAGGCGATTCTGCTCGCCGCCGGCCAGGGCATTGTTGAAGCACAGGCGTTGCTCGGGCAGATCCTGCTCGATGGCCGTGGCATTGCTCAGGATCAAACGTTGGCACTGCGCTGGTTCGCCATCGCCGCCGGGCAAGGGCACTGGATGGCGCGCAACATGCTGGGCCGTTGTCATGAGCATGGCTGGGGATGCGTCGCGAATGCCGCGATTGCCGCGCAGCATTATCGAATCGCCGCTGACGCGGGGCTGGATTGGGCGATGTACAACCTCGCCAACCTGCTGGCGACCGGGCGCGGTGTCATGGTCGATCAGCGTCAGGCATTGGCGTTGTATCGGCGCGCCGCTGAAGCGGGCCATGCGAAGTCAATGAACCTGCTGGGACGGTATCTGGAGGAAGGGCGAGCAGGCCCGATGGATCGGCCAGCGGCGCACGACTGGTATCGACGCTCCGCGGAGGGTGGGGATTTTCGCGGGCAGTTCAGTCACGCCGCGATCCTGGCGCAAGCGGGGCGAATCGAAGAGGCACTGCAATGGCTGCGCAAGGCTTTGCTGCTCGGCAATGTGAAGTTCTTGCGCGTCAGCGGCGAATCGTTGCTGGCATCCGTGCATCCGCAGATACGCGCCATGGGCGCCGAGTACCGTCAGCGTCTGGCGGCCCTTGACGCCGAGACGCCTGCTCTCCATCAGTAATCGAGGGCAGGCGCCTTCGATCACCCGCGTAACCAGCGTCCCTGCAGCGGGATCAGGTAATTGCGCAGGGACTGGCTGTGTTCCAGCACTCGTTCGCCACGCCGCAGAACGTCTTCATTCGGCGCAGCGGTGACCGCACCGAGAAACGCGGACAACGCAGCCGTCAGTTTGCCGGTCTCACTGACATAGGTTTGCTGGTGTGGCACAACCTTCTGCGTATCTTTCAACTGGCGGGTCTTGTCGTCATTGTCGCGCAGTTGCCTGGCCAGCGACGCCACGCGCTCCTCGCGTTGTGCACGGCGACTCTGGATGATCTGGCGCGCCTTGATCAGATCCTTGTATTTGATCAGCTCGTTGGCTTCGTCGAGAAACTTGTTGGCGATAATCAGTCCGGCCTCCAGCGCCGCCGCTTCAGGGGTGGTCGGTTTGTTGCCGATGATCGCCTTCAGTTGTTCAAGCAATGGCTTGATTCGATCAATGAATGTCAGCTTTTCGAACTCGGCAATGGCCAGATTCAGAACGGTTTCATCGTCTTTCAATTCAGCCAGCGGGATTTGCTCGGCGTCGTACTCCCGGGTCAGATTGATTTTGCTCGCGGCCAGCTCTTCAAGTCTGAAACGGTTGTTGCTGATGCCGATGCTCTGCACCCCGAATGCACTGTTGTGCAGCGAAGTGTGGAGTCTGGTCATTTGTTCAGTGCACAGCTTGATCAGTTGGGTGACGATCTGCGAATACTGCTGGCGTGCTTTTTCAACCTGAGCACTCGGTTCACGGGCGTTGAGGCTGGCCAGTGCCTGCAGGTTTTCGTTCAGGTCGTCGGTCTCCAGCGCTGTCATTGCCGAAGTGAAGATATTCGCGGCCGTAAGATCAAGGTCGCTGACGGCGGCATTCAAAGCGATCAACTCATCGCTCAAGGCTTTGATGTACAGGTTGGCAGAGCCAACGATCGCTTGATAACGGATCGCCTCGCGGCTTTCTTGAATGCGGCCAAGGTCAGGCTGGGCATAACTGAGGTTTGTCATGATGAATATTTCCTGAATGATTGAGTGGCGTCAGTCGAATGCGTGGATAAGTTGATTCGCGTTGGCTTGAACGGTTTTCCAGTTTTTAATGACAATCTTGAAACTGGAGACAAAGCTTCTGAGGGTCAGAAACTCGTGCATACCCATGACTTTATTTTGCGAGGCGTTGATGTAGTCGGTAACGGAGATCCATAGCGTCTCCAGTTGCGAGGTACTCTGTATCGCGCCTTCGACGTACAGCGACATGCTGTCCAGACCCGACTGAAACTCCATGAGCGTGCCGGCCAGAATATTGGTTTGTTTGATCTGCTCCGCGAGTTGATCTCGCTGGGCAATCAATGGGCGTAAATGGGTATTTTGCTGAAGTTCGAGCGTTTTGTAATAAACGCTCGAGCTGAGAGGGCCGCCCTTGTAAGCGGCGACAAAACCAAGAATGTGATCAAAAAAATCCGGCGCCGTCTCGCGGGTTTTTTCCTCTATGAGTTTATTCGCTCGATCAATCGCAACATTCAGTTCAGTCAGCTGTCGGTTGAGTTGCGCATCGCCGGCCAGGCGTAGTTTTTCACCAATATTGACGGCAACCTTGTCGTTAAGATCGATCTTGAAGTACTTCAATCGCTCGCTGACATCCACACTGCTGAGCTTCTTCTCGCCGATCGATCTTTCGATGAACGCGAGAGACTCCTGAATGGAGCCGAAACGGTTCTTTTCTGCCGTGCCGATCTCCAGTGGCGGAAGCCTGGTTATTTGTTCTTCGCTCAGCGAGTCGATAGTACCCAGGTAGTTTATGTAACCCGGCATCGTCACGATGGCGTCGATAATTTCCTGACCAAAATTTTCCAGGTCCTCCGAAAAGGTCGAAAGACTTCCGGCCACACGCTTCATCGAGTACTCGATGTCGCTCCACGAATTGGCATTGTTGATGATCATATGATTGAGCTGAACAATATCGATCGGTTCCAGACCGATGATGCCGGTGTGTCTGGTTTTCAATTGGCGTTCTACATCTTCGATATTGCGCGGCAATGCTTTGGCGGCAGAGATGTAGTTTTTTATTTTTCGAATGTCGTCTTTGGTGACGAGCGGGTTTGAGCTGGGCTGCACTTTTAATTCCTTGAGTGGTTGTCTGAGCCTCAAGGTTAATATTGCTTTTGCTCGTGGGTATATGCATTGAGTGTGACTTCTTGTTGGTTATGATTTGTCGTTTTTTGAAATCTCTTGCATAAGTGGTGGGCGGGTTTGGGTTGTTCGGGATCTGTGTATTTTCTTCTAATATTTAATGGCTTGTGGGTATTTGTTTTCGTGCACTAAGTTAAATTGCAGCGCTGATGATATGCGTTCTGGATGGTTGGTTCAGCGTTGTAAATGAATAGTCAATATACAATCCGAAGAAGACAAGGAGTCTCTGATGGAACCGAAGTTAAGTGACAAGTTGGTTGAGGCCGCCGCAAAGGCGCCGCTGTTATTCGTGAGTGCATCGTTGGGGGAGGGCGGTGAATACAATCGAGATCCAGGGTTTCAGCTAACCAAGGAAGATATCGTCAACTTGCGCAAGTATGAGGTGTTAGGCCTGTCGCTTCCTGTGACTCTAGAAGATGTGATGGTCTATCTGGACTACGGTCAAGGCGAAACAGGTGGGCCGGGGCTGACGGCTCGTGATTTCCAGGCTACGTTCAAAAAAACCTATGATCACGCCAGGCGCTGGTCGCCGCTGCGTGAAAAAATAATGCTGACGGGCACCGATTTAAAGATCTTTGCCGGGAGTATTCTTCTGGCGGGCAGTGGAATCAGAGAGATATATGACGATCTGAAAGCCTCGAAATACCTTGAAGAGCACGACATCAAGACACCAGAGCAATATCTGGAACTGAAGCGGCGGATTCCAGGGCTTCCCGAACTGGACTTGCCGGCGGGTGACGTACCTGAACTGAAACTGTATCTGGATGACATTCTTGCCAAAGTTCGGAATGCTCATGCCAGAGCCGCATCTGTCAGGGATCAACTGGATAGCTTTGGCACAGACCTGCGCGAAGATGTGCTTCCGCAAGTCCAGTTACGCTTGAGGGCCGTTTCGAATAATACCTATCAGCAGGATATCAAAGAGCTGCAAAACAAGATGGATGAGCGCTCGAAAGAGATTGATGTGCTCACCAAACAATATGACCAGATGGTTCAGGAGGCAATCAAGTCGGCGGCAGGTCTCAATATTGGAGGGTTGATTCTGGCTATTTACACAGGCGTCCAGGCTGAAGCCATCCGCAAGAAGCGTAATGCCCTTAATGAAGAACAGCGCAACGATAATCTGCGAATGGCCAGTAAAAACAAGACGCTGGGGTCATTGAACAGAGTGCGCGCTGATTTGCAGGAGTTGAACAACGTTACCGTTGAGGCAGATGTGGCTACCCGCAATCTGATGTTGGTCTGGAATTCGTTGGCTGAATATATTACAGCCTCGAAAGAGGAGGCCGACTCGCTGACCATTGCCACAGAACTTAGGCGTTTCATGAACCATCTGGCAAAAATCGTCCTGCCATGGGAGCAAATCAAGGTCGATTCTGATCAATTACTTCGCGTGTTCGCTGAAGCAGATAAGGAGTACGAGGCGGGTAAAATAAAATTCACCGGAAGGATGGGGGCTTTTATGTTGAATCAAAAGGTTTCGCAAGAATTCAATATCGTCAGGCTGCGCGATTTTAATGCTGAGATGCAAGATATCAATGTCACCGCGCAAATGCTTTTCGAGCGGTATGTCTATGCGTCAGGCCCCGTGCAAACAGCTAATGGGCTGGCGCTTTCCGCCAGCCGGGCAACGGCTGATCTGCGTATTAAAGGTCAGACGCTTATTATCAATATGGAACGCTCACAGAGAAATTTGCGATTGCTAAAGGAGGAGGTTAACGACCCTGCAGATGCTGACGACGTTCGTGAAGACATGGAGGCTGAATTGTCGGCTATTGCCAAAAAGATCCAGGCGCAGTCTGAGGATCTGAAAGGCATTAATAAAAATCTGATGGCCGCTTACAGTCGCAGTGATTCGGCAAGATCGATTGCCGGTCTTCAGGATGAGCGCGCTTACGCGCAAGAGCGCAAGGATAAGCTTGAGGAGCAACTGGTCGAGCTGGACGCAGAAATAAAGTCAGTGGCTGAGGCCATTGACTTGATTGCCAAGGCCGGAATCGAAAAAATCGGCGAAGGCGTCGCACTGTCGCTCAGTAGCTTGAAGGAGTTGGGACTAGCGCCACCGCAGGTTCAAGTTGCCATGTTGGCTATCGATACGCTTAAAAAGCTGATCTCGGGTATCGGCGAGGCCGTGTCCTTCCTCAACATGGTGGCGGCTCACAACAAGCTCAGGGAAAAAGCCTTGGCGCTGAAAGACCAGGTGAAAAAGTACGCGAAAGATATCGTGGAAGCGGACGGGAAAATCGAACTGCTGGAAACGCTGGATAAGGTCGACGATGCGCGCTGGAAGTACGTCGGTGAATTTGCCGGACTGCTGGCCTATTTCGAAGAGCTGTCCAGCTCGTTTACTCAGGACACGTCCGTGCCAGTTGAGGAGCGAGTCGATCTGGCGATTGCCGGTGTTACACAAGCGATCCGGTATTTGAAGCCACTGACCTTGTAATACGTCGGTGGGGAGGGTGGGAGTCAGCCACCCTCCTTCATAAGGATATGAGCATGGCCGGATATGAATTTACCCGTGAGCAGCGCCGCACATTGGAGCGCTATATCGTTTTTCTGTCGACGGTTGTCGCAACGCATGACAACGCCAACCTTGTTTTTGCGCGACGCGCCCAGAGTGGCCATCAACGTACGTATTTACCATACGACTCGCGTCTGAATAATGCATTTTGGGATGAGCGAACACTGCTGGGGTTACACAAGCGCGTCGAAGAGCTGAAAAGCCAGGCCAGTCAATACATAGAGGCACTGCTTACTTTCAGAAAAGAGGTACTGGAATATACCGCCAGAACCTCCAGATCCGAGCCGGTCGATCAGGTGGATATCAGCTCTTTCACTATCGTGCAGTCGCCCATCTGGGGCTCGTTTCGACCCCGTACCATCAAGGATCTGGTTTACGGCCTGGGTAATCTGTTCTTCGCCGGAAAGGGCGACATGATTGTTATCGAGAAGATCGTCCAGGATGTGCATGAGCATTCATTCGGGCTCAAAGCGATATTCACCAGAGCCATGGGGTATCGCACGTGTGAATGTCATTCGCAGCCGATGGTTGCTCCCGAGTTGTTCAGGGCTCATGACACGACTCCTCAATGGAGTATTGAATATTCCTCGTCGGATCCCCTGATCAGGTCGAGAGAGTATGAGGCGGACGTAAAGCGGCTCTTTGATCAACAGGCGTATTTGCTCATGCAGATCGGCGCTTTTTTCGAGGAAGTTACTCAGCGCTTCGACAGTGCAAGAGTTGAACTTACCAAAGCCGATGACCTGACGACCCTGGGAAGGCTGAATGTGAAGCTGGCCACTGGCGAGGAGAATGCTGTGGAGCTATTGCAGAGGTTGACCCATATCGAGTCATGGTTGCGCAAATAAACAAAGGCCCATGAAAACATGGGCCTTTTGCCAATCGACGTGGTTTACACGTAGAACGATTTCAGCGGGGGGAAGCCATTGAATTCGACGGCGCTGTAACTGGTGGTGTAGGCACCGGTCGACAGCCAGTACAGACGATCACCGATCGCCAGGTTCAGTGGCAGGCCGTACTTGTAGTTCTCGTACATGATGTCGGCGCTGTCGCAAGTTGGACCGGCGATCACCACTTCTTCCATCTCGCCTTTCTTCTCGGTCCAGATCGGGAACTTGATCGCTTCGTCCATGGTTTCGATCAGGCCGGAGAACTTGCCCACATCGGTGTAGACCCAACGCTCGACGGCGGTGCGCGATTTGCGTGCGACCAGTACCACTTCGCTGACCAGAATGCCGGCGTTGGCGATCAGCGAACGGCCCGGTTCGAGAATGATTTCCGGCAGGTCATCACCGAAGTCTTCTTTCAGGAAACGGATGATTTCTTCGGCGTAGGTTTCCAGGCTGTTGGTACGGGTGATGTAGTTGGCCGGGAAGCCACCACCCATGTTGATCAGCTTCAGGTGGATACCGTCTTCTTCCTTCAGGCGCTCGAAGATCACTTTGACCTTGGCGATCGCCGCGTCCCAGACGCTGATGTCGCGCTGCTGCGAACCGACGTGGAACGAGATGCCGTAAGGCACCAGACCGAGGTCGCGGGCCAGGATCAGCAGGTCCATGGCCATGTCGGTCTGGCAGCCGAATTTGCGCGACAGCGGCCAGTCAGCGGTGGTCGAGCCTTCGGTGAGGATGCGCACATAGACTTTCGAACCCGGCGCGGCTTTGGCGATGTTGCGCAGGTCGGCTTCGGAGTCGGTGGCGTACAGACGCACGCCCTTCTCGAAGAAGTAGCGGATGTCCTTGGACTTCTTGATGGTGTTGCCGTAGCTGATCTGATCCGGGCTGACGCCACGGCTCAGGACTTTGTCCAGCTCATAGATGGAGGCGATATCAAAGCTCGAGCCTTTCTCTTTGAGCAGGTCGATGATCTCGACAGCCGGGTTGGCCTTGACCGCGTAGTATACCTTGGCGAATTCGAAACCGGCGCGCAGGTCATCGTAGGCCTGGGCGATCATCGCGGTGTCGATCACCACGAACGGGGTTTCCTGTTTGTCGGCGAACGCCTTCATTTTCTGAAAGGTTTCGCGCGCGAAATAGTCTTCGACCTGGATCGACATGCTGGAGTGCTCCTATGGGCAAACGGGTAAAAACATGGGTGTAAATGAACGTCCTCCGTATCCCCACTTTGGTTCGCCTACTTCCCAAGGCATGTCGCCGAAAGCAAAAAGGCCACGGGCGTAACTGCCCTTGGCCTTGCTGTCTCGTCGTCAGTACTTGAGCCGGATGGATCGTTTCCAGCATGGACGTTCGGCGCGAACTTTAGGGCGTGAGGGGCCTGAGATCAACTAAAAATGTCGCGTTTTTGCACGCTTCTGACGTACGTCGCGGATATCACTCTTTGTAGCCGACCGAGATGACGGACAGATGTTCCCCAAGAATTTTCATGTGTTAAAAATACCTGCACGTTCGCCGCTTTTGTCGGCGAAGTCGAGGGTAAGTACGTTAGGCGCAACATCGGCGACGTTGGCGGCGAGAGGTGGGTGTGAGGGGGATTTTGCTTGTTTGAACAGGTGTCTTTGCCCAGGTCCAACGAACATTGCTGTTGAGATTCTTTTCCGCCCTGTAAATGCCCCGAGGATTGCGCGAATCCTGTGGGAGCGAGCCTGCTCGCGAAAACATTTTCACAGCCAACATCATTGTTGACTGTTATTGCGCATTCGCGAGCAGGCTCGCTCCCACAGATTTGGAGTTTTTACGCGATTACAGCCTCAGCCGGCGAAACGATATTGGTCTTCATGCCCCGCGAACGTCCCGAGCTCAGGTAAGCCGCAATCGACTCCTGCGTCACCTCGCCGAGGAACACCCGCTCGGCATCCATCACCGGCAGCCACGAGCGATTGAACTCGTACATGCGCGACAGCAGGATGCGCAGGTGCTCGTCGTACGCTGCAGTGGCGTTGAACTCGCGCAGATACTGCGCGCAGGTGCCGGTCTGGCGATGCAGGTCGCGGCGTCGCACATAACCCAGCGCCTTGTTCTCGGCACAGGTGACCACCACGTAGCGGCGGTCATGCTCGTCCATCAGCTCCAGCGCATCGGCCACCGGGGTTTCCGGGCTGACTGACGGGGCGTTGTCCGCCGCGTCTTCCGCCTTCACCAGCAGCAGACGCTTGAGGGTGCTGTCCTGGCCGACGAAGTTGCTGACAAAGTCGTCCGCGGGGTGCGCGAGCAGGGTGTCCGGGTGATCGATCTGCAGCAGTTTGCCGGCGCGGAAGATCGCGATCTTGTCGCCGAGCTTGATCGCTTCGTCGATGTCGTGGCTGACCATGATCACGGTCTTGTTCAGCGCGCGTTGCATCTCGAAAAACTCGTTCTGGATCATCTCACGGTTGATCGGGTCGACTGCGCCGAACGGCTCGTCCATCAGCAACAACGGCGCATCCGCCGCCAGTGCGCGGATCACACCGATGCGCTGTTGCTGGCCGCCGGACAGTTCACGCGGGTAACGATGCAGATACTGCTTGGGTTCCAGCTTGATCATGCTCATCAGTTCGCGGGCACGGTCGTGGCATTTCTGTTTGTCCCAGCCGAGCAGTTTCGGCACCACGACGATGTTCTCTTCGATGGTCATGTTGGGGAACAGACCGATCTGCTGGATCACGTAGCCGATGTTGCGGCGCAGGGTGACTTCGTCGAGGTCGGTGGTGTCTTCGCCGTTGATCAGGATCTTGCCCGAGGTCGGCTTGATCAGGCGGTTGATCATTTTCAGCGTGGTGCTTTTGCCGCAACCCGATGGCCCGAGGAACACACAGATTTCGCCTTCATTGACGGTCAGGCTTACCGAGTCCACGGCTTTGACATCTTTGCCGTTGCTCTGGAAGGTCTTGCTGAGGTTTTGAAGTTCGATCATTTGAGGAGTCCTTTTGGAGTCAGCGTACGTTGCAGCCACTGCAGGAGAAGGTCGGCGAAGATCGCCAGAAGACTGACCAGCAGCGCGCCGACGATCAGCATCGACATGTCGCTGCGGCTGATGGAGGCGAGGATCAGCACACCGAGGCCTCCGGCGCCGATGGTCGCGGCGATGGTCATCACGCCGATGTTCATCACCACCGCAGTGCGCACGCCGGCGAGAATCACCGGCACCGCAATCGGCAGCTCGACCATGCGCAGGCGCTGGCCGAAAGTCATGCCGATGCCGCGCGCGGCTTCACGAATGCCCGGTTCGACGCCGGTCAGGGCGAGGTAGGTGTTGCGCATGATCGGCAGCAGCGAATAGAGGAACACCGCGGTGATCGCCGGCATCGGCCCCAGACCCTGACCGAACTTGGAATAGAACGGCAGCAGCAGGCCGAACAACGCAATCGACGGCACGGTCAGCAACACTGTGGCGCTGGCTTGCAAGGGACCTGCGAGTGTCGGGAAGCGCGTCATCAGAATGCCCAGCGGCACGCCGATGAGAATCGCCAATGTCACCGCGATGCCGACCAGGGTGATGTGCTGCCAGGTCAGGTGCATCACCTGCTGCCAGTCGAGGTGGGAAAAGGCGTTCAGAAATTCCATGACTTTTCCTCCTTAGTTGAGTGGATGCTGGCGCAGGAAATCCGCGGCCACTTTCGATGGGCTTTCGTGATCGACGTCGACCCGCGCGTTGAGCTGGCGCATGGTTTCGTCGTCGAACAGTTGCGCCAGCGGCTTGAGTTGCTCGGCCAGTTGCGGGTGCGCATCGAGGTAGGCCTGGCGCACCACCGGCGCAGCGGTGTAGTCGGGGAAGTAGTGCTTGTCGTCTTCCAGCAGTTTCAGGCCGAACGCATTCAGGCGGCCGTCGGTGGTGTAGACCAGGCCGGCAAACACCTGGCCATTGCGCAGCGCGGTGTAGACCAGCCCCGCGTCCATCTGCCGGATGTTCTTGCGGGTCAGGTTCATGTCGTAGAGCTTGACCATGCCGTCCAGACCGTCGGAGCGGTTGGCGAACTCGGTGTCCAGCGCCACCAGGTGATTGGTCTTGGCCTCATCGCGCAGCACCTTGTTCAGGTCGCTGATGGTGTTGACCTGCGGATACTCCTCGGCGACTTTTTTCGGCAGGGCGAGGGCGTAGGTGTTGCTGAATTTCGACGGGGTCAGCCAGACCAGGCCTTTTTTCGCGTCGAGTTCTTTGACCCGGGCGTAGGACTGTTCGCTGTCGAGTTTCTCGGTGACATGGTTGTAGGCCACCAGCGACACGCCGGTGTATTCCCAGAGCATGTCCAGTTGTCCGCTTTCGTGGGCGCTACGGGCGAGGTTGCTGCCCAGACCGCCGGTGATCTGCGCGTCGTAGCCTTTGCTGCGCAGGTATTGCGCGGTGATTTCCGCGAGCAGGGTCTGCTCGGTGAACACCCGGGCGCCGAGGCGAATAACCGGTTTTTCGGCGGCTTGGGCCAATCCTGCAAACAGCAGGAGGCAGCTCAAGATCAAGCTAAATCGTTTCATAACTATTCCTTCGCAAAAGCCTTAAGACGGGCGCAGACCGCGTTCCAGCCAGAGACGGCTGGCGAGGGTGACGACGCCATCGAGCAGCAGGGCCAGCAGCGCGGTGCACGCGGCGCCGAGCAGCAGTTGCGGCTGATTGTTCAGGGCGATGCCAGGGAAGATCAGGCTGCCGAGGCTGTTGGCGCCGATCAGGAAGGCCAGCGGCGCGGTGCCGACGTTGATCGCCAGCGCCACGCGCACGCCACCGATGATGATCGGCACGGCGTTGGGCAATTCGACTTTCCACAGCACCTGGCGCGGGGTCATGCCGATGCCGACGGCGGCTTCTTTGAGCGAACCCTGAACGTTTTTCAGGCCTTCGTAGGTGTTGCGCACAATTGGCAACAGGGAAGCGAGGAACAAAGCGAAGATCGCCGGACCACTGCCGATGCCGAGAATCCCCAGGGCAATCGCCAGTACCGCCAGCGGTGGCACGGTGTTGCCGATATTGAAGATCTGCATGAAGCGTTCAGCGCGGCTGACCATGCTCGGGCGGCTGAGAAAGATACCGGCGGGGATGCCCACGACCAGGGCGGCCAGCATTGAAGCGAGGACGAGAATCAGATGAGCTTGCAGGTAAAACAACAAATCGTCGCGGTAGTGTTCGATCGTGTTGATGCCGATCCAGTGAACCAGCAGGGCCAGGAGCGCGATCACCACCGCACCTCCCATCAGCCCTTTGCCATAGCGGATAGCCACAGGCGGACTCCTTTTTTTGTAGTCGGCGAACGCAGCTCCGTGTGGCAAGGCCATTCCTGGCTGCCGAAGTCAGCGTTCGCGAAAAGTAGCCGTTTTTCAGGACCGGCCAAGCGATCTGAAAGCGAGCCATGAGCGCAGCCTCGTCAGGCTAACTTGCTGATTTTTCAGCCCCTGACGAAATGTCGTAACAGGGGATGGACGTCTCCGTGCTTTAAAAGGTTCCCACGTCAGACACTGTTTGGCCACCTGTAGGAGCTGCCGCAGGCTGCGATTTTTTGATTTTGTTCTTGAGAGCAAGATCAAAAGATCGCAGCCTGCAACAGCTCCTACAGGGTTTTGCGCGGCCGAGGGACGGTGGTTCGGCGGTTACTTTTTAAGCTATACTCGCCGCCCTTTTTTGAATCACCGCCAGGCGATTTCCCATGACCAACCAGGCCGCCGAAGTCGCGAAACGCCGCACTTTCGCCATTATTTCCCACCCCGATGCCGGTAAAACCACGATCACCGAAAAGCTCCTGTTGATGGGCAAGGCGATTGCAGTGGCCGGCACGGTGAAATCCCGTAAATCCGACCGCCATGCGACATCCGACTGGATGGAGATGGAGAAGCAGCGGGGTATTTCCATTACCACGTCGGTCATGCAGTTCCCGTATCGCGAACACATGATCAACCTGCTCGACACCCCGGGCCACGAAGACTTCTCCGAAGACACCTACCGCACCCTGACGGCGGTCGACTCGGCATTGATGGTGCTCGACGGCGGTAAAGGTGTTGAGCCACGGACCATCGCCCTGATGGACGTCTGCCGTCTGCGTGATACGCCGATCGTCAGCTTCATCAACAAACTCGACCGCGACATCCGCGACCCGATCGAACTGCTCGACGAAATCGAAGCCGTCCTGAAGATCAAGGCAGCGCCGATCACCTGGCCGATCGGTTGCTACCGCGATTTCAAGGGCGTGTACCACCTGGCCGACGACTACATCATTGTCTACACCGCCGGTCACGGTCACGAACGCACTGAAACCAAGATCATCGAGAAGCTCGACTCCGACGAGGCGCGCGCGCATCTGGGCGACGAGTACGAGCGCTTCCTCGAACAGCTGGAACTGGTGCAGGGCGCCTGCCATGAGTTCAACCAGCAGGAGTTCCTCGACGGTCAACTGACTCCGGTGTTCTTCGGTACTGCATTGGGCAACTTCGGTGTCGACCACGTGCTCGACGCCGTTGTGGACTGGGCGCCGCGTCCTTTGCCTCGCGTGGCCAACGAGCGCACCGTCGAGCCGGTGGAAGAGAAGTTCTCGGGCTTCATCTTCAAGATTCAGGCGAACATGGACCCGAAACACCGCGACCGTATCGCTTTCATGCGTATCTGCTCCGGCAAGTACGAGAAAGGCATGAAGATGCGCCACGTGCGTACCGGCAAGGACGTGCGCATCGGCGACGCCCTGACGTTCTTCTCCTCCGAGCGTGAACAGCTGGAAGAGGCGTACGCCGGCGACATCATCGGTCTGCATAACCACGGCACGATCCAGATCGGCGACACCTTCAGCGAAGGCGAAGTCCTCGGGTTCACTGGTATCCCGCACTTCGCCCCGGAGCTGTTCCGTCGCGTGCGTCTGCGTGATCCGCTGAAATCCAAGCAATTGCGTCAGGGTCTGCAGCAGTTGGCCGAAGAGGGCGCGACTCAGGTGTTCTTTCCGGAGCGCAGCAACGACATCATTCTTGGCGCCGTCGGTGTGCTGCAGTTCGATGTGGTCGCCAGTCGTTTGAAGGAGGAATACAAGGTTGAGTGCTCGTATGAGCCGATCACTGTTTACTCCGCGCGCTGGATCGAGTGCAGCGACAAGAAGAAGCTTGAGGAGTTTTCCAACAAGGCGGTGGAGAACCTCGCGCTGGATGGCGGTGGGCACCTGACCTACCTGGCGCCGACGCGGGTTAACCTGGCGTTGATGGAAGAGCGGTGGCCGGATGTCAAATTCCGTGCGACGCGTGAGCATCATTAAGCGCTGAGCTGGGTTGTTCGAAAGCCCCTGAGGTGTAGGCCTTGGGGGCTTTTTTTGGGCTTTGCCTTGGCGGCCTTTGGGCCGACCAGGCTTCGGGTGGTTTTGGGTGTATATCCGTTTTTTAGGTGATGGCGGCTTAGGGTTTCGCCCTGACGGCGACTCACTTTTTTGACAAACGCCTCAAAAAAGTAAGCAAAAAAAGGCTTGCTCCTGCGTTCGGCCCGCTCGCTGGGGCTCGGGGTCCCTTCGCTCCGGGATTGATCCGGGCGCAGCGCCTACGGTTTGCTTCGCTGCACCTCCTCTCGCTGTGTTTGGCTGCGCCAAACGGTCGCTGCGCTCCCACCCCGGATCAATCCCTCCGCTCAGCCTTCCGATGTCGCCCGTGGATCAAGATCAAAAGCGGTACTCGAGCTAACGCTCATTGTGTTGAGTGGTGAGGAGCAAGAGCGGTGCGCGTTCTGCTCTTGCTCTTGTGTGGGAGCTGGCTTGCCAGCGATGGCGGCCTGCGAGCCGACCAATCTCCCACTGAAGTCACTCAATTTCCCTGTGGGAGCGAGCCTGCTCGCGAAGGCGCCCTGCCAGCCAACCGTTCTCCAAATGAATACCCCAATCCATTGTGGGAGCTGGCTTGCCAGCGATGGCGGCCTGTCAGCCGACCAATCGCCCACTGAAGTCACTCAATTTCCCTGTGGGAGCGAGCCTGCTCGCGAAGGCGCCCTGCCAGCCAATCGTTCTCCAAATGAATACCCCCAATCCATTGTGGAAGCTGGCTTGCCAGCGATGGCGGCCTGCGAGCCGACCATTTTCTAATCGAACTTAGCGACCGAGGGCTGCGATCTTTTGGATTTGAAGCGCGAAGTCAAAAGATCGCTGCCTACGACAGCTCCCACAGGGTTGTAGGGCGACTCTGTATTTTGAGATATCGATGTTCTTGAGCGCGACAACCGGTGTGCTGGGCGTTAGTGTTTCAGGTCCACGCCAGTCGCTTTGAGAGGTCAATGGAATGACGCGCAACCTCGTCCATCTGCTGCGCCCCAACGGCTATTTCAGCCTGATGGCCTGGGTGCTCGCGGCGCTGCTGTTCATCAATCGCTTGAGCAGCATGGTCAAGTTGTTCATGGCGCTGTATCTGCGCCAGGAGCTGGGGCTGGCGATCGAGACGGTGGGCTGGCTGTTGTCGGCTTACGGAGCCGGGTTGTTGATTGGTTCGATGCTGGGTGGGCTGCTCAGTGATCATGTGCGGACGGCGCGGCTGACCGCCGCGTTGTTCTTTGTTTCCATGTGGGTGTTGATCCTGTTGGGGCTGGTGACGCAGGTGGCGTTGCTGGCCGTGTTGCTGTTGCTCAGTGGTGCCGTCGACGGGGCGATTCGAACGCTGCATCAGCGACTGATCATGGAGTATTGCGAGCCTGCGCAGCGCTCCCGTGCCCAAGCCTTGAGCCGGGTGGCGCGAAACCTTGGCATGGCGGCGGCCGGGGTGGCCGGCGGGGTGTTGGCGCAGACGGATTTCCGTTGGGTGTTTTTTGTCAGTGCGGCGATGACGCTGCTCGCGTTGCTGTGGTTTGTGCGCACTACATGGCGCCGCGCGGTACTCAAGCCCGATGAGGTGACCGAAGCTGGCACTGGTACACCGTTGCGCGACGCGGCATTCCTCTGGCTGCTCGGTGCGGCCGTGTTGCTGGGGATGGCCTTCGACACGGTTTACAGCACGCTGGGCAACTATCTGCGCGACTACTACCACTTGAGCACCGAGGCCATCGGCTGGCAGTTCGGGCTTAACGCGATGCTGGTGGTGGCGCTGCAGATCCCGCTCACGCACTGGGGCGAGCGGTGGGGCTTGCGTCGGCAATTGCTCGCGGGTTGTGTGTTGTTGGCGGTCGGGTTGGGGATGTTGCCGTTTGGCTCCGGGTTGCTTTACGTGTGTCTGTCGACGGTGATCTGGACCTTGGGTGAAGCTTTTTTCATGCCGCCGCTGAATATGCTGGTCATGCGGCACGCGCAGGGCGGCAAAAGCGGCCAGTATTTCGGTCTGTTTTTCATGAGCTGGAGCGCCAGTGCATTGTTGTCGCCGGTGTTGAGTGGTCAGCTGTATGGGCACTTCGGAGGGCACAGCGTATGGCTTGCAAGCGCGACACTGGCGTTGTTGACCTTGCCGCTGATCTGCCTGGCGACGCGCTCGTCGACCCAGGCCAAAGCGCTGGCCACCAGCGAACGCACGGCCTCGCTTAGCTGATTCGGTTATAGCGGTTATTCACAAGTGATCTCTCGTACCAGGGCATTTCCCGGGGTTGGTCAGCGTCCTATCTGGTGAACCGGACTGATCGGAACTAGATTTCATTCAGCGCCGGATCGGCACCCCAGGCTTCAACCACGAAAGGATGGAAATGGCTATGAGCATTTTTCAACGCATTGTGCTGTTGCTTAAGGTTTTGGTGATGTTGACGCTTGGCACTACGGCGGCGTGGGCAAGTTCTGCCACACCATCACAGGGGTTTAACGCAGCCCACGGGCAAGCCGGTGTGGTCATGCTGGCCAAGTCGGAATCCGAACCGGGCGATCAGGATCAGGGCGGCAGCAAGGATGATGACGACTCGACCACTGACGAGCCGGACACTGACGATGACGAAGGCGACAGCCAGTCGTAAAGCGCCGGCAAAAGAAAACCCCTTCTTCCCCGACTGATGCGCAATCGGGGGAGAAGAGGTTTGGGTTAACACATTATTTCCGGATAAACACGATTCCTGCAGGAGCTGCGGCACGCTGCGATCTTTTGATCCTGATGCTGAAAATCAACAGATCGCAGCCTCGTTTCACTCGACAGCTCCTACAGGTTGAGTGGCGGTCTCCGGTTTTGCCTACGCGGCGCCATCAAGGAACTGCTCGGCGTAGTGGCAAGCCACCTGCCGGTTGTCGAGTTGGCGCAGGGCCGGCTCTTCAGTGCTGCAACGCTCGGTCGCGTACGGGCAACGCTTGTGGAACGCGCAGCCCGGTGGCGGGTTCAGCGGGTTGGGCAGTTCGCCGACAATCTTGATTTTCGGCTTGTCCGGATCCGGGTGGATCGTGGGTGTCGCCGACAACAAGGCCTGGGTGTAAGGGTGCAGAGGTCGGGTGTAGATGTCCTCTTTCGGGCCCATTTCCACCGGACGGCCGAGGTACATCACCAGCACCGAGTCGGCGACGTGACGCACCACCGCCAGGTTGTGCGAGATGAACACGTAGGCGGTGTTGAACTCCTGCTGCAGGTCCATGAACAGGTTCAGCACCTGCGCCTGAATCGACACGTCCAGCGCCGAGGTCGGTTCGTCCGCCACCAGCACTTTCGGTTGCAGCATCATCGCCCGCGCCAGGGCAATACGCTGACGCTGACCACCGGAGAACATGTGCGGATAGCGCTGGTAGTGCTCGGGACGCAAGCCGACCTGCTTCATCATCGCCTGGACTTTCTCGCGACGCTCGGTAGCACTCAGGTTGGTGTTGATCAGCAGTGGCTCGGCCAATTGATCACCGATTTTCTGCCGCGGGTTCAACGACGCGTACGGGCTCTGAAACACCATCTGCACGTCTTTGCGCAGTTGTTTGCGCTGGGCCTTGTCGGCGCCGGCGACTTCTTGCCCGGCGATTTTCAGCGAGCCGGAAGACGGCTCTTCAATCAGGGTCAGGGCGCGAGCGAGGGTGGATTTGCCGCAACCCGATTCGCCTACGACAGCGAGGGTCTTGCCGGCTTCGAGCTCGAACGACACGCCGTTGAGGGCGCGCACGGTCGCGTGGCCCTTGAACAGGCCACGGGAGACTTCGTAGTGACGGGTCAGGTCGCGGGCGGTAAGTACGACGGCCATTACGCCACCTCCTGGTTCAGCGGGTAGAAGCAACGGGCGAGGCTGTTGGCTTTCGGATCAAGGGCTGGACGTTGCACGCGGCAGCTGTCCTGCACGTACGGGCAGCGCGGCGACAGCAGGCAGCCCTGCGGACGGTCGTAGCGGCCTGGAACGATGCCCGGCAGGGTCGACAGGCGCTCGGCGCCCAGACTGTGCTCGGGAATCGCCTTGAGCAGGGCTTCGCTGTAAGGGTGTGCCGGGATGTCGAACAGTTGCGGCACCTGACCGACTTCTACCGCTTGGCCTGCGTACATCACACAGACGCGCTGGGCGGTTTCGGCCACGACCGCAAGGTCGTGAGTGATCAGCACCAGGCCCATGTTCTGTTCTTTCTGCAACGCCAGCAGCAGATCCATGATCTGCGCCTGAATCGTCACGTCCAGCGCCGTGGTCGGTTCGTCGGCGATAAGCAGTTTCGGCTCGCCGGCAATCGCCATGGCAATTGCCACACGCTGGCTCATGCCGCCGGACAGTTGGTGCGGGTAGGCGTCCATACGGCTGGCGGCGCCCGGGATTTCCACTTTCTCCAGCAGTTCGATGGCGCGTTTGCGCGCTTGCTTGCCGGACATTTTCAGGTGCAGGCGCAGCACTTCTTCGATCTGGAAACCGACGGTGTAGCTCGGGTTGAGCGCGGTCATCGGATCCTGGAACACCATCGACAGGTCTTTGCCGACGATTTGCCGACGCTGACGATTGCTCAGCTTGAGCATGTCTTTGCCGTCGAAGCTGAGCGAGTCGGCCGTGACGATGCCGGGATGCTCGATCAGCCCCATCAGCGCCATCATGGTCACGGATTTACCCGACCCCGACTCGCCAACGATGGCCAGGACTTCGCCCTTGTCGACTTTCAGGTCGAGGCCATCGACCACGGGCGTCGCGTTCTTGTCGCCGAAGCGGACGTTGAGATTCTTGATTTCTAGCAGTGACATGGGAATCTCCTCAGGCGGCGTTCTTGAGTTTCGGGTCCAGCGCATCGCGCAGACCGTCGCCCATCAGGTTGATTGCCAGCACGCTGAGCAAAATGGTCAGACCCGGCAGACTCACGACCCACCAGGCGCGTTCGATGTAGTCGCGGGCCGAGGCCAGCATGGTGCCCCACTCAGGGGTTGGCGGTTGTACGCCAAGGCCGAGGAAGCCCAGCGCCGCCGCGTCGAGAATCGCCGAAGAGAAACTCAGGGTGGCCTGAACGATCAGCGGTGCCATGCAGTTGGGCAGCACGGTGATGAACATCAGGCGCGGCAGACCGGCACCGGCCAGGCGCGCGGCAGTGACGTAGTCGCGGTTCAGTTCGCCCATCACGGCGGCACGGGTCAGACGCACGTAGGACGGCAGCGAAACCACGGCGATGGCGATCACGGTGTTGATCAGGCCAGGGCCGAGGATGGCGACAATCGCCACAGCCAGCAGCAGGGACGGCAGGGCCAGCATGATGTCCATCAGACGCATGATGGTCGGGCCGATCATCTTCGGGAAGAAACCGGCGAACAGACCCAGCAGGATCCCCGGGATCAACGACATCACCACCGACGACAGACCGATCAGCAGCGACAGGCGCGAACCCTGGATCAGCCGCGACAGCAGGTCGCGGCCCAGTTCATCGGTGCCGAGAAGGAACTGCATTTGCCCGCCTTCGAGCCACGCCGGTGGCGTCAGCAGGAAGTCACGGTATTGCTCGCTCGGGTTATGCGGCGCGACCCACGGCGCGAAGATCGCGCAGAAAATCACCAGCAGCATGAACAGCAGGCCGGCAACCGCGCCCTTGTTCTTCGCGAAGGCTTGCCAGAATTCTTTGTACGGTGACGGATACAGCAGGCTTTGATCCGCGCTTGGGGCGGAAGTGGCTACTGAGGATGTTGGAGTGCTCATGGTATGGACCTCAGCGCTGATGACGGATGCGTGGGTTGGCAAAGCCGTAGAGGATGTCCACTACGAAGTTGACCAGAATCACCAGGCAGGCGATTAACAGGATGCCGTTTTGCACAACCGGGTAGTCCCGGGCGCCGATGGCTTCGATCAGCCATTTACCGATGCCGGGCCAGGAGAAAATGGTTTCGGTCAGGACCGCGCCGGCCAGCAGGGTACCGACTTGCAGGCCGACCACGGTCAGAACCGGAATCAGCGCGTTACGCAGGCCGTGCACGAACACCACGCGCGACGGCGACAGGCCTTTGGCCTTGGCAGTGCGGATGTAGTCTTCACGCAGCACTTCGAGCATCGACGAACGGGTCATCCGCGCGATCACCGCCAGTGGAATGGTGCCGAGCACGATGGCCGGCAGAATCAGGTGATGCAGGGCATCGAAGAATGCGCCCATGTCATCGGCCAACAGCGTGTCGATCAGCATGAAACCGGTGCGCGGCTCGATGTCGTAGAGCAGGTCGATCCGCCCGGACACCGGGGTCCAGCCCAGGCTCACCGAGAAGAACATGATCAGGATCAGGCCCCACCAGAAGATCGGCATCGAATACCCCGCCAGGGAGATGCCCATCACCCCATGGTCGAACAGGGATCCTCGTTTGAGGGCCGCGATCACCCCGGCCAGAAGACCGAGAATGCCGGCGAACAGCAGGGCGGCCATGGACAGTTCCAGGGTCGCCGGGAAGAGGGAGGTGAACTCGGTCCATACGCTCTCACGCGTACGCAGGGATTCGCCGAGATCGCCGTGGGCCAGTTTGCCGATGTAGTCCAGGTACTGGGCATACAGCGGTTTGTTCAGACCAAGGCGTTCCATTGCCTGAGCGTGCATTTCGGGGTCGACCCGACGTTCGCCCATCATCACTTCCACGGGGTCGCCGGGAATCATGCGAATCAACGCGAAAGTCAGCAGGGTGATGCCGAAAAACGTGGGGATCAACAACCCCAGTCGGCGGGCAATAAAACTAAACATCTTGTGTGGTACCTCATCAGCCGGTTAGGCGTGCCCGGCGACCCTGGGGTCAGGGAGGCCGGGAGTTTCTTATCTACTTCACCTGGGTGGTGGCGAAGTTATTCGTGGTCAGAGGGCTGATGTGGTAACCCTCTACGTTATTGCGCATTGCGGTAAACATACGGGTGTGGGCCATGCTGATCCACGGTTGGTCCTGATTAAACAGCACCTGAGCCTGTTCGTAGAGCTTCGCGCGTTCGGCCGGATCTACTTTAGCCCGTGCTTCGTCGAGCAGTGCCTGGAATTTCTCGTTGCACCAGCGCGCGTAGTTTTCGCCGTTCTTGGCTGCTTCGCAACTGAGCATAGGCGTCAGGAAGTTATCCGGGTCGCCGTTGTCGCCCGCCCATCCGGCCGACACCATATCGTGTTCGCCGGCCTTGGCGCGCTTGAGCATCTCGCCCCATTCCATCACACGGATGTCGACCTTGATCCCGACTTTCGCCAGATCGGCCTGCATCATCTGTGCGCCGAGCATCGGATTGGGGTTGGTCGGGCCGCCGCCGTTACGGGTAAACAGAGTAAACACGGTGCCTTCCGGGACCCCGGCTTCCTTGAGCAGGGCGCGGGCCTTGTCGAGGTCACGTGGCGGGTTCTTCAGGTCGTGGTTGTAGCCCAGCAGTGTCGGCGGGTAGGGGTTGACCGCTACGGTCGCGTTGCCTTTGCCGAACAGGGCGTTGACGTAGGCTTCCTTGTCGAAAGCGATGTCGATCGCTTTGCGGACCCGCACGTCGCTCATGTATTTGTGCTGAGTGTTCATGGCGATGTACGAGACGGTCATCGCGTCCAGTTCATCGACCTTCAGGTTGCTGTCTTTCTTGATGCTCGGGATGTCATCCGGCTTCGGATACAGTGCGATCTGGCACTCGTTGGCCTTGAGCTTCTGCAGGCGCACGTTGTTGTCGGTGGCGATTGCCAGGATCAACGCATCGGCCGGTGGCTTGCCACGGAAGTAGTCCGGGTTGGCCTTGAAGCGCACCTGCGCATCCTTGGCGTAACGCTGGAAGATGAACGGGCCGGTGCCTACAGGCTTGTTGTTGAGGTCGGCGGTCTTGCCGGACTTGAGCAACTGGTCGGCGTATTCGGCCGGGTAAATCGAGGAAAACGCCATGGCGATGTCGGCCAGGAACGGCGCTTCGCGGCGGGTCAGGGTGAACTTGACCGTGTTGTCGTCGACTTTTTCGACGCTTTTGAGCAGTTCCTTGAAGCCCATGCTTTCAAAGTACGGGAAGCCCACGCTCGACAGTTTGTGCCACGGGTGATTCGGGTCCAGCTGACGCTGGAAGCTCCAGACCACGTCGTCGGCGTTCATGTCACGGGTCGGCTTGAAGTATTCGGTGGTGTGAAACTTGACGCCTTTGCGCAGGTGGAACGTGTACGTCAGGCCGTCTTCACTGATGTCCCAGGATTCGGCCAGTGCCGGAATCACTTCGGTGGTGCCGGGCTTGAAGTCCGCCAGACGGTTGAAGATCGTTTCGGCCACCGCATCGGCAGTGACTGCAGTTGTGTACTGGACCATATCGAAGCCTTCCGGGCTGGCTTCGGTGCAGACCACCAAGGGTTTGGCCGAGACGCCGATGGCGGCGCTCAACAACACAGCCGTGACGGCCGCACGTAGGGGAAGCATTTTCATCGATAACCCTCTGCAATCGGTTGAAGACAAAAAACCGAACGGCCGACTCGTCATGAGTCAGCCGTCGGTCGGCGTTTTTACAGGATGTTGAACGGGATGGTGGTCACGAGACGGAACTCGTTGATGCTGCCGTCAGCCTGGTTTTCGCTGGCGCGGTGAGCGGTGTAGGTGCCACGGATGGTGGTCGCCTTGAGCGGGCCGCTCTGTACGGCGTAGGTCGCACCAATGCCGTATTCGTAGTGGTGCTCGCCGTCCATGTTGCGTACGTCATAGGCAGTGCCGGTGTAGTGAGTACCGTCGATACCCCAGCCGCGAGCCTGGTAGATGTTGAACTTCAGGCCTGGCACGCCATATTCGGCCATGTTCAGACCATAGGCGACCTGGAAGGATTTCTCGTTCGGGCCGTTGAAGTCGGACAGCAGGGAGTTGGCCAGGTAGATGCCGTTGGTTTCGTGCAGGTAGTCGAAGTACTCGTTACCGTTAATTTCCTGGTACGAGAAGGTCAGGCTATGAGCCTGGTGAGTCAGGCCGAACGACAGCGAGTAGGTGTCGTTGTCGATTTCGCCCATCTCTTTTTTGCCGGTATCGACGGTCTTGTAGTAGTTCAGGCCGGTGGTCAGGCTGACGACATTGCTGTCACCCAGTTCGTGGGTGGCGCCGAAGTAGTACTGGTTCCAGAAGTCTTCAACCTTGGAGGCGTACAGGCTGGTCTTCAGGCTTTTCAGCGGCTGATAGTTCAGGCCGACGATGCTGACGCGATCGGTTTCGGCGTTGTTGTTGGTGTACTCGGAACGGAATTTCGACAGGCTTTCTTCGGTACGTGGCGATACGCGGTCGAAGCTGCCGGCGTCGAACGACAAGTTGTTCAGTTCTTCGCTGTGCAGGCTCACACCTTCAAAGCTCGAAGGCAGCGCACGGTTGCCGATGGTGTCGACGATCGGGGTGCTGAAGTTCTGGCGACCGGCGGTCAGGGTGGTGTTCGACACGCGGAACTTGACGTTGGCCAGACCCAGTTTGCTCCACTGGCCCTCAGCGTCGCCGCCTTCTTTGGTCAGCGTACGGTTGTTGCCCGCGCCTGGACGCGAACCCGGTGCGCCACCGTTGTTGGAGGCCAGGTCCTTGCGATTGCGCTCCAGCGCTACAGCGTTGTAAGCAGCGACTTCAGTGCTGACACCCACGGTGCCCTGAGTGAAACCGGAAGTGAAATTGACGATGGTGCCCTGCACCCAGTTGATACGACGATCAGTCGGGGTGGCAACGCCGTCCTTGCGATAAGTGAACTTGCCGCCGCGCTTGAGTTGCTCGTTGGCGTACCAGTTACGGGTCGTGCCGCTGATGGTGGAACCTTCGAGGAAGCCGGTGGCATCAGCCTGGGCGCTTTTCTCGTTGACGGTCACCGGGGTGAATGCCTGGCTCTGTTCCTCGGCATAGGCCGTGGCGGTGATGCTGCTGATGGCCAGGGCCAGTATCGCGGTGCTGCTCAGTTTCATGGGTGAAGCTCCTTTACTTTCTTTTTATGCCGGCTTTTTTGGGTGGGCCGGTTATTGGTTTAGAACTCATTTCACACATCGCAAACGTTTGCAAAAGGCCGGATCGGCGAATTTCGGCAAAGCGCTTGCGTGAGGGGGATAGACAGCCCCCTCAGCATTGCGGCTAATCGGTTGGGTTAATCGATACTGACGCCCGAGAACACATTGCGACCGAAGGGGCTGACCTTGAAGCCTTCAACCCGGGCGCTTAACGGCTGGTTGACCGTCGAGTGGGCGACAGGCGTGATCGGCACTTGCTGCTTGAGCAACTGCTGCGCCTGTTTGTAGAGCGTTGTGCGCTGGTCGCGGTCGGTGACGACCTTGGCCTCTTTGATCAGCTTGTCGTAAGCCGGATCGCACCACATGGAGTAGTTGTTGCCGCCGATGGCATCGCAGCTGTACAGGGTGCCCAGCCAGTTGTCCGGATCCCCGTTGTCGCCGGTCCAGCCAATCAGGCTGATGTCGTGCTCGCCATTCTTGGTGCGCTTGATGTACTCGCCCCATTCGTAGCTGACGATCTTCACTTTCAGACCGATCTTGGCCCAGTCAGCCTGGAGCATTTCGGCCATCAATTTGGCATTCGGGTTGTACGGACGCTGGACCGGCATCGCCCACAGCGTGATCTCGGTGCCTTCCTTGACGCCGGCGGCCTTGAGCAGCTCTTTGGCTTTTTCCGGGTTGTAGGCGGCATCCTTGATGCTGTCGTCGTAGGACCACTGGGTCGGCGGCATGCCGTTGACCGCCAGTTGTCCGGCGCCTTGATAAACAGCGTTGAGAATCCCTTGTTTATTCACGGCCATGTCCAGCGCCTGACGCACTTCGAGTTGGTCGAAGGGCTTGTGACGGACGTTGTACGCAATGTAACCGAGGTTGAAGCCAGGCTTGGAAATCAGCTGCAGTTTCGGGTCGGCCTTCAGCGCCTCCACGTCGGCAGGGCGCGGATGCAGAGTGATCTGGCATTCGCCGGCCTTGAGCTTCTGCACGCGCACCGAAGCGTCGGTGTTGATCGCGAAGATCAGATTCTTCAGCTTGACCCGGCTTGGGTCCCAGTAGTGTTCGTTGCCGGTGTAACGGATGTTCGAGTCCTTCTGATAGCTCTTGAACACGAACGGCCCGGTCCCGACCGGTTTCTGGTTGATGTCGCTTGGCTTGCCTTCAGCCAGCAGCTTGTCGGCGTATTCGGCGGACAGGATCGCGGCGAAGCTCATGGCAATGTTCTGGATGAACGCGGCGTCGACGCTGTTGAGCGTGAACTCCACGGTCAGCGGCCCGGTCTTTTCGACCTTGGCGATGTTCTTGTTCAGGCTCATCCCGTTGAAATACGGGAATTCGGTTGGATAAGCCTTACGGAATGGCTGCGCGGGATCGAGCATGCGGTTAAACGTGAACAGCACGTCGTCGGCGTTGAAATCGCGCGTCGGTTTGAAGTACGGCGTTGTATGAAATTTCACACCTTCACGCAGGTGAAAGGTGTACTTGAGTCCATCCTCGGAAATATCCCACTGGGTTGCCAGTCCCGGTACGACGTTGGTCGCGCCTTTTTCGAACTCGACCAGACGGTTGTACAGCGGCTCGGCGGCGTCGTTATCGGTCGCCGTCGTGTATTGCGCGGTATCAAAACCCGCCGGGCTGCCTTCGGAGCAGAACACCAGGCTCTTGCTGGCGGCAAAACTGGCGGACGTGGCGGCCAGCAGGCCGGCGCCCAGCAATGCGGAAAAAACCAAGGTATGGCGCATGACGCTCCCTCTTTTTGTCGTGTTGTTCAATGCACCGCGATCCCGTCCAGGGAAGTTGAGGTGGCATTGAGCTCAATCCAGTACGTACAGCAAGCCGATGGCCCACGCAGAAACTGGTCAGAACCCGACGGTAGGGGCCGTGGGTCTGGCAGTAAATGCGTAATTGCCTGAATGCTCGTAGGAAAAGTCGACACATCCCCTGCCGTTGCAGTCATCCGCAACGGAATTGGCTGTAGGCAAATTCCTGACTTCCGGCAGCTAAAGCAGCGGCGACGTCATGAACGTCGCCGCTGCGATGGCTTAATTGCTGACGCTGACGCCGTAGAAGGAATTCAAGCCGAATGGGCTGATCTTGAAGTCCTGCACGTTGGCGCGCATGGGTTGGAACACCGTCGAGTGAGCGATAGGTGTGTAGGGAACAGCATCTTTGAGGACGTGTTGCGCCTGTTTGTACAGTTCGGTGCGCTTGGCCTGATCGGTGGTGCGCTTGGCATCTTTGACGAGACCGTCGTACTTCTTGTCGCACCACTTGGAGAAGTTGTTGCCGTTGAGCGAGTCGCAGCCGAACAGCACGTTCAGCCAGTTGTCGGGATCACCATTGTCACCGCTCCAGCCAATCAGCATGGCCTGGTTCTCGCCACCTTTGGAGCGCTTGATGTACTCGCCCCATTCGTAGCTGGTGATCTTCACGTTCAAGCCGATCTTCTTCCAGTCTGACTGGAGCATTTCAGCCATCAGCTTGGCGTTCGGGTTGTACGGGCGCTGTACCGGCATCGCCCACAGAACGATTTCGGTCCCTTCCTTGACGCCGGCTTCCTTGAGCAGCTGTTTGGCTTTCTCAGGATCGTATTTGGCGTCCTTGATGGTGGTGTCGTAGGACCACTGGGTCGGCGGCATGGCGTTGACGGCCAGCTGACCGGCGCCCTGGTAAACCGAATCGATGATCTGCGGCTTGTTCACCGCCATGTCCAGCGCCTGGCGCACGCGCAGGTCGGCCAGCGGGTTAGGCTCGTTGCTGCCCTTGACCTTGTCCATCACGTTGTAGGCGATGTAGCCCAGGTTGAAACCGGCCTGGTCAGGCATCTTCAGGGTCTTGTCGGCCTTGAGCGCCGCGAGATCCGCCGGACGCGGGAACAGGGTGACCTGGCATTCGTTCTTTTTCAGCTTCTGGATGCGCACCGACGGGTCGGTGGTGATAGCGAAGATCAGGTTGTCGATCTTCACGTCCTCAGGCTTCCAGTAGTCCTTGTTGCCGGTGTAACGGATGTTCGAGTCTTTCTGGTAGCTCTTGAACACGAACGGACCAGTGCCGATCGGCTTCTGGTTGATGTCTGCAGCCTTGCCTTCCTTGAGCAGCTGGGCAGCGTACTCGGCGGACTGGATCGAGGCGAAGCTCATGGCCATGTTCTGGATGAACGCGGCGTCGACTTCTTTCAGCGTGAACTTGACGGTGTGGTCGTCGACTTTATCGATCTTGGTGATGTTGGTGTCCATCCCCATGTCGGTGAAGTACGGGAATTCGGTCGGGTAGGCCTTACGGAACGGGTCATCCTTGTTAATCATGCGATTGAAGGTGAACAGCACGTCGTCGGCGTTGAACTCACGAGTCGGCTTGAAATACGGGGTGGTGTGGAACTTGACGCCTTCACGCAGGTGGAAGGTGTAATTCAGGCCGTCCGGGGAAATGTCCCAGCTGGTGGCCAGGCCCGGGATAACGGCGGTGCCGCCACGCTCGAACTGGCTCAGACGGTTGAACATGGTTTCGGCTGAGGCGTCGAAGTCGGTTCCGGTGGTGTACTGGCCTGGATCAAAACCGGCCGGGCTCCCTTCGGAGCAGAACACCAGGTTAGTCGCAGCGGATGCGAAAGGTGCGGAGGCTAACAAGCCTGCGCCGACTAAAAACGGAATGACCGCGTGTTTAAGCATGTTGGCCTCATGATTTGTTGTCATTTTTTAATATTGAGGTACGACCTCGTGAGTCGTGCCTGCGGATACTTATGCAGGGGCCATACCCAATGCAAGATCCAGAGCGACTGCCGGCCTCAAAGCGTGGCACGAACGTACCTTAATGTCGCATTTGTATAAGAGTTGACGCATTTGACCGTTTGCGGCCGTTTTTTACGGTGCAAACGAGGCCCCAAAACGGTGCATTGGTCACGTTGTGCGCGCCGCCTTGGGGCTCGGTGTTACTTATTTATACCCACGCCGTAGAAGGGTGTAAGGCCAAACGGACTGATCTTGAAGTCGCTCACTTCCTTGCGCAGCGGCTGGAACACCGTGGAGTTGGCAATGGGCGTGATCGGCACCTGCTGTTTAAGGATCAGTTGCGCCTGTTGATACAGTTTTACCCGTTGCGCTTTATCCGAGGACACCTTGGCCTGCCGAATCAATTTGTCGTAGGCCGGATCGCACCACTTGGCGTAGTTGCTGCCCTTGACTGCCGCGCAGCTGTAGAGCACGCCGAGCCAGTTGTCCGGGTCGCCGTTGTCACCTGTCCAACCATAGATCATCGCGTCGTGTTCGCCATTTTTCGCGCGCTTGATGTACTCGCCCCATTCGTAGCTGACGATGTTGGCCTTGATCCCGATCTTGTCCCAATCCTGCTGGATCATCTGCGCCGACATCCGCGCATTCGGGTTGGAGGCGCGCTGCACGGTCATCGCCCAGAGATTGATGGTGGTACCCGGTGCAACCCCGGCTTCCTTGAGTAGCGCCTTGGCTTTCACCGGGTCGTACGGCGCGTCCTTGATGTTCGGGTCATACGACCATTGCGCCGGTGGCAAGGCGTTCTGCGCCAGTTGCCCGGCACTCTGGTAGACGGCTTTGATGATCGCCGGTTTGTCGATGGCCATGTCCAACGCCTGACGGACCTTGAGCTGGTCCAGCGGCGGATGCGTGGTGTTGTAGGCGAGGAAGCCGAGGTTGAAACCGGCCTGCTTCAATACGCGCAGGTTCGGGTCTTGTTCCATCACTTCGATGTCGGCCGGGCGCGGGTAGCCGCTGACCTGGCATTCGCCGGTCTTGAGTTTCTGCAGGCGGACGGCGGCGTCCGGGGTGATCGAGAACACCAGGTTGTCGATCTTCACGTCCTCGGGTTTCCAGTAGTCCTTGTTTGCGGCGTAGCGGATCTGCGCGTCTTTCTGGTAACGCTTGAACACGAACGGGCCGGTGCCCACCGGTTTCTGATTGAGGTCGGCGGCTTTGCCTTCCTTTAACAGTTGGGCGGCGTATTCGGCCGATTGCACCGAGGCGAAGCTCATGGCGAGGTTTTGCACGAACGCGGCGTCGACGTTGTTCAGGTTGAAGCGCACGGTGTTGTCGTCGAGTTTTTCCACTGATTTGATCGTGGTGTTCAGGCCCATGTCGGTGAAGTACGGGGACTCGGCGGGGTAGGCCTTGCGGAAGGCGTTGTCCGGGTCGAGCAGGCGCTGGAAGGTGAACAGCACGTCGTCGGCGTTGAAGTCGCGCGTCGGGGTGAAGTATTCCGTTGTGTGGAATTTCACGCCTTGGCGCAGGTGGAAGGTGTATTGCAGGCCGTCGTTGGAGACGTCCCATTTTGTCGCCAGGCCGGGTTCGATGTCGGTGCCGCCGCGCTGGAATTGGGTGAGGCGGTTGAAGACGGTTTCGGCGGAGGCGTCGAAGTCGGTGCCGCTGGTGTATTGGCTGGGGTCGAAGCCGGCGGGGCTGGCTTCGGAGCAGTAGACCAGGGTTGTTGCTGCGTTTGCGATTGGGGCTATGGCGGTTAGTGCGAGGGTGATTAGTAGTGGTTTTAGGGTGAATCTTTCCATGGAGTCCCCGGGTCGATTGGAGGTGGTTGTGTTTTTCAGGGTAGCGGGGATTTGGGTGTGTTCGGAAATATCGTTTTTCCTGTTGAGATGTCTATCTCGGTATATGTGGCGGCTTTTGTCGGGTACATATCCGTTGCTGCGGTAACGGCCACTTAGGGTTCCGCCCTGACGGCGGGTCACTTTGGCAAACGCCCCAAAGTAACCAAAGGGCTTTACCCTGACGTTCGGCCCTCGCCTAGGCTCGGGTTCCTTCGCTCCGGGATTCATCCGGGGGGCAGCGCCTACGGTTTGCTTCGCTGCACCTCCTCTCGCTGTGTTTGGCTGCGCCAAACGGTCGCTGCGCTCCCACCCCCGGATAAACCCCTCCACTCAGCCTGCCGACGGGCCCTCAGATCAAAAGCGGTACTCGAGCTAACGCTCATCGTGTTGAGTGGTGAAAAGCGGTTGCGGCGACTTGCCAGCGATGGCGGCCTGACAGCCGACCTGACTTTGATTGAATACTCTGAGTTCTCCTGTAGGAGCTGCCGAAGGCTGCGATCTTTTGATCTTGCTTTTGAGTTGTGAGAGCCAAAGTCAAAAGGTCGTCCGAACGCGGCCCGAGCCTTCGGCAGCTCCTACAGAGAGTGGGGTTGTGTTTAAAGGTGTGTGGGATAACCAGAACCATCCCACAAGGTTTTCAGGTTGTCCCTCGGACGTCAGCTCTCTAGCCTTGGGCTGTCGCTGAAAACTCAGCGATCGGGTGTGAGAACCCGCAGGAACTGTTAATCCACAATCAGTACCACCATAATTGCCGCCGGCATTTCTGCTGCTGCAATATTCTATGGCGGCTGTGTGCGGGCGGGCTTCGGTCCGGCCGGGCTTGTTCCTACCGGTTTCTCACCCCGCACATTGCTGCCACCACTCCGCCGCGTGAGAACGGCGAGTGAATGGCTATTGATCAGGAACGCTATCAATGTCCAAACCGGTCCCAGATCCACCGCTCGAACCCACAACCCCACTCACCGAAGCCCTCCACGCCGAAGACCTCGCAAAAAACCGCGAAGCGATCAAGCGTGCCCTCGATTTCTACCTCAGCCCCGAAGCCACAAAACCGCGCCCACCCAGCTCGATGTTCCTCGTCCATCCGGGCATCGACACGGAAAGTCTGTTGGCCCACGCCTGTGAGTCCCTGGCCTCGGCCAACACCATGGCCAGCGATTTCGCCGATCAGCTCAGTCGCCCGCAGCGCAATACGGCGTTGGCGATTCAGCAGATCATCATGCTCGCTGAGCTGGCGGTGAATCGGGCGCTGGATCGGGTTGATCAGCAGGCTTGAGACCGCGTTATCGTTCTTCGCGAGCAGGCTCGCTCCCACAGGAGTGCGCATTTCAAATGTNAGCGAGCCTGCTCGCGAAGGCGTCAGATCAAACAACACAAATCCCGGGCACAAAAAAACCGGCGATCATTCACTGATCGCCGGTTTCTCATTCAGCAAGCATCAATTCACTGCATCAGCACTTCAATCGAGCCATCCGCTGTCAGGCTGACCTGGCTGGTGCCGGCTTCGACTTCCGGTGTGACCGGTGCCGAATCCGCCATGCCGGCGGCCTTCATCATCATCGGGGCGCGCATGTACGGTTGTGGGTAGCCGTTGCTGTTGAGGTTCAGGTTGACGATTTTGTAGCCCTTGCCGCCCAGTGCGTCGGTGGCCAGTTGCGCGCGGGCCTTGAAGGCGCTGACGGCTTCTTTGAGCAGTTTGTCTTCGCTGGCCTTGCGGGTCGGCTCGGCGATGGCGAAGTCCATGCCGCCCATTTTCAGGTCGGTCAGCAGTTCGCCAGTGAGTTTGGACAGGGCGGCGAAGTCGGCGCTTTCCAGGCGCAGTTCGGCGCGTTCACGCCAGCCAGTGATTTTCTGGCCCTTGGTGTCGTAGATCGGGTAGCTGTTGCGGCTGCCCTGGCGCAGGGTGATGTCTTTGACTTGCTTGGCCTGGGCCAGCGCCTTGTTCATGGTGGTGCTGACGTCGGCGGCGAGTTTGGCCGGGTCGGTGTTTTGCGCTTCGGTGTAGAGCGTCACGATCATCAGGTCGCGGGCCACTTCCTGGCTGACTTCGGCGCGCAGGGAGATCTGGTTGTAGTGCAGCTCATCGGCGGCCAGCGCCGGAAGGCTGGCGATGCTGCCGACGGTCAGGGCGAGAAGGGCGGCGCTGCGGCGAAAGGTGTGCATGAAGGCTCCTTGAATAATGCGCAGGTGTTGGTTCGTCCCTGCGTGAAACCATCAGACTCTAGCTTCTGTGCTGCGGTTCGCCCAGTTACAACTTCTATACAGATGGCCGCACGCCGCAAGCTCTTTGTGGCGAGGGGATTTAGCGAAACGTCGCACCGCCCCGATCGGCTGCGAAGCAGTCGCAATTCAGCAGATGCGGTCTGCCTGTGAAAAACGGATTGCAGGGTTTGGGGCGGCTTCGCCACCCATCGGGGATAAATCCCCTCACCACACTGATCTCGGACAGCTATGTGAGGTAGCTGAATTTTCCGCCAGCGCCATGTGGTCATTTGCCGCACTTTCGCCTCTCAAAGGCGCGGCTTGGTTATACTCCGTGCGATCCGCCTGGAGCGCTCATCAGGAGAGCTCATGCTCGCCCCCGTACAACTGACTTCCGCCACTCGCCAGAACCTCTGGCGGCTGACGTTCATCCGCACCCTGGTGCTCGCCGCGCAAGCCGGGTCCGTCGGCCTGGCCTACTGGCTGCAATTGTTGCCGTTGCCGTGGGTGCAATTGGCGATGACCCTCGGCTGCTCGATTCTTCTGTGCGTGTTCACCGCCGTGCGACTGCGTACGTCGTGGCCGGTGACCGAACTCGAATATGCGCTGCAACTGGCGTGCGATCTGGTGATCCACAGTGCGTTGCTGTATTTCTCCGGCGGTTCGACCAACCCGTTCGTTTCCTACTACCTGGTGCCACTGACCATCGCGGCGGTGACGCTGCCGTGGCGTTATTCGGTGATTCTGTCGGGTATCGCGCTGGCGCTCTACACCGTGATGCTGACGCGGTTCTACCCGCTGGAAACCCTGCCGGTGGCCCGCGAGAACCTGCAGATCTACGGCATGTGGCTGAGTTTTGCCCTCGCGGCTGCGGTCATCACGTTTTTCGCTGCGCGCATGGCCGAAGAGCTGCGCCGTCAGGAAGAATTGCGCGCGATTCGCCGCGAAGAAGGCTTGCGCGATCAGCAATTGCTGGCCGTCGCCACCCAGGCCGCTGGCGCCGCGCATGAACTCGGCACGCCGCTGGCAACCATGAGCGTGTTGCTCAAGGAAATGCAGCAGGATCACCCCGACGCGATGTTGCAGGACGATCTGAAAGTGCTGCAGGATCAGGTCAAGCTGTGCAAAGAAACGTTGCAACAACTGGTGCGCGCCGCCGAAGCCAACCGCCGTATGGCCGTGGAAATGCAGGACGTCACCCAATGGCTCGACGAAGCGCTGAACCGTTGGCACCTGATGCGTCCGGAAGCCAGTTATCGCTTCCAGCGTCTCGGCCAGGGCACAGTCCCGCGCATGGCACCGCCGCCGGATCTGACCCAGGCGCTGCTCAATCTGCTGAACAATGCCGCCGACGCCTGCCCGGAAAATCTTCAGGTGACGCTGGACTGGGACGCGGAAACCGTGACCATCAGCATTCGTGACCACGGTGCCGGTGTGCCGCTGGCCATCGCCGAGCAGATCGGCAAACCGTTTTTTACCACCAAGGGCAAAGGTTTCGGCCTGGGCCTGTTTTTGAGCAAGGCCAGCGTGACACGCGCCGGCGGTTCAGTGAAACTCTATAGTCATGAGGAAGGCGGCACGCTCACCGAGCTGCGCCTGCCCCACGGCGCCCGAGGAGACCAACATGAGTGACGAAATCCAAGTCGAAGGCGAAGAACTGCCGCATCTGCTGCTGGTCGACGACGACGCGACCTTCACCCGAGTAATGGCCCGTGCCATGGCCCGCCGTGGCTTTCGCGTGAGTACCGCAGGCTCCGCCGAGGAAGGCTTGACCATCGCCCAGGCCGACCTGCCGGACTACGCCGCGCTGGACCTGAAAATGGACGGCGACTCCGGTCTGGTGCTGCTGCCCAAGCTGCTGGAACTGGACCCGGAAATGCGCGTGGTGATCCTCACCGGTTATTCGAGCATTGCCACGGCGGTCGAAGCGATCAAGCGCGGCGCCTGCAACTACCTGTGCAAACCGGCCGACGCCGACGACGTGCTGGCTGCGCTGCTCTCCGAACACGCCGACCTCGACAGCCTGGTGCCGGAAAACCCGATGTCGGTGGACCGTCTGCAATGGGAGCACATCCAGCGCGTGCTCACCGAGCATGAAGGCAACATCTCCGCCACTGCCCGCGCCCTGGGCATGCACCGCCGCACCCTGCAGCGCAAACTGCAGAAGCGCCCGGTTCGTCGCTGAACCTGCGCTGAACGGCCATCGCCAGCCCTCGCGATAACGCGCACCGATCAACTATGATCGGTGCGTGTCTGTTCTTTTCTTTATCGAGCCTTTTCCATGAATCAGAACGCTGAATATTCCGCGGTCAACGATGCTGTGCGCGGGCAGTTTTTTCGCAAGGTGTGGGGGATCATCACGCCTTACTGGCGCAGCGAAGAGAAGGGCAAGGCCTGGACATTGCTGATTGCGGTGATTGCGCTGTCGTTGCTCAGCGTGGGGATCTCGGTGTGGTTCAACACCTGGTACAAGGATTTCTACAACGCGCTGCAGAAGAAAGATGAAGCGGCGTTCTGGCAGCTGATTCTGTATTTCTGCGCGATTGCAGCGGTGGCGATTGTCGGTGCGGTGTACCGACTGTATCTGACCCAGATGCTGACGATTCGCTGGCGGGCCTGGCTCACCGAAAAGCATTTTTCCCGTTGGCTCGCCGACAAGAATTACTACCAGCTGGAGCAGGGCGGTTACACCGATAACCCGGACCAGCGGATTTCCGAAGACCTCAATAACTTCACCTCCAATACCCTTGAGCTGGGGATCGGCCTGCTGCGCAATATCGTCAGCCTGGTGTCGTTCTCGATCATTCTGTGGGGCGTGTCGGGCAGCATTGAGGTCTATGGCATCACCATTCCCGGCTACATGTTCTGGTGCGTGCTGGTCTATGCCGTGGTGGGCAGTTGGCTGACGCACTTGATCGGTCGCCGCTTGATCGGCCTGAACAACCAACAACAACGCTTCGAAGCCGACCTGCGTTTTTCCATGGTGCGGATTCGTGAAAATGCCGAGAGTATCGCGTTGTACAACGGCGAGCCGAACGAAAATCGTCGTTTGAGCGGTCGCTTCGGTAATGTCTGGCACAACTTCTGGGACATCATGAAAGTGTCCAAGCGCCTGACGTTCTTCACTGCCGGTTACAGCCAGGCTGCGATCATTTTCCCGTTTATCGTGGCGTCGCCGCGCTACCTCGCCGGCAAGATCGAGCTGGGTGAACTGATGCAGATCAGCTCGGCATTCGGCAACGTCCAGGAGAGTTTCAGCTGGTTCATCAGCGCCTATCAGAGCCTCGCGTCCTGGCGCGCCACCTGTGATCGTCTGCTGAGTTTCCGTCAGGCCATGACCGATAACGAACAGCGCCGCCCGGCCATCGACGTGCAAAACCAAGGCAGCGAATTGCAAGTGCACAACCTCGGCCTGGACCTGGCCGATGGTCGTCACCTGCTGACCAATGCCGACATGACGGTAGAGCCCGGCGAGCGGGTGATGCTCAGCGGTCGCTCCGGCAGCGGCAAGTCCACGCTGTTGCGGGCGATGGGGCACTTGTGGCCCGCGGGCCACGGCGCTATTCGCCTGCCGGCAGCGCGTTATCTGTTCCTGCCGCAGAAGCCGTATCTGCCGATCGGTACCCTGCGCGAAGCCTTGAGTTATCCACAACCGGGCGACACCTACGCGCCAGAGCGTTACGCGCAGGTGCTGGAAACTTGCCGCCTGCCGCATCTGGTCGCGCGTCTGGACGAAGCCAATCACTGGCAGCGCATGCTGTCGCCGGGTGAGCAGCAACGCCTGGCCTTCGCCCGCGCGATGCTTTACGCACCGCAATGGCTGTACATGGACGAGGCGACGTCGGCGATGGATGAAGAGGATGAGGCAACGTTGTATCAGGCGCTGATTGATCAGTTGCCGGGCCTGAGCATCGTCAGCGTCGGCCACCGCAGCAGCCTCAAGCGCTTCCACCCACGGCATGTACGGATCGACAGCGGGCATCTGGTGGAACAGGCCGTGACCGCCTGACCCCCACACCCCCTGTAGGAGCTGCCGCAGGCTGCGATCTTTTGATGTTGTTTTTCAAGATCAAAGATCGCAGCCTGCGGCAGCTCCTACAAGGGCGGTGTTTCGACTCGACAGTGATCGTACAACCCGCCTGCGCTATGATGCCCACCAAGCCGATTTTTCGAGACCAGACGTTGACCATGGAAAACCCGATCGACACCCCACGCCTCCCGCGCAAGCGCCGCAGCCTGGCCCAGGAACTGGTGACGGTGCTGAGCGAGCAGATCCGCGATGGCCTGCTCAAGCGCGGTGACAAACTGCCTACCGAGTCGGCGATCATGGAAGCCCATGGCGTCAGCCGCACCGTCGTGCGCGAGGCCATTTCCCGTTTGCAGGCGGCCGGTCAAGTTGAAACCCGCCACGGCATTGGCACTTTTGTGCTCGACACGCCAAGCCCGAGCGGTTTCCGTATCGATCCGGCCACTGTCGTCACCCTGCGTGATGTGCTGGCCATTCTCGAATTGCGCATCAGCCTTGAAGTCGAATCTGCCGGGCTTGCCGCGCAACGTCGCAGCCCCGAGCAATTGGCAACCATGCGCGCCGCCCTCGATGCGCTGAACGACAGCGTGGCCCACGCCAGCGATGCGGTAGCGTCGGACTTCGCCTTCCACCTGGAAATCGCCCTGTCCACCGGCAACCGCTACTTCACTGACATCATGACCCACCTGGGCACCAGTATCATTCCGCGTACGCGGTTGAACTCGGCACGCCTGGCCCATGATGACCAGCAGCACTACATGAACCGCCTGAGCCGTGAGCACGAGGAAATCTACGAGGCGATTGCCCGCCAGGATGCCGATGCGGCGCGGGCGGCGATGCGCCTGCATTTGACCAACAGCCGTGAAAGACTGCGCCAGGCCCATGAAGAGGCACAGGCGCAGGGGTGAAAGGTTACCGTTCCAGCTTAATGGTAAGAAGTGGTGATGCCTTTGGTGGCTGATCGCGACTTGTAACGCTGTAGCGGAGTTCAGCAGTGGCCTCAGGAGTCAGATTCTTTTCAAAAACATCTTTGGGGATTAGGAAAATGATTGGTTTTCCTACCTCGGGCTCCGTGAGTATTTGATGGTCTTCCCGAGTGTTACCGGAGGTGGTCACTACATGAAAAGTAATGTGGTCACCGACAGATGCATTAGGGTAGGGCAGCACTTCTCCGTGGGCAGCTCCTGTCAGTTTGCCAACATAAAGTTTTCCGTTTTCTGCTTCCCTGAGACTTGGCGCGGCCAAAGCTTTAGCGTGTGCAGTCATGATCAAACTCCGTTTCAATATCCATCAAACCGTTGAAGGCATGCTCATTACAGCGTTGCCTGGCGGAGCCGGTTCGTTTACTCCTTGGGTATTGAAGCCGGCAGAGGATTGATCTGGAACCTGTAAGAAATACCAGTTTCGACGAACGGTCTTGGTAACGATTCCCTTTGCGAGCAAGCTCTCTCCCATAATGATTCTCGGCTGAACTCACAATCGGGCTGGCCGAAAATCCAGGGTGGGAGCGAGCTTGCTCGCGAAGAGGCCCGTGAATTCAGCGCGGCAATATCGAGCGATCCACCCTCACCGCCAGTTTCGCGTTACCAGGCTTGGCAGCAAACGCCACCTCTCCCGATTTATCCACAACCCCCCGCGCAATCGGCTTGCCGTCCTCCAGCAGCTCCAGCGGCGCGCCCTGCAGCGACTGCCCCGACGTCAGTTCCAGTTTCAATGTGATCGTCATTGCTCATTCTCCTTGATTGACGTTACCCGTCGGGTGGTAGTCCTTGAGCAGCAGGTAGGTGCTCCAGCCCCACCAGTCATCGATGGTGGCGGTGTCGTTGAGGTTGTTCACGTCTTTGCGCCGCAGCACCTTGCCGCCCTCGACGCGGAACAGCGGCGAGAAGTTGCTGGAAAGATTCAGCACCGCCGTCAGATCCGGCAGGCGTTGCAGCGCGGCAAACGTTGAAGGGGCGGGCACGTTGCCGCTGAGGTAGGCGGCGAAGATTTCATCCGCCGAAGCCTGCACCGCCAGATTGACCTGGGTGCGGTTATCCGCGTCGCTGGCGTCGAAGTAACGTTTGTCGCCGTAGGCGCGCCATTGATCGCCATGGGCGTTGCGCACCTTGAGGCCGAATTTGCTGTCCTCGTCGTGCATGAAACGGGTGACCAGCGAGCCGAGATCGCTCGGCCTGACCACCGCCGCCATCTCTTTGCGTGGCACACGCAGGTGGCCGGCAGAGAACAGGTCGGTGAGGAAGTGGTCGGCAAACGCGTTCATCGCGTAGGCCCGTTCCAGTTGCTGCTCATCGTGATTGGCGCGGGCTGCGACGGCGGTTTGCAGGGCGGCGGTGTGGCCGGCGATGTAGGCCAGTCTGGCCCATTCACCAAAGTGGTCGGCGTTGTTCGCCGCCAGTTTCAGATAGCGCCCAAGCGGGAACAGCGCGGAGACGAAACTGCCGCCGCCGGTGAGCTTGTTCCACTCTTCGGACAACGTATCTCCGAGCGCGTCGTAGGCTTCGTGCGGTGATTTACCGTCCTTGATCGCCTGTTTAACCGCGTCGATCTCTTTTTGCATGACCGCGAGAATCTGCGTGGCCTCGGCGCGTGAGGCCGGCAGCACGGCGAGAGAATCAAATGCAGCGTGGAAGCGATTCAGGCGATCAGCCGGGGTCGCGCCTTCGTTGATCGGTCGATCGACCACGCCGTAGAAATCTCCAGCCAGCGCCACCACCTGGCCGTAGGTCAGCGCAAGGCCATTGGGCAAGTGCAAGGGCTTGTTTTGCGCGCGAATCGGCTCGGCGTTTTCACTGAAGCGCAGCAGGGTGTTATCGCCGATGGCCGTGTGTTCAGCGCCTTCGAAGCGCAGCGGCGGTCGAATGTTCAAGGCGTTGCCGGGGAGGGCGGCGGCCGGTACGACATCGCTATGGGCGTCGGCGATGTGCAGCAGCAGATGCGGATTGTCGGCGTTGAAGCGAATGCCTTTTACAGTGAAAAGATCATCGAGTCGAGCGACGACCGGTTTGGGTCGTACCTGTGGTTTTGCATGCAGTCCGGACATTTCTGGCTCCTTGATATGTCGTCGGTGGATTTATTTTTAACTGTATGGATATACAGTCATGTCGAGCCTAGACCAGATTTTTCCTACGTCAAGATCGAATCTTGTCCGACAAAAAGTGCGGGGCAACGATGAAATGCAGTTGACGGTTGTCTTTTAAGTTGTACGATGACCTACAACTTCAGCGCTGGCTGAATCATAAAACTCACAAAAAACGTTGCTACCCAGGGTGTTCGAATAATGAATCCACAAGAACTGAAGTCCATCCTCTCCGCCGGTCTGCTGTCGTTCCCGGTCACCGATTTCAACGCGCAGGGCGATTTCAACCGCGCCGGCTACATCAAGCGTCTGGAATGGCTGGCTCCGTACGGCGCTTCAGCCTTGTTCGCCGCCGGCGGCACCGGTGAGTTCTTCTCCTTGGCCGCCAGCGAATACTCGGAAATCATCAAGACTGCCGTCGACACCTGCGCCAGCAGCGTGCCGATTCTGGCCGGTGTCGGCGGCTCGACCCGTCAAGCCATCGAGTACGCCCAGGAAGCCGAGCGTCTGGGCGCCAAAGGCCTGTTGCTGCTGCCGCACTATCTGACCGAAGCCAGTCAGGACGGCGTCGCCGCCCACGTTGAAGCGGTGTGCAAATCGGTGAACATCGGGGTGGTGGTCTACAACCGCAACGTCTGCCGCCTGACTGCGCCATTGCTGGAGCGACTGGCCGAGCGCTGCCCGAACCTGATCGGCTACAAGGACGGTCTGGGCGATATCGAGTTGATGGTGTCGATCCGTCGCCGCCTCGGTGATCGCTTCAGCTACCTCGGCGGCCTGCCGACCGCTGAGGTCTACGCCGCCGCCTACAAGGCACTGGGCGTGCCGGTTTACTCCTCGGCGGTGTTCAACTTCATCCCGAAAACCGCGATGGACTTCTACCACGCGATTGCCCGCGACGATCACGCCACCGTCGCCAAGATCATCGACGACTTCTTCCTGCCGTACCTCGACATCCGCAACCGCAAGGCCGGTTACGCCGTGAGCATCGTCAAGGCAGGCGCGAAAATCGCCGGCTATGACGCAGGCCCGGTGCGGGCGCCGCTGACCGACCTGACCGGCGAAGAATTCGAAATGCTGGCTGCGCTGATCGACAAGCAAGGTGCGCAGTAACACCCGACAAAAACGCGGCCGCTGAGTAATCAGCGGCTTTTTGCGTAAAGGCTTTGAGATTTGAGGGCTGCCCTGTGACAACTGCAAAACGCTACGACAACTACATCAACGGCGAATGGGTTGCCGGTGCCGACTACTCGGCGAACATCAACCCGTCCGAGCTGAGCGATACCATCGGCGATTACGCCAAGGCTGACCTGACGCAGGTTCACGCCGCCATCGATGCGGCCCGCGCCGCGTTCCCGACCTGGTCGGTTTCGGGCATTCAGGCCCGTCACGATGCGCTGGATAAAGTCGGCACGGAAATCCTCGCCCGTCGCGAAGAACTCGGCACCCTGCTGGCCCGGGAAGAGGGCAAGACCCTGCCCGAAGCCATTGGCGAAGTGACCCGCGCCGGCAACATCTTCAAGTTCTTCGCCGGTGAATGCCTGCGTCTGTCCGGCGACTACGTGCCGTCGGTGCGCCCGGGCGTCAACGTCGAAGTCACCCGCGAAGCCCTCGGCGTGGTCGGTCTGATCACCCCGTGGAACTTCCCGATTGCCATTCCGGCATGGAAAATCGCCCCGGCCCTGGCCTACGGCAACTGCGTGGTGCTCAAACCTGCGGATCTGGTGCCGGGTTGTGCCTGGGCGCTGGCGGAAATCATCTCCCGCGCAGGCTTCCCGGCCGGCGTGTTCAACCTGGTGATGGGCAGCGGTCGGGTGGTCGGCGAAGCGCTGGTCAACAGCCCGAAAGTCGACGGCATCAGCTTCACCGGTTCGGTCGGCGTGGGTCGGCAGATCGCCGTCAACTGCGTGTCGCGCCAGGCCAAGGTGCAGCTGGAAATGGGCGGCAAGAACCCGCAGATCATTCTCGACGACGCCGACCTCAAGCAGGCGGTCGAGCTGTCGGTGCAGAGCGCGTTCTACTCCACCGGCCAGCGTTGCACGGCGTCGAGTCGCTTGATCGTCACCGCCGGGATTCACGACAAGTTCGTCGAAGCCATGACCGAGCGCATGCAGTCGATCAAGGTCGGCCACGCGCTCAAATCCGGCACCGACATCGGTCCGGTGGTTTCCCAGGCGCAGCTGGAACAGGACATGAAGTACATCGATATCGGCCAGTCCGAAGGTGCACGTCTGGTCAGCGGCGGTGGTCTGGTGACCTGCGACACCGAAGGCTACTTTCTCGCGCCAACGCTGTTTGCCGACAGCGAAGCGTCGATGCGCATCAGCCGTGAAGAAATCTTTGGCCCGGTGGCTAACGTCGTTCGCGTGGCCGACTACGAGGCGGCGCTGGCGATGGCCAACGACACCGAGTTCGGTCTGTCGGCCGGCATCGCCACCACGTCGCTGAAGTACGCCAACCACTTCAAGCGCCATTCGCAGGCCGGGATGGTGATGGTCAACCTGCCGACCGCCGGTGTCGATTACCACGTTCCGTTCGGGGGCCGTAAGGGGTCATCCTATGGCTCACGTGAGCAAGGCCGCTATGCGCAAGAGTTCTACACGGTCGTGAAGACCAGCTACATCGGCTCCTGAAGCAATACCCCTGTAGGAGCTGCCGAAGGCTGCGATCTTTTGATTTGNATCGCAGCCTTCGGCAGCTCCTACAGGGAATACATGCAGCACAACAGATTCACCCGCGCATAAAAATAATCAGTGGGAGTACATCTACATGCAATCGTCCAAGCCGACTCACGTCCGCTATTTGATCCTGCTCATGCTGTTTCTGGTGACTACGATCAACTACGCCGACCGCGCGACCATCGCCATCGCCGGTTCCAGCCTGCAAAAAGACCTCGGCATCGACGCGGTCACCCTCGGTTATATCTTCTCCGCTTTCGGGTGGGCCTACGTTGCCGGACAGATTCCCGGTGGCTGGCTGCTCGATCGCTTCGGCTCGAAAAAAGTCTACGCCCTGAGCATTTTCACCTGGTCGCTGTTCACCGTGCTGCAAGGCTTTGTCGGTGAATTCGGCATGTCCACGGCGATCGTTGCGCTGTTCATGCTGCGCTTTCTGGTCGGTCTGGCGGAGGCGCCATCCTTTCCCGGTAACGCACGGATTGTCGCGGCCTGGTTCCCGACCGCTGAACGCGGTACGGCCTCGGCGATCTTCAACTCGGCGCAATATTTCGCCACTGTGCTGTTCGCGCCGCTGATGGGCTGGATCGTGTATCGCTTCGGCTGGGAGCACGTGTTCATTGTCATGGGTATCCTCGGCATCATCTTCTCGCTGGTCTGGCTCAAGGTTATCCACAGCCCGCGTCAGCATCCGCTGGCCAACGAAGCCGAAGTGCAGTTCATCGCCGACAATGGCGGCATGGTCGACATGGACGTCAAGCAAGGCAAAAAAACCGACGGGCCGAAGTGGGATTACATCCGTCAGTTGCTGACCAACCGCATGATGCTCGGCGTGTATCTGGGCCAGTATTGCATCAACGGCATCACTTATTTCTTCCTGACCTGGTTCCCGGTGTACCTGGTGCAGGAGCGCGGCATGACCATCCTCAAGGCTGGTTTCATTGCCTCGCTGCCGGCGATCTGCGGTTTCATCGGTGGCGTGCTTGGCGGGGTGATTTCCGATTACCTGCTGCGCAAAGGGCATTCGCTGACCTTCGCCCGCAAGGCGCCGATCATTGCCGGCTTGCTGGTCTCGAGCAGTATCGTGGCCTGCAACTATGTTGACGTGGAATGGATGGTCGTTGGTTTCATGGCATTGGCCTTCTTCGGCAAAGGCGTAGGCGCGCTGGGTTGGGCGGTGGTGTCCGACACTTCGCCAAAACAGATCGCTGGCCTGAGCGGCGGGTTGTTCAACACCTTCGGCAACCTCGCTTCGATTACCACGCCGATCGTGATCGGCTACATCATCAGCTCCACCGGTTCGTTCAAGTGGGCGCTAGTGTTCGTCGGTGCCAACGCACTGGTCGCGGTGTTCAGCTACCTGGTGATCGTCGGCCCGATCAAACGTGTGGTGCTCAAAGAGCCGCCAACCAACGGTGGTTCTGAAATCACCGGCAAATTGTCTCAAGCGCATTCCTGAGGAGCGGCGTCATGCAGTTGATTGAACATTCCGACTCGCCGCGCTACATCCGCCTGCACGAGCGGGACAACGTAGTGATTGTGGTCAACGACCAGGGCGTGCCGGCCGGTACCGAGTTCCCGGACGGTCTGGTGACCGTGGACTTTGTGCCGCAGAGCCACAAGGTCACCCTCGAGGACATTCCCGAGGGCGGCCAGGTGATTCGCTACGGCCAGACCATCGGCTACGCGTTGCAGCCGATCCCGCGTGGCAGCTGGGTCAAGGAAGATCAACTGCGCATGCCGACCGCGCCGCCGCTGGACAGCCTGCCGCTGTCCACCGAAGTACCGGCCGCGCAGTCGCCGCTGGAAGGCTTCACGTTCGAGGGTTATCGCAACGCCGACGGCACCGTCGGCACACGCAACATTCTCGGGATCACCACCACGGTGCAGTGCGTCACCGGCGTGCTCGACCACGCGGTAAAGCGCATCAAGGACGAGCTGCTGCCGAAGTATCCGCACGTTGATGACGTGGTGGCGCTGACCCACAGTTACGGCTGCGGCGTGGCGATCACCGCGACTGACGCCTACATCCCGATTCGCACCGTGCGCAATCTGGCGCGCAACCCGAACCTGGGTGGCGAAGCGCTGGTGATCAGTCTGGGCTGCGAGAAATTGCAGGCCGGGCAGGTGATGCATGAGGACGATGCCTCGGTCGATCTCAGCGAGCCATGGCTGTATCGCCTGCAGGATTCCAGTCACGGTTTCACCGAGATGATCGAGCAGATCATGGCGCTGGCCGAAGTCCGTTTGCAGAAGCTTGACCAGCGCCGCCGCGAAACCGTGCCGGCCTCCGAGCTGATCCTCGGCATGCAGTGCGGCGGCAGCGATGCGTTCTCCGGCATCACCGCCAACCCGGCGTTGGGGTATGCCTCGGACTTGCTGCTGCGCGCCGGGGCGACGGTGATGTTTTCCGAAGTCACCGAAGTGCGCGATGCGATCTATCTGCTGACGTCCCGTGCCGAAACCAAGACCGTGGCGCAGGAACTGGTGCGCGAGATGGACTGGTACGACCGCTATCTGGCCAAGGGTGAGGCGGATCGCAGCGCCAATACCACGCCGGGCAACAAGAAGGGCGGGTTGTCGAACATTGTCGAGAAATCGCTGGGCTCGATTGTCAAATCCGGCAGCAGCGCGATCAATGGCGTGCTCGGCCCGGGCGAGCGTTTCAAGCAGAAGGGTTTGATCTTCTGCGCGACGCCAGCGAGTGATTTTGTCTGCGGCACCTTGCAGTTGGCCGCGGGGATGAACCTGCATGTGTTCACCACCGGGCGGGGCACGCCGTATGGCTTGGCCATGGCGCCGGTGGTCAAGGTCTCGACCCGGACCGAGCTGGCGCAACGCTGGCCGGATCTGATCGATATCGATGCCGGGCGGATTGCTACCGGCCGTGCGTCCATCGAGGCGTTGGGCTGGGAGTTGTTCCACTATTACCTGGATGTGGCGAGCGGCAAGCAGCAGACGTGGGCGGAGAAGCACAAGCTGCATAACGACATCACCCTGTTCAATCCGGCGCCGATTACCTGAGTCCAAAAAAGATCGCAGCCTGNCTGCCGCAGGCTGCGATCTTTTGATCTTCAACAGCAACTCAGTGGCTTATCATTAAGCCCTGACGACGCTCACCCAAAGGCTCCCCCGGCATGCTGGCAATCTTCCTCGAAACCCTGAACATCACCGCGCCGGTGTTCGCCATGCTGTTCCTCGGGGTGTTGCTCAAGCGCATCGACTGGATCAACGACAACTTCATCCACACTGCCTCAGCGCTGGTGTTCAACGTCAGCATGCCGGCGCTGCTATTTCTCGGGATTCTGCATGCGGATCTGCACGCCGCGCTGCAACCGGCGCTGCTGATCTATTTTGCAGTCGCCACGCTGGTGAGTTTTGCCCTGGCCTGGGGCTGGGCGATCATCAAGTGCCCGCGTGAAGATCGCGGCATCTACACCCAGGGCGCGTTTCGCGGCAACAACGGGGTGATTGGTCTGGCGCTGGCGGCGAGCATGTACGGCGACTACGGGATTTCCCTCGGGGCAATTCTCGCGGCGCTGGTGATCCTGTTCTACAACACGCTGTCGACCATCGTGCTTGCGGTGTACAGCCCGGTGATCAAGTCCGATCCGTGGAGCATCTGCAAAAGCGTGTTCAGCAATCCGCTGATCATCAGCGTGATTGCCGCCGCACCGTTCGCGTATTTCCAGATCAGCCTGCCAGGCTGGCTGGAAACCTCCGGCCAGTATCTGGCGCAAACCACCTTGCCGCTGGCGCTGATCTGCATTGGCGGCACGCTGTCATTAGCGGCGCTGCGCAAGAGCGGGAGCATGGCGCTCAGTTCGAGTCTGGTGAAGATGATCGGTTTGCCGGTGCTGGCGACGCTCGGTGCGTGGCTGTGGGGCTTTCGCGGAGCGGAGCTGGGGATTCTGTTTCTGTACTTCGGCAGCCCGACGGCGGCGGCGAGTTTCGTCATGGCCCGGGCAGCGCAGGGCAATCATGAGCTGGCAGCGGCGATCATTGTGCTGACCACGCTGATGGCGGCGGTGACCACCAATATCGGGATCTTTCTGTTGCAGTGGGGTGGGTGGATCTGAAGGGCAAGATCAAAAGATCGCAGCCTGCGGCAGCTCCTACATTGGAATGCGTTCTCCTGTAGGAGCTGCCGAAGGCTGCGATCTTTTAGTTTTTCTGATAACTGTCGATCACTTCCTGCGCCGCGCGAAACGCATCTATCGCCGCCGGTACTCCGGCATACACCGCGCAATGCAGCAGCGCCTCACGAATCTCCTCGACCGTGCAGCCATTGTTCAGCGCACCCCGTACGTGGCCTTTCAATTCCTGCGGGCACTTCAATGCAGTCAGCGCGGCGAGGGTGATCAGGCTGCGGGTCTTGAGTGGCAGACCTTCGCGATTCCACACGCCGCCCCAAGCGTGTTCATTGACGAAATCCTGCAGCGGCTGGGTGAACTCGGTGGCGTTGCCCAGCGCGCGATCAACGAACGCATCGCCCATTACCTGACGGCGGATTTCAACCCCGGTTTTCTGCGAATCGGTCATGGCACATCCCTCTTGTGGTGTTGGCGGCGCCAGGCGCGTACGGACGTGAATAACAGAAACGCCAGCAGCGTTGGCAGCACGTAAAACAGCATCAGCTTTTCCAGTTTGCCGGCCAGTGGCATGCCGGTGGTGAACGACACCACGTGCAGCCCGTAAACCGCGTACAAACCGAGCAACAACAAACCTTCAGCGCGGGTCACGCGATAGCCGGAATAGAACACCGGCAGGCACAGCGCGGCGACGCCGAGCATCACCGGCAGGTCGAAATCCAGTGCGTTGGGCGAGACCGACAACGGTGTCGGTGCGAACAGTGCGGTAACGCCGAGCACCCCGAGCAGGTTGAACAGGTTGGCGCCGATCACGTTGCCCACGGCGATATCGCGCTGCCCGCGCAGTGCGGCGATCAGCGAGGTGGCGAGCTCCGGCAGCGAGGTGCCGACCGCGACCACGGTCAGGCCGATTACTCGTTCGGAGAAGCCCAGATCCGTCGCCACCGCCACCGCTGCGCCGAGCAGCAAATGCCCGGCGAACACCAGCAGCGCCAGACCGACGACGATCATCAACAGACTGCTGAACCACGGCACCTGCGGGGCTTGCGGCAATTGCGAATGCGGACGCGCCGAGTGCCGCGACTGGCGCAGCAACAAACTGAGGTACAACGCCAATGCCGCGAGCAGCAGCACGCCGTCGAAGCGACCGATCTGTTCGTTCCAGGCGAGGACAAACACCAGCAGGCTGGCGCCGATCATCAGCGGAATATCCAGGCGCACCAGTTGCCGCGAGACCCGCAGCGGAATGATCAGCGCCGACAGACCAAGGGTCACGAGGATGTTGAAGATGCTGCTGCCGATCACGCTGCCGACGGCGATGTCGGGGTTGTGCGTCAGGGTCGCTTGCAGGCTGACCGCCATCTGCGGGGCGCTGCTGCCAAGGGCGACGATGGTCAGGCCTATGATCAGCGGGCGCACATGCAGGCGGGCGGCCAGACGCACCGCGGCGCGCACCATCAGTTCGGCGCCGAGGATCAACAGGATCAGGCCGCTGAGCAACTCGATCACGTTGATCAGCGGTAAATCGGCCAGAGCAAAAATGGTCAGCGCTCCATCAGTCGTCGAGGGCCTGTATGCGCACGCGTGCCGTGCCGCTGCCTAGCATGCCGAGGCGTTCGGCGGCTTCACGGGAGACATCGATCAAGCGGCCACGGGTGTGCGGGCCGCGATCATTGATGCGCACAACGCAGGATTTGTCGTTTTTCAGGTTGGTGACCTTCACCCGCGTGCCGAACGGCAGTTGGCGATGGGCGGCGGTCAGGGAATTCTGGTTGAACGCTTCGCCGCTGGCGGTGCGTTTACCGTGGTGCTTGGTACCGTAATAGGAAGCGACGCCAGTCTGGTCGTAACCGTGCGGGTCGATGATGTCGTTGCTGGCGCAACCGGCGAGCAAGGAGAGCAGGGCGCAGGCGCCGAGCAGGCGTTTCATTCGAAAGCTCCACAAAACAAATGTGGAAACAACCCAATGTGGAGATCAGCTTCTGTGGTGAGGGGATAAATCCCCTCACCACAAAACCCCTTCAGCCATGGATTGTTCCCACAGGGGATGGAGCCAGGCTTCAGGTCTGGCCCCATTTGCATCAGCCTTCGAGCTTGCTTTTCAGCAGTTCGTTCACTTGCTGCGGGTTGGCTTTGCCTTTCGAAGCCTTCATGGCCTGACCGACGAAGAAGCCGAACATCTTGCCGCGTTTGGCTTCGTCTGCCGCGCGGTATTGTTCGACCTGCTCGGCGTTGGCCGCGAGCATTTCGTCCAGTACCGCGGAGATCGCGCCGCTGTCGGTCACTTGCTTGAGGCCACGCTTGTCGATGATCTCGTCCGCCGTGCCTTCGCCGTTGGCCATCGCTTCGAACACCACTTTGGCGATCTTGCCGGAGATGGTGTTGTCCTTGATGCGCTGCAGCATGCCGCCCAACAGCTCGGCGGAGACCGGCGAGTCCTCGATGTCCAGGCCTTGCTTGTTGAGCAGGCTGCCCAACTCGACCATCACCCAGTTCGCCGCCAGTTTGGCGTCGCCACCGATGGCTGCGACTTTCTCGAAGTAGTCCGCTTGCTCACGGCTGGTGGCCAGCACGTTGGCGTCGTAGGCCGACAGACCGAACTGGCTCTGGAAGCGCTCGCGCTTTTGCGGTGGCAGTTCCGGCAGAGTGGCGCGCACCTCGCCGAGGAACGACTCTTCGATGACCACCGGCAGCAGGTCCGGATCGGGGAAGTAACGATAGTCGTTGGCTTCCTCTTTGGAGCGCATCGGACGGGTCTCGTCCTTGTTCGGATCGTACAGACGGGTCTGCTGGATCACTTTGCCGCCGTCTTCGATCAGCTCGATCTGCCGCTGGATCTCGGAGTTGATCGCCTTCTCGATGAAGCGGAACGAGTTGACGTTCTTGATCTCGCAGCGGGTGCCGAACTCGACCTGGCCTTTCGGGCGGACCGAGACGTTGCAGTCGCAACGCAGCGAGCCTTCGGCCATGTTGCCGTCGCAGATGCCCAGGTAACGCACCAGCGCGTGGATCGCTTTGACGTAAGCCACGGCTTCCTTGGCGCTGCGCATGTCCGGCTCGGAAACGATTTCCAGCAGCGGCGTGCCGGCACGGTTCAGGTCGATGCCGGTGGCACCGTTGAATTCTTCGTGCAGGCTCTTGCCAGCGTCTTCTTCCAGGTGCGCGCGGGTGATGCCAACGCGTTTGACCGTGCCGTCTTCCAGGGCGATGTCCAGGTGGCCCTTGCCGACGATCGGCAATTCCATCTGGCTGATCTGGTAGCCCTTCGGCAGGTCCGGGTAGAAGTAGTTTTTACGCGCGAACACGTTGTGCTGACCGATCTCGGCGTCAATCGCCAGACCGAACATCACCGCCATGCGTACCGCTTCCTGGTTCAGTACCGGCAATACGCCGGGCATGCCCAGGTCGATCAGGCTGGCCTGGGTGTTCGGCTCGGAGCCGAACTGGGTGGAACTACCGGAAAAGATTTTCGACCGGGTAGTGAGCTGAGTGTGAATCTCCAGCCCGATCACGACTTCCCATTGCATGTGTGTCTCCTCAGAAGCCGGTTGGGGTGCGGGTGTGCCAGTCAGTGTTCAACTGATACTGATGGGCAACGTTCAACAGGCGACCTTCCTGGAAATACGGCGCGAGCAACTGCACGCCCACCGGCAGACCGTCGACAAAACCGGCCGGCATCGACAGGCCCGGCAGGCCCGCGAGGTTGGCGGTGATGGTGTAGACGTCTTCCAGATAGGCAGCGACCGGATCGCTGTTCTTTGCGCCGAGCTTCCAGGCCGGGTTCGGCGTAGTCGGGCCGAGGATGATGTCGACTTCATTAAAGGCCGCCATGAAGTCGTTTTTCACCAGGCGACGGATCTTCTGCGCTTTCAGGTAGTAGGCGTCGTAGTAACCGGCGGACAGCGCGTAGGCGCCGACCATGATCCGGCGCTGCACTTCCGGCCCGAAGCCTTCGCCACGCGAGCGCTTGTACAGGTCGATCAGGTTTTCCGGGTTCTCGCAGCGATGGCCAAAGCGCACGCCGTCGAAACGCGACAGGTTCGAAGAGGCTTCGGCCGGGGCGATCACGTAGTACGCAGGAATCGCGTGCTGCATGTTCGGCAGGCTGATTTCCTTGATCACGGCACCGAGCTTCTGCAGCTCTTTGATGCTGTTCTGGATCAGTTCGGCGATGCGGGGATCGAGACCGGCGCTGAAGTATTCCTTCGGCACGCCGATGCGCAGGCCCTGCAGCGAAGTGTTGAGGCTGGCGGAGTAATCCGGAACCGGCTCATCGATGCTGGTGGAGTCGTTCTGGTCGAACCCGGCCATACCTTGCAACAAAATCGCGCAGTCTTCGGCAGTGCGCGCCAACGGGCCGCCCTGATCGAGGCTGGAGGCGTAAGCGATCATGCCCCAGCGCGAAACACGACCGTACGTCGGTTTCAGGCCGGTGAGGTTGGTGAATGCAGCGGGCTGACGGATCGAACCACCGGTATCGGTGGCCGTGGCCGCCGGCAACAGACGAGCGGCAACCGCCGCCGCCGAACCACCGGACGAACCACCCGGCACGTGTTCCAGGTTCCACGGGTTTTTCACCGCGCCGTACCAGCTCGACTCGTTGGCCGAACCCATGGCGAATTCGTCCATGTTGGTCTTGCCCAGGGTCACGGCGCCGGCAGCTGCCAGTTTCGCAACCACGGTGGCGTCGTAGGGCGCCTTGAAGTTGTCGAGCATCTTCGAGCCGCAGCTGGTGCGGATGCCCTGGGTGCAGAACAGGTCCTTGTGGGCGATCGGCGCACCGAGCAGGGCGCCGCTCTCACCGTTGGCCCGGCGCGCGTCGGCGGCTTTCGCCTGCGCAAGCGCCAGCTCTTCGGTGAGGCTGATGAAGCTGTTGAGCTGCGGATCGAGCTGGGTAATACGCGCCAGCAGGACTTTGGTCAGCTCTTCGGAGGAAAACTTTTTATCGGCGAGACCGCGGGCGATCTCGGCCAGAGTCATTTGATGCATTGCAGGCTCTTTCCCTTTAGTCGATGACTTTCGGAACCAGATACAGGCCGTTTTCGACCGCTGGTGCGATGGACTGGTAAGCCTCGCGGTGATTGGTCTCGGTCACGACGTCGGCGCGCAGGCGCTGACTGGCTTCCAGCGGGTGGGCCAACGGCTCGATACCGTCGGTATCGACGGCCTGCATTTCGTCGACCAGCCCGAGAATGCTGTTGAGGGCGGAAGTAATGTGCGGAAGATCGGCATCATTCAGGCCAAGGCAGGCCAGATGCGCGATTTTTTCCACGTCGGAGCGTTCTAGCGCCATCGGGATTCTCCAGTGGAAAACAGAACGGACGGCGTCCGTGTGTTAGATTGTCGGAACACTACCGCACTTCTACGGTCATAAGGCCGCGATTGTGGGGCTTGGTGCACAGAAAAGCGGCCAATTTAACATATTGGCGCCTTGCCCAAAATCCCTGTCGTTGTTAGAGTTTGCCGCACTTTTTTACCCACGCGTTGCCTAGGGTCCCTTTCCCATGTTCAAGAAACTGCGTGGCATGTTTTCCAGCGATCTTTCCATTGACCTGGGCACTGCCAACACCCTTATTTACGTGCGCGAGCGCGGTATCGTCCTGAATGAGCCATCGGTTGTGGCCATTCGGACACACGGTAACCAGAAAAGTGTCGTCGCTGTCGGCACCGAAGCCAAGCGCATGCTCGGCCGTACGCCGGGCAACATTGCTGCCATTCGTCCGATGAAGGACGGCGTGATTGCCGACTTCAGCGTCTGCGAAAAGATGCTGCAATACTTTATCAACAAGGTTCACGAAAACAGCTTTCTGCAGCCCAGCCCTCGTGTGCTGATCTGCGTTCCATGCAAATCCACCCAGGTTGAGCGTCGTGCCATCCGTGAATCGGCCCTTGGTGCCGGTGCCCGTGAAGTGTTCCTGATCGAAGAGCCGATGGCCGCTGCGATCGGTGCCGGCCTGCCGGTTGAAGAAGCCCGTGGCTCGATGGTCGTCGATATCGGCGGTGGTACCACCGAAATCGCGCTGATCTCCCTGAACGGTGTGGTCTATGCCGAATCCGTCCGCGTGGGCGGCGACCGCTTCGACGAAGCGATCATCACCTACGTGCGCCGCAACTACGGCAGCCTGATCGGTGAATCGACTGCCGAGCGCATCAAGCAGGAAATCGGTACGGCCTACCCGGGCGGCGAAGTTCGCGAAGTCGACGTTCGCGGTCGCAACCTGGCCGAAGGCGTTCCACGCGCATTCACCCTGAACTCCAACGAAGTGCTGGAAGCTCTGCAAGAGTCTCTGGCAACCATCGTTCAGGCGGTGAAAAGCGCCCTGGAGCAATCGCCGCCGGAACTGGCTTCCGACATCGCCGAGCGTGGTCTGGTGCTGACCGGTGGTGGAGCGCTGCTGCGTGACCTCGACAAGTTGCTGGCCCAGGAAACCGGTCTGCCGGTGATCGTTGCCGAAGACCCGCTGACCTGCGTTGCTCGCGGCGGTGGCCGTGCATTGGAAATGATGGACAAGCACACCATGGACCTGCTCTCCAGCGAATAAGCGCTGGGTTGCAATACGTGGGTGAGCGCACAGGCAGCACTTTGCAGTGCTGCCTGTTGGCGTTTATCTTCTGTCAGTCTTCATCCAGGCCGGTTTGATGCCGTATGAATAAACAGAACATTTGCCTGGGAGGAGCGGCTTATTAAACCGCTTTTCGCCAAGGGCCCTTCGTTGGGCGTGCGCCTGTTGGTGCTGGCCGTGCTGTCGGTCGCGCTGATGGTGGTCGATGCCCGCTTCAGTCTGCTCAAACCTGCACGCAGCCAGATGTCGCTGGTGCTGATGGACGCCTACTGGATCACCGACCTGCCCGGCCGGTTGTGGGACGGTGTCGCCAGTCAGTTTGGCAGTCGCACCGAGCTTGTCGCCGAAAACGAAAAACTCAAGACCGAGAACCTGCTGTTGCAGGGCCGCATGCAAAAGCTCGCCGCTCTCACCGAGCAGAACGTGCGGCTGCGCGAGTTGCTCAATTCCTCCGCACTGGTCAACGAAAAGGTCGAAGTGGCCGAGTTGATTGGCATGGACCCCAATCCCTTCACCCATCGCATCATCATCAATAAGGGTGAGCGCGATGGCGTGGTGCTCGGTCAGCCGGTGCTCGATGCGCGCGGTCTGATGGGCCAGGTGGTCGAGTTGATGCCGTACACGTCCCGTGTGCTGCTGCTGACCGACACCACGCACAGCATTCCTGTCCAGGTGAACCGTAACGGTCTGCGGGCGATTGCCAGCGGTACCGGCAACCCGGAACGTCTGGAACTGCGGCACGTCGCCGATACCGCTGACATCAAGGAAGGCGATCTGCTGGTCAGCTCCGGCCTCGGGCAGCGCTTCCCGGCCGGTTATCCGGTGGCAACGGTCAAGGAAGTCATCCACGACTCCGGTCAGCCTTTCGCGATTGTCCGTGCGGTGCCGACCGCTGCGTTGAACCGCAGCCGTTATCTGCTGCTGGTATTCAGCGACAACCGCACCGCCGAAGAGCGCGCCAACGATGCGGCGCAGGCTCAGGAAAATCTTGATGCGCAGGGCGGTGGACCGGTGATTCCGGCCACGGTGCCGAAAACCGTGACACCGCCTGCAGCGGTGCCTGCGCCGGCCGCGACCGCCACGCCGGCAGTCAGTGCTACGCCGGCCAAACCGGTCGCCAGCAAGCCGCCTGCCAAACCAACTGCAGCCACGCCCGCGAATAGCCGGCCTGCAGCGTCCCAGCCGGCGGTTCGATCAGCGGCCAAACCGCCTGTCACCACGCCGGCCAACACCGGGAGACAAGAATAATGGTCGGGGCTACCGCTTCGCGTAACGGTTGGATGGTCTGGCTAACGTTTCTCATCGGCCTGCTGCTCAGTGTGTCGCCGATGCCGCAATTCATGGAGATCCTGCGCCCGCTGTGGCTGGCGCTGCTCCTGGCGTTCTGGGCTTTGGCCCTGCCGCAAACGGTCGGCATGGTGACCGCGTTTTGCCTGGGACTGGCCGAAGACGTGCTCTACGGCACGCTGCTTGGGCAGAACGCGTTGATCCTGACGCTGATCACCTTCCTGGTGCTGTCGTTGCAGCAGCGTCTGCGGATGTTCCCGATGTGGCAGCAATGCCTGGTGATCCTGGTGATCTTCGGCCTCGCTCAGCTGGTTCAACTGTGGCTCAGCGCGCTGACCGGCAACCGCCAGCCAACGCTGGCACTGGTGCTGCCGGCATTGACCAGCGCGTTGCTCTGGCCCTGGGTCAGCTTCGCTTTGCGTGGATTGCGCCGGCGCTACAAAATCAACTGATTCGGTCAGGCATGTGCCCGCACCTCGACAAGGGAGATGTCTTGATGAAGCCGCTTTACCTCGCCTCTGGTTCGCCGCGCCGGCGTGAATTGCTCACGCAGATCGGCGTGCCGTTCTCCGCCATCAGCGCGGAAATCGACGAAACCCCGCTTGCCGAAGAATCGCCTTCGGCCTATGTCGAGCGCCTGGCGCGTGGCAAGGCCGAGGCCGGTCGACGCGCGCTCGCCTGCGACGCGGCGTTTTGCGTACTGGGGGCGGACACTGCCGTGGTGCTTGACGGTAAAATTCTTGGCAAACCGGTGGACGAAGTCGACGCATGCGCCATGCTGATGATGTTGTCCGGCAAAGAGCATGAAGTGCTGACCGCCATCGCTGTGCTGGAAGGCCAGCGTTGCGAGTCGCGCGTGGTGCGCAGTCTGGTGCGCTTCCGCCCGATCAGCCGCGAAGAGGCGGCGGCCTACTGGGCCAGTGGCGAACCTCGGGACAAGGCTGGCGGTTATGGCATTCAGGGCCTCGGCGCGGTGTTTGTCGCCGGGCTCAATGGCAGCTATTCGGCGGTGGTCGGGCTGCCGGTTTGCGAAACCGCAGAACTGTTGGGCCATTTCGGCATACCCTGTTGGCAAAACCTGAACGCGCAATGAGCGTCGTATGGATCAAGATGCGGCCATTATCGTGAACATGCCTGAACGAGACCCTGCCATGAGTGAAGAGATTCTGATCAACATCACGCCGATGGAATCGCGCGTGGCGGTGGTCGAAAACGGTGTGCTGCAAGAAGTCCACGTCGAGCGCACGCAAAAACGCGGGATCGTCGGCAACATCTATAAAGGCAAGATCGTCAGGGTGCTGCCGGGCATGCAGGCGGCATTTGTCGATATCGGTCTGGACCGTGCGGCATTCATTCACGCCTCGGAAATCTCCCTGCGCGAAGGCCCGGCGGTGGAAAGCATCAGCGCGCTGGTGCATGAAGGCCAGAGCCTGGTGGTGCAAGTCACCAAGGATCCGATCGGTTCGAAAGGCGCACGTTTGACCACCCAGCTGTCGATCCCGTCGCGCTATCTGGTGTACATGCCGCGCACCGCCCATGTCGGCATTTCCCTGAAGATCGAAGACGAAGCCGAGCGCGAGCGCCTCAAGCAGGTGGTCAGCGATTGCGTGGCCAAGGAAGGAATCAAGGAGGCCGGTGGCTTCATCCTGCGTACCGCCGCCGAAGGCGCCGGGGCCGATGAAATCCTCATGGACATCCGCTACCTGCGGCGCCTGTGGGACCAGATCAATGCGCAGATCCAGACCATCGGCGCACCGAGCGTGATCTACGAAGACCTCGGTCTGGCGCTGCGTACCCTGCGCGATCTGGTCAGCCCGAAGATCGAGAAAATCCGCATTGACTCCCGGGAAACCTTCCAGAAAACCACGCAGTTTGTCGCCGAACTGATGCCGGAAATCGCCGATCGTCTGGAACACTATCCGGGCGAGCGGCCGATTTTCGACCTGTATGGCGTCGAAGACGAAATCCAGAAAGCCCTCGAGCGCAAAGTGCCGCTCAAGTCCGGCGGCTATCTGGTGGTCGATCCGGCGGAAGCCATGACCACCATCGACGTCAACACCGGCGCGTTCGTCGGTCATCGCAATCTCGAAGAAACCATCTTCAAGACCAACCTCGAAGCCGCCACCGCGATTGCCCGGCAGATGCGCCTGCGCAATCTGGGCGGGATCATCATCATCGACTTCATCGACATGGAAGATGAGGAGCATCAGCGCCAGGTGCTGCGCACCCTGGAAAAACAGCTCGAACGTGATCACGCCAAGACCAACATCATCGGCATCACCGAGTTGGGCCTGGTGCAGATGACCCGCAAGCGCACCCGTGAAAGCCTTGAGCAAGTGCTGTGCGAGCCGTGCAGCAGCTGTCAGGGGCGGGGCAAGCTGAAGACTCCGGAAACCATCTGTTACGAGATCTTCCGCGAAATTCTGCGTGAAGCCCGGGCCTATCAGGCCGAAGGTTACCGGGTGCTGGCGAACCAGAAGGTGGTGGACCGTTTGCTCGATGAAGAATCCGGTAACGTTGCCGAGCTTGAAGGGTTTATTGGCCGCACCATACGCTTTCAGGTCGAGACCATGTATTCGCAGGAACAATATGACGTGGTGCTGCTCTGAACCCCTGCAGCACATTTAATCCACAACGGCTGGCCTCAGCTTTTAGTAGTTTTTTTGCCATGGGAGCCAACTGACATGGAGCGTCTGACACGCATTTTGGCCGCACTGACCCGCTGGGGGCTGGGCCTGTGCGCGTTGGTTCTGGTGTTGATGGCGTTGTACGTCAGCCTCGGTCGGGAACTGGCGCCGCTGGTGGCGGAATACCGCACCGATATCGAAGACAAGGCCACGGCTGCGCTCGGTATGCCGTTGCAGATTGGCGAACTGGAAGGCAACTGGAGCGGCTTCGCACCGATTCTGCTGGCCCATGATGTGATGGTCGGTGACGGTGCCAACGCCTTGCGCCTGGATCGGGTGCGCGTGGTACCTGATCTCTGGGCCAGTCTGTTGGCGCGCGAAGTCCGCATCGCCCATCTGGAACTGAACGGCCTGAAGATCAGCGTCAAGGAAGCGCAGGACGGCACATGGTCGCTGGAAGGCCTGCCGGTGCAGAACGACCAGCCGCTTGATCCCGAACAACTGTTCAAGCGCTCGCAGATCGTTCAGCAACTGTCGGTGCTCGACAGTCAGGTGACCGTGCAGCCGCTGGACCATGCGCCGATGACCTTCACCTACGTCGGCCTCAATCTGAAAACCGGCAGCAGCCGGCAGCGCCTCGACGCTCGTCTGACTTTGCCCGACGGGCAGCCGATGGCGATGAGCCTGCGAACACGGATTCGCCCCTCCCGACTGCCGGACAGCTCGGTGGAAGGCTATGTCAGCCTGCCGCAAAGCGACTGGTCGAAGTGGTTGCCCGAGCGTTTGACCCAGCAATGGAATTTTTCCGAGATCAAGGCGGGCGGCGAGTTGTGGGTGAACTGGAACGACGGCGCCCTGCAAAGCGCCGCTGTCCGTTTGAACGCACCGCAGGTGACCGGCGCTTATGCCGAGCGCAAGCCGATCAAGATCAGCAATCTGGCGCTCAATGGCTATTACCAGCGCGACGATGGCGGCGCCACCGTTACGCTTGATTCGCTGGCGATGAGTGTTGGCGAAACCCGCTGGGAAACCCACGTGCAGCTCAAGCAGACGGCAGCCACTGATACAGTCGACGAGCTGTGGCATCTGCAGGCTGACCGCCTCGATTTGCAGCCGATCACCCCGTTGCTGAATGCACTGGGGCCGCTGCCTGAAGGCTTCGCCACTGTTGTCGACCACCTGAAAGTGACCGGCGGGTTGCGCAACGTGTTGCTGGATTTTCGTCCCAATGCCACCGACGGCTCGAAATTCGGCTTCGCGGCCAATCTGGATAAAGTCGGGTTCGACGCCTATCACGGCGCCCCGGCGGCGCGAAACGTCAGTGGCAGCCTCAGCGGCAACCTTGACGGCGGCGAGCTGCGCCTGGACAGCAAGGATTTCGTCCTGCACCTCGACCCCATCTTCGCCAAGCCATGGCAATACATTCAGGCCAATGCCCGGCTGACCTGGAAGCTCGATAAAGAAGGTTTCACCCTGATCGCGCCTTACCTGAAAGTGCTGGGCGAGGAGGGCAAGATTGCCGGCGATTTCCTGATCCGCCTGCACTTCGACCATAGCCAGGAAGACTACATGGACCTGCGCGTCGGGCTGGTCGATGGCGACGGTCGCTACACCGCCAAATACCTGCCCGAAGTCTTGAGTCCGGCCCTCGACGAGTGGCTGCGCACGGCGATCCTCAAAGGCGCGGTGGACCAGGGTTTTTTCCAGTATCAGGGTTCGCTGAGCAAAAATGCCAAGGATGTCGATCGCAGCATTAGCCTGTTCTTCAAGGTGCATGACGCCGAGCTGGCGTTCCAGCCAGGCTGGCCGCACGTGAGCAAGGTCAGTGGCGACGTGTTCATCGAGGACAGCGGCGTGCGCATCGTGGCCGACAAGGGGCAGTTGCTCGACACTCAGGTCAGCGACGTTTTCGTCAATATTCCCCATGTCCCGGCGGGGCAGCATACGCATCTGTTCCTCGACGGCGGGTTTGCCGGTGGGTTGGGTGATGGCCTGAAAATTCTCCAGACTGCACCGATCGGCACTGGCGAAACCTTTGCCGGCTGGGAAGGCGAGGGCGATCTGCAGGGCAAGGTCAAACTCGATATCCCGCTGGAAAAGGGCGATTTGCCGAAGATCCTCGTCGACTTCAAGACTGCCAATGCGCGCTTGAAACTGGCGGAGCCGAAACTTGAGCTGAGCCAGCTCAAAGGCGATTTCCGTTTCGACAGCGCCAAGGGGTTGAGTGGGCAGAACATCGCCGCCAAGGCTTTTGACAAGCCGGTGACCGCGCAGATTTTCGCGGATGGCAGCCCGGGCAAGCTCAAGACGCGGGTCTCGGCTTCCGGGCAGGTCGAGGTCAAGAAACTCACTGACTGGCTGGGCGTGACTCAACCGTTGCCGGTGTCTGGGACCCTTCCCTATCAGTTGCAGGTCAACCTCGACGGCACTGACAGTCAACTGACGGTCAGTTCCAGCATGAAAGGCGTCGCGGTGGATCTGCCGGCGCCGTTCGGCATGTCGGCCCAGCAAGGGCGTGACACGGTGTTCCGCATGAGCTTGCAAGGTCCGGAGCGACGTTTTTGGGTCAGTTACGATCAACTGGCCAGCTTCACCTTCGCCGCACCGCCGAGCAATTTTGCCGATGGTCGTGGCGAGCTGTTTCTCGGTACTGGCGACGCAGTCCTGCCGGACGCCAAAGGCCTGCGCATACGCGGTGTGCTGTCGGAGCTGGACGTCGCGCCGTGGCAGGACCTGGTCAATAAATACGCCGGTAACGACCCGGGTGGCAGCGCCAAGCAATTACTCAACAGTGCCGACTTCAAGGTGGGCAAGCTCACCGCATTCGGCACCACACTCGATCAGGCGGCAGTTCAGGTCAATCGCAAACCGTGGGCGTGGAATCTGGCGCTCGACAGCCAGCAGGCCAAAGGCTCGGCCAGTCTTCCCGATGCCAAGGGCGCACCGATCGCGGTCAATCTGCAATACGTACGCCTGCCGGCACCGGATCCGACGGTGCAGGCCGACGAGAACTCGCCTGATCCGCTGGTTTCCGTCGACCCGACGAAGATTCCCGCGCTGGACATCACCATCAATCAATTGTTTCTCGGCGCGGATCTGGTGGGCGGCTGGTCGCTCAAGGTACGGCCAACGGCCAAAGGTCTCGCCCTGAACAATATGGACATGGGCCTCAAGGGCATCCTGTTACAAGGCAATGGCGGCTGGGAAGGTACCCCGGGTTCGACCAACAGCTGGTTCAAGGGCCGGATCAGCGGCAAGAACCTTGCCGATGTGCTTAAGGGCTGGGGCTTCGCGCCGAGCGTGACCAGTGAAGAATTCCACATGGACGTCGATGGCCGCTGGCCGGGATCGCCGGCGTGGCTGGCGACCAAGCGTTTCTCCGGCACGCTGGATGCCTCGCTGAATAAAGGTCAGTTCGTTGAAGTGGAGGGCGGCGCGCAGGCGTTGCGGGTGTTCGGTCTGCTCAACTTCAATTCCATTGGGCGCCGTCTGCGTCTGGACTTCTCCGACTTGTTCGGCAAAGGCTTGAGCTACGATCGGGTCAAGGGTCTGTTGGTGGCAAACAACGGCGTGTATGTCACCCGCGAGCCGATTCGGCTGACCGGTCCTTCAAGCAATCTTGAGCTGGACGGTACGCTGGATCTGGTTGGCGATAAGGTCGATGCAAAATTGCTGGTGACCTTGCCAGTGACCAACAATCTGCCGATCGCCGCGCTGATTGTCGGCGCGCCAGCGGTCGGCGGGGCATTGTTCCTCATCGACAAGCTGATCGGTGACCGCGTGGCACGCTTCGCCAGCGTCAAATACACCGTCAAGGGCCCGTGGAAAGAGCCGAAAATCACCTTCGACAAGCCTTTTTGAGTAGCATGAGGCTTTTCCCCGTGTAGGAGCTGCCGCAGGCTGCGATCTTTTGATCTGGTTTTAAAAAGCACAATCGAAAGATCGCAGCCTGCGGCAGCTCCTGCAGTGATAAGTGGACTCCCTGTCAGGAAGCGGCCATGTCTTTAGCGGTGATTCAAATGGTCAGCCAGAGCGATGTGCTGGCCAATCTGGCGCAGGCCCGACGCCTGCTCGAGCAGGCGGCAATCGGTGGCGCGAAGCTGGCAGTGCTGCCGGAAAACTTCGCCGCCATGGGCCGTCGTGACATTGCCGACATCGGTAGGGCCGAAGCGCTCGGTGAAGGCCCGATCCTGCCATGGTTGAAACAGACTGCTCGCGACCTCAAGTTATGGATAGTCGCCGGCACCTTGCCGTTGCCGCCGCTTGGGCAACCGGACGCCAAGTCTCACGCCTGCTCGCTGCTGGTCAATGATCAGGGTGAAACCGTGGCACGGTATGACAAGTTGCACCTGTTCGATGTCGATGTGGCGGACAATCGCGGGCGGTATCGCGAATCCGATGACTATGCTTATGGCAGTGGCGTGGTGGTGGCGGACACACCGGTTGGCCGAGTCGGCCTGACCGTGTGCTACGACCTGCGCTTTCCGGAGTTGTACAGCGAATTGCGCGCTGCCGGTGCCGAGTTGATCACCGCCCCGTCGGCCTTCACCGCTGTGACCGGAGCAGCGCACTGGGAGGTGCTGATTCGCGCCCGGGCCATCGAAACCCAGTGTTATGTGTTGGCGGCAGCGCAGGGCGGGACTCACCCGGGACCGCGTGAGACTTTCGGTCACGCGGCGATCATCGACCCGTGGGGCCGGGTGCTGGCGCATCAGGATCAAGGCGAGGCGGTATTGTTGGCCGCACGCGACAGTGACGAACAAGCGTCTATCAGGGCGCGAATGCCGGTGACCCGTCATCGGCGGTTTTTCTCGCAGGGCGCCCAGCGGCCTGCTTCAGAACATGAATTTAAGGCGTAAACCTATGAGCGAGTTGTTGTCCTCAGTCAGTGATCACCTGTTGGCGCCCGGCGGCGTAACCATCGAGAGCCTGCAAGGCGTGCTCGGCGATCTGGCCGGCCCGGGCATCGATGCCGCCGACCTGTATTTCCAGGGGCAGATCTCCGAGTCGTGGTCGCTGGAAGACGGTATCGTCAAGGAAGGCAGCTTCAACCTCGACCAGGGTGTTGGCGTGCGTGCGCAGTCCGGCGAGAAAACCGGTTTTGCCTACAGCAACGCGATCACCCTCGAAGCCCTGGGCGCTGCGGCGCGTGCTGCGCGTTCGATCTCCCGCGCCGGGCAGAACGGCACGGTGCAGGCGTTCAGCACTCAGGATGTCGCGCAGTTGTATGCGCCGGACAATCCGCTGGAAGTGCTGAGCCGCGCCGAGAAAGTCGAGCTGCTCAAGCGCATCGACGTTGCCACCCGCGCCCTCGACCCACGGATTCAGCAGGTCAGCGTGAGCATGGCCGGGGTCTGGGAACGGATTCTGGTGGCGTCCACCGACGGTGGCCTGGCCGCTGATGTGCGTCCACTGGTACGTTTCAACGTCAGCGTGATCGTCGAGCAGAATGGTCGTCGCGAGCGCGGCGGGCATGGCGGTGGCGGGCGTACCGATTACCGCTATTTCCTCGCCGAAGACCGCGCCATGGGCTATGCCCGTGAGGCGCTGCGTCAGGCGCTGGTGAACCTGGAAGCGATTCCGGCACCGGCCGGCACTTTGCCTGTCGTCCTCGGTTCGGGTTGGTCCGGCGTGCTCCTGCACGAAGCGGTCGGCCACGGTCTGGAGGGGGATTTCAACCGCAAGGGCAGTTCGGCCTACAGCGGGCGAATGGGCGAAATGGTCGCCTCCAAACTGTGCACCATCGTCGATGATGGCACCTTGAGCGGCCGTCGCGGTTCGCTGAGCGTCGACGACGAAGGCACTCCGACCGAGTGCACCACGCTGATCGAGAACGGTGTGCTCAAGGGTTACATGCAGGACAAGCTCAACGCGCGCCTGATGGGGGTAGCCCGTACCGGCAACGGTCGTCGTGAGTCATACGCGCATCTGCCAATGCCGCGCATGACCAACACTTACATGCTCGGTGGCGAAAGCGATCCGGCGGAAATCATCGCATCGGTGAAGAAAGGCATCTACTGCGCCAATCTTGGCGGCGGTCAGGTCGACATTACCAGCGGCAAGTTCGTGTTCTCCACCAGCGAGGCGTACCTGATCGAGGACGGCAAGATCACCGCACCGGTCAAGGGCGCGACGTTGATCGGCAATGGTCCCGAGGCGATGAGCCGGGTGTCGATGGTCGGTAACGATCTGGCACTGGACAGCGGTGTGGGCACGTGCGGCAAGGACGGGCAGTCGGTACCGGTGGGTGTCGGTCAGCCGACGCTGAAGATCGATGCGATTACCGTGGGTGGCACGGGCGCATAAACAAAAAAGCTGTAGGAGCTGCNCTTGCTTTTAACAATCAAAGTCAAAAGATCGCAGCCTGCGGCAGCTCCTACAGGGGCGAGATATCAACGCAGACCGCGTTGCGTATCGTCCAGCTCACGGATGTACTTGAAGATCTTGCGGCTGGAAGCAGGAGGTTTGTTGTGTGCAACCTCGTGCTGAGCCTGACGGATCAGCGAACGCAGTTGCTGGCGATCGGCATCGGGGTATTCGACGACGAATTTCTCCAGCACGGCATCGTCACCGGCGATCAGCCGGTCACGCCAGCGTTCGAGGTTGTGGAAACGCTCGTTGTACTGACGGGTGGAGGCATCAAGTTGATCGAGCAGGACCAGAATCGCGTCAGTGTCCTGATCGCGCATCAGTTTGCCGATGAACTGCAGGTGCCGTTTACGCGCGATGTTCGCGGTGTGCTTCGGCGCATCGGCCAGGGCCCGGCGCAAAGCGTCGGTCAATGGCAGTTTTGCCTGCAAGTCGGGCTTGAGTGTTGTAAGGCGCTCGCCAAGGTCAACCAGAGCATGCAGCTCGCGTTTGACCTGAGATTTGCTTTTTTCTCCCGTATCGAGGGAGTCGTCGTAAGAATCAACCATGGTGGCAGTCCGCAAAGAAACGCCGCCATGATAACCAGTCGGGGGCCGCTTGTCCGGCCCGGTCGCTCGATGACCCCAGCCGAAAGCAGAATTTGAGTGGAGATGAGCATGAGTGCAGTTCAAAGCGTCGGTCCGCAAGCATTGCCGGCACTGCAGGAACAGGTCGAGCAGATCATCGCCGAAGCCAAGCGTCAGGGCGCCAGTGCCTGCGAAGTCGCGGTGTCGCTGGAGCAGGGTTTGTCGACCTCGGTGCGCCAGCGTGAGGTCGAGACGGTCGAGTTCAATCGCGACCAGGGCTTTGGCATCACCCTGTACGTCGGCCAGCGCAAAGGCTCGGCCAGCACCTCCGCCACCGGGCCGGATGCGATTCGTGAAACCGTTGCTGCCGCACTGGCGATCGCCAAACACACCTCTGAAGACGAAGCCTCGGGCCTCGCCGATGCCGCGCTGATGGCCAGGGATGTGCAGGATTTCGACCTGTTCCACGAATGGGACATCACCCCGGAGCAGGCGATCGAGAAGGCGTTGCTCTGTGAAGCCGCCGCATTCGACGCCGATGCGCGAATCAAGAACGCCGACGGCACCACCCTCAGCACCCATCAGGGCTGCCGCGTGTATGGCAACAGCCACGGTTTCATCGGCGGTTACGCGTCGACCCGGCACAGCCTGAGCTGCGTGATGATCGCCGAAGCCGATGGTCAGATGCAGCGCGATTATTGGTATGACGTCAACCGTCAGGGCAGCCTGCTGGCGGATCCAGTGAGCATCGGCCAGCGTGCCGCGCAACGGGCCGCGAGTCGTCTGGGCGCGCGTCCGGTGCCAACCTGCGAAGTGCCGGTGCTGTTTTCCGCCGAGCTGGCGGGCGGGTTGTTCGGCAGCTTTCTGTCAGCGGTCTCCGGCGGCAGTCTGTATCGCAAATCGTCGTTCCTCGAAGGCACGCTGGGGCAGAAGCTGTTTCCGGAATGGCTGACCATCGATGAGCGTCCACATCTGATGCGCGCCATGGGCAGTGCCTCTTACGACGGTGATGGCTTGGCCACCTACGCTAAACCGTTCGTCGAAAAGGGCGAATTAGTGTCGTACATCCTCGGCACGTACTCCGGGCGCAAACTCGGCATGCCAAGCACCGCCAACGCGGGTGGCGTGCACAATCTGTTCGTCACTCACGGTGATGAAGACCAGGCGGCGCTGTTGAAACGCATGGGTCGTGGCTTGCTGGTTACCGAATTGATGGGTCATGGCTTGAACATGGTCACCGGCGATTATTCGCGCGGAGCGGCGGGGTTCTGGGTCGAGAATGGCGAAATCCAGTTCGCCGTGCAGGAAGTGACCATCGCCGGCAACATGCGCGACATGTTCAAACAGATCGTCGCCGTCGGTAATGATCTGGAGCTGCGCAGCAATATTCGCACGGGCTCTGTGTTGATCGAGCGGATGACTGTGGCGGGCAGCTAAAACCCGGCGGTTACAAAAAGGCG